>NZ_CP179214.1:3664297-4001156 GCF_051201695.1 Tenacibaculum sp. nBUS_03 | reverse complement strand
TTAACCAACTAAAAGAGCTTGATGATATTGGTAAAGCTGAAACTATAGAAACACAATTAAAAGTTTCCAAAGAAGACTCTTTACGTAAACTGAAAGACAAACAAGAACTTTATGAAGATGGTGAAAACGTAATTAAACTAGGAAAACATAAATTCGGTGTTAACAAACAATCGTTGAATCTTACTATTGTCTATAAAAATGAAGGACTGTTTTATCATCTAACTGGCACTAATTTTTATGAAGAGATAACGGATAAAACTCTATTGTCTTCCAAAAAATATTGGAATCAAGAATTAGTATCTGAAAACGATATTGTTTATCGTTCATCATATTTAGCTTACAAGCTATTTAAAAAATTCTCTGAACAAGAACTCATTAATTTATCAGAAAAAAAAATGCTCGCTCTTGTACAAAAAGAAAGTAGTAATTTATACGCTGAAGGATACCTAAAAGGAGTTCATGATATTGATACTACAAAAATACTGTATACATTAATCCACAAGAAACATGAATTAGGCTTACTCACCTATTCTTCTAACACAAGAGCTTTTGCTCAATATTTTTGGCATCACTTAACCGAAGAAAAGCAAAACAACTATAATACAACTATAAAAGCATCTGGAGAGGTATTAAGTATCTTTCCTAATAGTACTTCTTATGATTTTATCATTAGCGACTTACAAAATGCTATTAAAGTATTCGGTAAAGAAACACAATTATTAAACATTACTAATTATAAATCAGTAGCAGAATATATTTTTAAAGAACTCCAACAAAACAATACATTTCAAATTAGTACTGATGCCATAGAAATTAAAGAACTATTTATTAAAACTTTAGACAAACAAGACGCCTTACATAAATTTAAATCTAGCATACAAAAACTTGAAAAGTATACTGCCAAAATACAATTAGTAACCCAATGGGTAACTTCTTTCGTTAGCACAAAAAATACTGAACTAAAAAGCTATATTCATGAAGTAGTGTGTTTACTTCTTTTTGAAAACCTTTCAAAATCAAATATAGTAAGTGTTCACCCTACTTCCTCTTTAACAGGTTTAAAAGGTAATCATCAAACTATAAATGATGGGGTTTTTAATTTTAACTACCATCAATTCATAACAGAATTAAAACAATTTGTAGAGATTGAAGTTCCTAATTTTGAGAAATTCAAAAAAGCAAAACAACAAGTTACCGAAAACCTAAAAGAAGAATTAAAACTAGAAGAATTTAAACCTAGAGTACTTTCTTCTTTTGTTAGAAATAAATTAATTGACCAAGTTTATTTTCCGCTAATCGGAGATAACTTGGCCAAACAGCTTGGAACAGTAGGTAATAATAAACGAACTGACAGGATGGGAATGCTACTATTAATCTCTCCTCCTGGATACGGTAAAACGACCTTAATGGAATATTTATCAAATCGTTTAGGCTTGGTGTTTATGAAAATTAATGGCCCCGCAATTGGTCATGAAGTTACTTCTGTTGACCCTATGTCTGCTAACAACTCAGCATCTAGGGAAGAACTTAAAAAATTAAACCTTGCATTTGAAATGGGAGACAATGTTATGTTATATCTCGACGATATTCAACATTGCAATCCTGAATTTTTACAAAAATTCATTTCACTATCAGATGGTACTCGTAAAATTGAAGGAGTTTATAATGGAAAACCTAAAACCTATGATTTACGGGGTAAAAAGTTTTGTGTAATAATGGCTGGAAACCCATATACAGAAAGTGGTGATAAGTTTCAAATTCCTGACATGCTTGCCAATAGAGCTGACATATATAATTTAGGAGATATAATTGGAGATACTGAACATTTATTCAAGTTGAGTTTAATAGAAAACTCAATGACCTCAAATCCAGTTTTACACCAACTTAGCAGTAAATATTTTGAAGATGTATATGCCCTAATAGATAAAGTTGAAAACAATACGCAAGAAATAAATTTAAAAGGAAATCACACCAAGCAAGAAGTGCAAGACTATACAGCAGTCTTAGAAAAAATTATCACTGTTCGTAACACCATTTTAAAAGTAAACCAAACCTATATCCAATCGGCTGCAATGGAAGATGCATATAGAACTGAACCTTCTTTTAAACTACAAGGTTCATATCGTGATATGAATAAGTTAGTTGCTAAAATTGTTCCTATAATGAATGATGATGAACTGCAACGCTTACTTTTATCTCATTACGAAAGTGAATCTCAAACATTAACCTCATCAGCCGAAGCTAATTTATTAAAATACCGAGAATTAATAAACAAACTATCAGAAGAAGAATTAAATCGTTGGAATAACATCAAACAAATATTTATTAAAAACAATAAATTAAAAGGTTTTGGTGATAAAAATGAAATGGCACAAATTTTAAGTCAAATGATGGATTTTTCTGATAACCTGGAAGGAATTAAAGCTGTTTTACAAAAGGGCTTAGATAAATAACACTATGTTTACATAAAAAACGAATTAAAACTAATACTATGGGATTTTTTGACCTATTCAAAAACAATAAAGAAAAAGATGAAAAACATTACGACCCTACAAATATTAAAGTAACTGATCTAGAGAAAGGGTATCTTTTAGATTACGACCTAGAAACTTGGACAGTTACAAAAATGTCTGAATACGATTGGGGTAATAACTTTTTCACAAGAGAATTTACTATAGAATCAAAAGGAAAAAAACGATTTCTTCACCTAGAAGACGATGATGAACTTATAATCACTCTTTCTGAACAAATAAAATACAGAAAACTTGGAGCAACTGTAGTAGACTATATTGAAAATAACGGAAAGCCACCAAAAGAAATTTCATATAAAGACACTATCTACTACTTAGATGAAGAGTCTTCAGGATACTATAGAGATGTAGAAAATGAAAATTGGGAAGAACTTATTTCTTTTGACTATTTAAACGACGACGAAAATAAATGTTTAACAATAGAACAATGGGATGAAAATGATTTTGAAGCCAGCGTTGGAAAAACACTTAAATCATTTGAAATCAGCAACATTTTACCATCATACAACGAATAATTATGCGCCCTATTAAATACTTTTTTCTATTTACTATATGCTCATTAATAAATGCATGTGGGGCAAGTAGAAAACCAAAATTTGTAAAATCACCTGTAGACAATATAATTACTAAATATATTGATAAAAATAATTACAGTGTCATATTAGCCGATATGGATTATAAAGAAGATACTGATAAGTATTTTCATAAGTATCGAATTCTTATTGAAGAATCTAAACCTTTTTTAACACAAGAAGAGCTAAATGACACAATTAACAAACCAACCGATATAAAAGTTGTAAACACTGATTGGAAAGAGGTTTCTCCTATAACTTTTGACGAGTACAAAAATGATTTAGGAATGACCATATTGAGTAAGAAAAATGGGAAACTCGATAAAAACTCATCTCCAGCTGGTGTAAATAACTACGTGGGAAACTCTAGATATGGTGAGTGGAGAACTCATAGTGACGGTAGTTCTTTTTGGGCTTTTTATGGTCGTTACCGTTTATTCTCTGATTTATTTTATGGTTCTAGGTATGGTTATGGATATGGTTATCCTAGGAATGACTGGAACGACTACAATAGAAATTATAGAAATAAAAAATCATATTATGGTAGTTCAAACAAGTACGGAACAAAATATGGAAGTAATACAAATACTTCATGGAATAAAAAACCGCAAACATTTAAAAGCAGGGTAAACTCAAAGGTTAGTAGAAGCGCTTCTAATTTAAAATCTAGAGGATATACTTCTAGTAAAAGTTATAGTAAAACTAGAAGAAGTAGCTCAAGATACAGTAGATCGTCCTCTCGTTCTAGAAGTGGCGGATTTGGTAAATAACAACGATTTAATAAACTAAAAATATAGATGGAAAATCTAACCGAATATATAGACATCAACAGCTTATTACATTCTCTTGGGTATGTAGCAACTGCTTTTATAATTTTTTTCTTAGGTAAAATAATTTATAAGTTATTAAATCCTAAAATTAACATAACTAATGAACTTATTGTTAAAGATAATTTTGCATTTATTCTTTCATATGTGGGCTACTTCATTGGACTTATCACCATTCTTGGTGGAGCGATTATTGGAGAAAGTGCTGGCTTTTATACTGACCTAATTCATATTGGAGTTTATGGTGTAGCGGGGGTTATTTTATTACACCTATCTATTTTTATTAGTAATAAATTAGTCTTACCAAAATTCGATATTAAAAAAGAGATTATAGAGGATAAAAATGAAGGCACAGGAATTATAGAGGCTTGTATATACATTGCAAATGCACTATTACTTCACGGAGCTCTTATTGGAGAATCTACTAGTTTACAAGAAGGACTTTTAACATTTATTAGCTATTGGGCATTAGGAAACTTTATGCTTATTATAGCAACAAAAATCTTTACTTTATGGATTAGCTTTGATGTGCATAAACACATTGAAAAAGATAATGTAGCTGTTGGTGTTAGTTTTGGAGGAGCCATACTTGCTATTGGGATTATAATAATGAATGCTCTAATTGACCCTTTTATTGATTGGACAACAACCCTTATTGATGTTAGCTTACAAACTATTCTAGGAATTATCTTGTTACCTATCATGCGTTTCTTAACAGATAAAATATTATTACCTGGAAGAAAGTTAACAGACGAAATCATTAATCAAGAAAAACCTAATATAGGTGCAGGATTAATAGAAGCATTTGCATATGTTGGTTCTGCTATTTTAATTACATGGAGCATCTAAAAAACAATTCATTTATTCTAAAATCGGCTATTTTTGCCACAGGTTTTGCCGGAATTGTAGCTGAGTATGTACTATCTACCCTAGCAACATATTTTATTGGAAATTCAGTTTTCCAATGGACTATGATTGTTTCCTTAATGCTATTTTGTATGGGATTAGGGAGCAGGTTTAGTAAAAGATTTACTAAGCATTTAATTAGAAATTTCTTACTACTAGAATTAGCGCTATCACTAATTGTAGCTTTTTCATCTGTACTAGTATATACACTAGCGGCAGTATCTTCATACTATGACGTAGTTATCTATTTCTTGAGTATGCTTGTTGGTTTACTAATTGGTTTAGAAATACCTTTAGTTGTTAGGATTAATAAAGAATATGAAGATTTAAAAACTAATATTTCATCAATTCTAGAAAAAGATTATTACGGTAGTTTACTTGGTGGAGTATTCTTTGCTTTTATAGGATTACCAATATTAGGACTTACCTATACTCCATTTATTTTAGGCTTCATTAATTTTTTTGTAGCCTGTTTAGTTTTTTATCGTTTTAAAGGTAAAATGATAAAAACTCAATTAAAATCAATGTTAGCTATGATAAGTATTGTTTTAATTACACTTATTATGGGAATGAGTTTTACAGATACAATAATCACCTGGGGAGAACAAAAGAAATATAAAGATAAAATAGTCTATTCTACCCAAAGTAAATATCAGAAAATTGTTTTAACTGAATGGAAAAATGAACATTGGCTATACTTAAATGGTAACTTACAATTTTGCTCAATAGATGAAGAAATGTATCATGAACCTTTGGTACATCCAATCATGCAATTACACCCTAATCCTCAAAAAATACTAATTCTAGGAGGAGGTGATGGATGCGCGGTAAGAGAATTACTAAAATACCCTTCAGTTGATAAAATTGATATGGTAGATCTAGACCCTAACATGACTGAACTTGGCAAAAACAACCCAATTCTTATCGGTATAAATGAAGGGTCAATGAACAGCGATAAACTTAACATTTATAACAAAGACGCCTACGTTCACCTAGAACAAGACAATCAATCTTTCTACGATGTTATTATCATAGATCTACCAGACCCAAGAAGTGTTGAATTAGGTAGACTATATTCTCATGAGTTTTATACACTATGTAAACGTAAATTAAGACCTCATGGATTAATCATCACGCAATCTGGTAGTCCTTATTTTGCAACCAAAGCTTTTCGATGTATTGATTTAACAATGCAATCTGCAGGTTTCACAACAGTTCCAATGCATAATCAAATTATATCAATGGGAGAATGGGGGTGGATTATAGGAACAAAAAACAAAGATGTTTCTAAAGAGAAATTTAAGCAAAAACTTCGAAACCTACAATTTTCATCAGTATCAACGAAATGGATTAATAAAGAAGCTATGTTACTAATCACTTCTTTTGGTAAGAACGATTTTTTTAATATTGGTACAAATAAAGTTGAAGTTAATAAAATTCAAAACCCAGTATTATATCAATATTATTTAAAAGGAAATTGGGATTTATACTAACACAAAATGAACACTGACTACAAATACATACAAGCCAATATCTATAATTTTCAAGAATGGATTTCTGAAACTAATCCTGAGGTTTTAAAAACGAATTTTGAAGATTTATTAGAACAAAGTAAATTTACTTTATTAGCTTTTAACGAACATCATTTTGAACAACGAGGATATACCTGTTTTTGGTTACTAGGAGAAAGTCATTTAGCCGTTCACACGTTTCCTGAGAGTAACAAAACCTATATAGAACTTAGCAGCTGTAATCAAGAAAAATTGAACGTATTTAAAAACTTGATGCAAGCATGAGTTCCAAACAAAAATTAATATTCTTTATACTAGTCGCTGGAATCTATAATATACTAGTATATAGTCTATATCATTTTGAATCTAATTTTGAGAATACTAATATAAATAACCTTGCTGATGCTTATTGGTATTCTATTGTTACATTAACTACAGTTGGTTATGGTGATTTTTACCCTATAACATTCTGGGGAAGACTCATCGGTATTTTATTTGTATTGGGAAGTCTTGGTTTCTTAGGATATATCGTAACAGAGTTAAGCTTAAAAATATCAGAATACTTAAAAAAAAGAGAAATGGGATACTTTGGAACAAACATGAATAACCACTGTATAATTATTGGATGGAATGCTTTTTCTAAACAAGTAGCAGATCAAATTATTAAGGCTGAAGAAGACTTAGCTATTGTAGTGAATAAAGAATCTGACTTAAAAACTATTAAGCAATTATACTCTGATAAAAACTGCTTTGTTTTACTTACTGACCTTAACGATTACAAAGCACTAGACAAAATAAAACTTAAAGAATCAAGAAGAGTTTATATCAGTTTTGAAAATGATACCGACACATTAGTTTATACAATTAGTCTTAAAAAACGATTTGAAAAAATTAATTGTGTAGTTGCTATAGAAAACATAGAATTAAAATCTTCCTTCAACTATTTAGGAGTTCAGTTTATTATTCCAAAAAATGAAATTGTTTCAAAATTTATAGCTAGTTATATTTTTGAGCCTAATGTTGCTTTGCTCACTGAAGATTTAATTTCTACTTCTAACGACAAAAGTAATTTAGACATTTGCGAAGCAAAGCTTTCAAACAAAAATACTTATATAAATACCACTTATTTAGAAACTTTTATTCATTTAAAAGAAAAATACGGTATTACACTAGTAGCTCTTAGCAGAAAAGGACAACTCATAAAAAACCCTGAAAATGATCTTACACTTCAAGAGAATGATGTTATAATATATATAGCTAATGGGGAAAATAAACAGTTTATAAATTAGCCTATGGACAATCAATTACAACAAAAAACTAGGACTAGGCGGACACCTTTATAAATAATTAAAAGATAACATTCCTGCAATTGGTGTAGCCAAAAATGATTTTAAAAATATCAATCCCCACAAAACATTGACTGTAAGAGGCAATAGTAACAAAGCGCTACATATTAGTGCAATAGGAATAGATGTAAACATTGCTACCGAAAAAATTAAAGAAATGCATGGAAAATACCGTTTTCCAGATTTATTAAAAAAAGTAGATTCTTTAGGTAGCATAAAACTCATAAACTAAACTCATGTTCTTTTCTGAAATAAAAAGTAATTACAACGAAGACATCTCTATCTTAATAAAACCACATAATCACCCTTGGAATTATATCTGTGAATGTGGTGACGCTAGCAACCTAACAGTGAAAGAGATACAAAATACGAATGCGATTTTTATTAGTCATACCCATATAGATCACTTTGTTAACTTTGACGCTATCATAAGACATCAAATAGGTTCACAAAGAAGAATTGTTATCTGCGGCCCCAAAAATATAGCTACCCAAGTTCAACATAGAATAAAAAGTTACACTTGGAACCTCATCGAAAAAGAGACCATTATCTACGAAATACGAGAAATGATATCTGACAATGAAATTCATATCTACGAAATAGAACCCCCTATATGGGAACTCAAAAAAACTTCTATTGAAAACAACAACATTCTTTATCAAGAAAATAGCTTTACTGTAACTGGTGTATTACTTGATCATAAAACACCTTCATTAAGCTATAAATTTAAAGAAAAAGACACTCTTAAAATAAATCTTAAAAATAGTAGCTTTAAAGGAGGAAAATGGGTAAATGATTTAAAAAATGCCTTTCTAAAAAAAGAAAAAACCATCATTATAAATATTGAAGGTAATGACTACCAATCTAAAGATTTATTTCATTTACTGTATACTCAAGAAGGAGATTCCCTAGGAATTATAATGGATCATGCTGCCAATTTTGAAAATCATTCCAAGATTAAAAAGCATTTTTTTCAATCTAATAAAGTATACATAGAATGTTTTTATAAAAATGAAGACAAAGAATATGCGATCCTTAATTATCATAGCTACTCAGAAAAATCAGGAGAAATAATGAACATATCTAAAATAAATGAGGCGATTCCTGTTCATTTTTCTAGAAAATATAACGAACAACAAATAGATGAAATTATTTCAGAATTTAAAACAGTTTTCAAAAACTAAAAAACCCTTTGAAGTTTATCAAATTCAAAGGGTTTAAAATAAATAAAAAATAACATCTTTCTATTATCTTAGAATAACCATAAGTTATTTAATAATAAATCGTTTATTTACTTTGGTATATTTATTCTCTATTGTTAAAATATACATACCTGTTTTCAATTTATCTGTTTGAATACTTCTTCCTGCTAATTTGCCAATTTCCAGTACCTGCCCCAACATATTCGTAACATTATAAGAAGCATTTAATAAATTCTTGTTAACTCCTATTAAATAGAGAAGCTCTCCTCTTTTAACCGGATTCGGAGCTACTTCTAGTGAAGTAAACATATTTTCATCTTGAGTACCAATAATATCAGTTCGAATTCCAAATTCACTTACATTAACTAATGATGTTCCACAAGAGCCTTCATAAACTTTCACATTAGAAAAAGTAGAATTATTTCCTGACCCAGCATCATTATCATTAATAAAAACTAACCTATCCATGGCTCCTGTATAAGAACTACCTATAGGAATTACATATTTTTTTGTTCCACTTACATAATTATCAAAATTAGTTACTCCATAATTTTGAGTACCATAAACTTTAAAATATCTTGAAGAAGTCAAATTATTATCATTTTCAAATCCTACAGCATGAATCTCTCCTTCAGAAGTACTGCTAAATTCAAATTCTATTACTGTATTTGATGTAACAGTATAATTCATTAAAATATACTTCCAAGTATTATTCGTTACGGTTAGCGAACTTCCAGCGCCGCCTATAGAATAATCACCACTTGAATCTTGGTTAGAAAATGGATTTATAGTAAAATCATTAAAATCCAAAGCTACACAATCATCTCCTGGGTCTCCAGCTCCATTAGTTATAGAAACCGCATCAATAGCAATATCACTTTGCCAACCACTATTACCGGATCCAGTAACTACATTAAACCTTAATTGCACACTTGCCTCATTACTATAGGTACTTAAATCAATACTTGCTGTTTTCCAACTATTTCCTTGATCTCCACTTTTACTATACACCGATGTCCATGCACCCGTATTGTCTTTTCTTGCTTCAACTTTTAAGGTAGCAATTGCACTACCATACATGTGATATTGAAACGTCAATTTAGGATTAGCTACCGAAGTAAAATTTAAACAAGGAGAATTTAAAATAGCTCTCTTATTTGGAAACCCTGAACCATTTCCTGAAGCTTCAACATATACATACGTATTGCCATCAACTGCATTACTTGGCCCAGTGTTATTTGAAGGAGTACCTCCAGAATTCCTTGTAAAGTTTAAATCATCTCCAGTAGTTTCATTTTTCCATAACCCTAAATTAGTTTCAAAACTTTCATTAAAAGGATACGAAGTAACATCATCAGAACAGCTTCCTGGGTTTGGATTACCACCATCACAAGGATTGATATATGATACTGTTTGATCTGTGTTACTATTACTACCTCCATTATTATTTTCTACAGCGCCTTCTCCAACTCCTCTACCTGCGAAAGCTTTCCAAATTAAACATTTATACTTACCTCCATATAAATCTTGATCTGCTTGTAAAATACCATCTCTACCAGATACAAAACCAGGGTTACTTGCTGTATTTTTTAATCCTTCTATTACTAAAGCCATAGCAATATTATTTCCTCCAGTGCCTGTATAAAAATTTGAATCAAAACCTTCTTGATCGATAATCAACCAAGTCATATCCCACAATATTGAAGCAAAACTATAACCAACACCATGTGGAACTCTTAAACTACCAATATCAGCATAATCCGTATCATTTACAGATCTATCCGTAGAATATACCGTTGGCCTAATCCCTACACCATCTAAAGGTTGACCTAAAGCATAGGTACCAACTCCTTTTCTATCTGTTCCTTTATCACCTGCTTTCATCGTTAACATTAAACCAAACCAATCAGACCAACCTTCACCCATTTGCTCAGAGCCTCCTAATACATTTGCATTTCTACCACCTACTAACCTAGTAGAAATACCATGCCCATACTCATGAGCAATAATCATATTATCAAAAGAACCATCTCTGTTTGGATTCGTTCTAGTCCATAAATACATTTGCATTCTCGCATTTCTTCCATCTGTTGGAGTTGCCATATTTGCATTATTAGTTCCTCGTCCGTCTTGTGAATCTGCATTTACAGAATCACTACCTGCTCCTCCTTTTCCATAATTATTTTCTTGAAAATTACCAGAAGCCTCATCAAAACCATATTGATACCATACATCATGCATAATATTATTCCAATAAAACAAATTGGTAGTAGAAGCGTCACGATAACTACTTGGAGCTTGATTTAAATTAACTGGAAAATTAAAATCTAAATTAGATAGTTCCACTAGGAGAAGCTCCTGTTCCATTATTACCGTTCGCATCTTCTTGAGCCCAAACATTGTTACCTCTAGTAATGGTATACTCAGCACCTGCAACACCATTAGTATCATGCCAACCAAAAGGAGATGCCACAGAATTAGCTGGGTTTGTAACAACAGTTCTTCCCCCATCATCAGGATTAATTAATGGCATTGCATACACATTATAAGATTCAGGAACCAACATATTGGATTCATTCAAATATGGAGTAAATTCATTTTTAGGTTTATAAAATTCAGAAGGATCATGCGTTAGATGAGAATCATGCCCATGAGCATCAAAATTGCAAGTAATAACCCAATTACTTTCAGATATAATCTTATTTGAAGAAGCATCAACATAACTGTTCCACCAGTTTTTACCTCCTTTTTCATATAAATTAACATTCCAACATAATCGTAATTCACCTTCATGCAAAAAATACACCTTTTTAACAAGAATTGGCTCATTATCTTCAGTAATTCCTGTATTTTTAAACTCAACTAAATTAACATCTTTAGTTTTTCTTACTGTTTTAACCAATTTAGCTACAGTCAATTTGTGTGCCCTTATAACTGAATTTACAGCTTGTTCCTCTGTTATAGAAATTCGTTTTTGATTAGATATCTTTTTCCTTATCTCATTAATAAATTGATTTTTTGAATAATTAACTTTATTATTTATAATTGATAAATTATAGGTACCATTTACAATAGGAATACCATTATGATATTGTGCTAAATAATAATGCCTTAAACCTTTTTTAAGAGAAGAAGCAGTACTCGTTACCTTCCATTCAGCATAATCTAAAGATGACGTTTTCTTTACCTTCTTTAAATCATTAAAATGTTTTTGAATTAACCCTAAATCTTTAGGAATTTGTGTTTGCGAAAAATTTGCCTGACATATTAAAAATAATACAACAAACATGTTTATTTTTTTCATTTTTTGGGGGTTTGGGGGATTTATATTACAGTAAATTTAACAAATTAACCCAAACAATATAAAAATGTTAAAATAATAAACATAACGATATTTTTTAACATTAAAAAACACATTTTATAACATTATTTAACATAAAAAGAACAAATAAAACAAAAATAAAGTTAAAAAAATAAAATAAAAATAAAAAAACTTAACAAATCAGTACTCCAATTAGTATTCATCTCTAAAATATCTATGTCAAATTTTATAATTCGAAATTGTGAAATTAATACCAATAATATAGCCTATAAAAATTAATTCAATAGGCTATAAAAAAGAAAACATGGGGGACTTAATCTATTGTAATATCAATATTTTATTTGGAGTTTATCAGTTAGCAATAATTTAGACTTTCTTTCATAAAACAATCACAATTCAAATATAAAAAACCATCTGTCATTTATTTACAGTTAATTTCTAAAATCCTTTTATAAACTTCTAAACCTTTAAAAAGATTCGAAAACCATAATATTGAAACCTAAATTAAGAGAATGTCTGCATAAGAAAAGAATTTCACCAGATATTTCATGAACAATTTTAAATAATATAACCTATTAAAAATACATCTAATAGGTTATAAAAAAAACACGGGGGACTTAAGGTATTATGATATCAATAATTTTATTCGGAATTAATTAAATAGCAATAGTTTATAGGTATTCAAAAATAATCACATCCAAATATAAATAATTACTTATCAAGTATTTAAAACCAACTTCTAAAGCTCTACAATAAACTTCTTAACCTAACAAAAGATTCACAAGACTTAATATTGCAACCTGAAAATAGAGAGTATTTGTATGAGAAAAGAATTTTACTAAAAATTTCTACAAACAATTTTAAATAATATAACCTATTAAAAATTCATCTAATAGGTTATAAAAAAAACACGGGGGGACTTAAGGTATTACAATATTAAAAATATACACATAACAAACTAAATAACAATATATTAAATCAAAAAATTATAATTAAATATAAACAATTATTTATCAAATAATTGAAATAAATTTCTAAAACCCTCGTATAAACTTCTAAACCAAACAAAAGATTCGTAAGACTTAATATTGCAAACTAAAACAAAAGAGTATTTTGTATAAGAAAAGTAGTTAAAACTATTACAGATAGATTTTAAATAAAGGATATAACCTATTAAAATTAATTCTAATAGGTTATAAGAAAGAAACCGTGGGGGGCTTAATTAACTATTATATTAATAATAAGTATAAGTAAAATCATTTACTAAACTTATTGTAATTGCTATTTACTAAATAGCACTATTTTACTTTAATATATTTATTTTTCATTTTATTTATAAACTCAGAACAAGAGACAAGTACCAAAACTAAAATAGTTCTGGCCCTACCTCTTTAAAAAAACTGTAAAAAAATTACATAAAATTTCACTTTAAAATAACTTAAAACTAATTATTTGAATAACACTTGTTTTCCCCTAAAGCATTATAATATTTAATCCAACAAAAGTTTTTATAATTTTTATAAGTAAAAACTTTATTTTAATTACTAAATCTATTTTTTGTTACAGAATTTTTTATCTGGTACAAACATAAATAAATGTAAAAGCTTAATATTGTTTAAATTTCTAAATTACCTTTATAAACTTCTAAGCCATTATATTTTGCTTATTAATGATAAAAATTCTTGCTTTTTATCATTTGATATTGAAACAACCATTTCATTATCCATTACAATATAACCTCCGTCTTTTTTTATATACTCTTTTATGTAATTCATATTTATTAAAAAAGAGCGATGAGATCTAAAAAAGTTAGTTACCCCTTCTAATATCGGAACAAAATGCTTTAAAGGCTTACTCACCATAATTACTTCTAGTTTTTTTAAAAAAAACTTTGAATACATTCCATCGGCCTCAATAAAAATAATATCATCTATGCTAACAAATTTAATTCCATCAGAAAACGGAAGTGCTATTTTCTTGAACTTAAGCTCTGTAAAACTTCTTTTTAATTCTAATAACTGTTCATTTAAATCACCTTTACCTATTTTTTTGCACGCTTTCTCTATAGCAAGTTTTACTTGAGATGGACTAACAGGCTTTAACAAATAATCTATGGCCGACATTTGAAAGGCTTTAATGGCGTATTCGCTGTAAGCAGTTACAAATATAATTTCAAAATCATATACCTCTTTATCAATAAAATCTATTATTTCCATTCCTGAATATTCAGGCATTTCAATATCTAAGAAAACAATTTGAGGACGTTCTTTTTTTATTAACTCAACACCAGAAACTAAATCTTCAGCCTGAAAAACATCAGTTATATCGGAATGATTTTCAACAATTAACGTATTCAATACATTTCTAGCCTTTCTTTCATCATCAATTATAATTACCTTCATATCAGTATTTTTAGTATTTTTTATAGGGCATTTTTATAAGCACTTCTGTACCCTGAGGCTTTCCATTTTCAGAAAATAAATCTATTATCTCTATCTCTATCATACTATTTTTATTATAATTTAATAACTCCAAACGATCTTGAGTTGCCTTCGTTGCAAATGAATTATGATATTTATTTCTCTTTTTTCTTAGCGCTATTGCTTTATCTCTTCCTATTCCATCATCTTTTACTTTACATAAAACAAATTTATTTTTAGAATCAACTTCAAAAGACACTTCTAATTTACCCTTTCCTTTTTTATGTAACAACCCATGTTTAAGTGAATTTTCTACATAAGGTTGAATAAGCATCGAGGGGATTTCAATTGTATCAATATCTATATCCTTACAACACGAAACTTTATATTCTAAAGAAGCTTCAAATCTTAATTTTTCTAATTCTAAATATTTTTTTAGGGTATCAATTTCTTCACTTAAAACTATAAAATCCTTAGAACTCTGATTAAGATATATCCTTATCAAATCAGCAAACTTACCAAGGTAATCACCTGCTAACTTTTTCTCATTTAATAAAATATAATCTTGTATTGAATTCAGGGCGTTAAAAATAAAATGTGGATTCATCTGAGACCTCAAGTTTTCCAGTTTTAAAAAAACCATTTCCTTTTCTTTTGCTATCTGGTTCAATAATTGATCTTGCTCTTTCTCTTTAGCTCTTAATCTTCGCCTATTGTAAAATAATATAATAAAAGTAAGAAATAGAAGCAATACATATACAAACCACCATCTTTTGTAAATAGGTCTGTTTATTTTAATTTTTATAGATCTGATATCTGTCTCACCGCCTTCAAATTTATCTTCAGCCTTTAATTCAAAAACATAACTACCAGAAGAAAGACTGTTAAAAACCACTTCGTTTACCCCTTCTGATATCAATGACCAAGAATTACTTGCACCAAGTAACCTATATTTATACCTAATGTTTTTATATGATAAATAACCATTTATATGAAATTGAATTTTAATATTCTTTGTATTTGCTGGTAAATCATACTCCTCTTTTAATTCTACATCTTTATCTGCTATAGAAATCTTTGTAAAATAAATTTCTGATAAATTTTTCTCTTTAAATATTTCTTTTTTATCAATTTTAAACAAGCCTTTATTGGATGAAAAATAAAGTTTCTTTTCAAATATTAATATATCAGAAATATTAAATGAATTTAAACCATCTCTTTCAGTTAAGTTCTTAAATTCTCCCGTAACTACATTTAAAACTTGAACCCCTTTATCAGTAACAATCCATAAAAAATTACCATCAGACTTTATAAGACTAGCTTGATTTGACATCAAACCATTTTTAATAGAATAATTACAAACAACCTCTCCGTTTCGAATACCCAAAACTCCATTTTTAAAAGTAGAGACCCAAACTGTATTATCATCAGTATGATCGATAGCTATTGTTATAATTGGTTCCCCTTTGAATGTTATTTTATTAGCCTTAAAATCTTTGTCATAATATTCAACCCCATCAACATATGCAACAAAAATCTCTTTGGTATGCTTGTTATAATGAGTAGCATAAGTTCTTCGAGTTCCTAATTTTCTCCTTCTTCCATTTTCCACATCAATTATTTCTGAATATTCGGAGGCTCCGAAAATAATTTTTTTATCATTAATGACTGACATTCCTTTCGAATTGGAAAGCAAACCAGTTAATTTGTTGGAGGTAACAACATTTGTTTCCCTATCAATTAAAAGTCCTTTTGTTTCAAAACTAACATAGATCTTATTATCACCATTGAAAGCAATTTTATTAACTTTTTCTCCGCAAGATGTCCTTATCTGTTTTATTTTATTTGAAATCTTATTTACAATAAAAAGACTTCCTTTAGTGGTTCCATAAATAAAATTATCAGCATCTAACTTACACATTGCACTGATATTACTAACTCTTTTTTCTAAATCATACTTTTCAAGTTTGATGTTAGGTATAATATAAACTCCATTTCTTAAAGTAGTAAACCAATAATTTTGGCTACTATCTTTAATCATCCCAGTAATTTCAACACCTTTAAAATAAGTTGTTAAAAGCTGAAAACTCTCATCTTTGTATTGATAAACCTGAACACCTTTTCTTGTACAAAGCCAAATTTTATCATCCTCTTTATAAGCACTGTAAATTCTGTTATACTTATCTAACCCTGATTTTCTAAGTAGATTAAACTTATTTTTAGTTCTTAATCCAAAGATAAGACCTACTCCTCCTTCATACGAAAACTGAACTAACTCATCATCTCCTAACTTAAAAACATCAATCAAGCTTACCACTTTAGGCATTTCTAGTGCTGATAAAGTTTGAATTACTTGTTTGTCTTCTGTTAAATACCTTAAAGCTTTATCTTTTAATATGAATAAAGTATCTCCACTTTCAAAAGCTCCATTAGAACTTGTAGTATCTGGAAACACATCTATCTCTTCCTTAGTATCTAAATCCACCTTAAGCAATTTAGAGCCACATGATACCACCAATTTATTATTATGAAAAAAAAAGCGTCCTAATTGACCTCTCGTAAATGTATTTAAATCTTTAAAAAGAGAAAGTGAATCGTTATCAATAAAAAAATACTGTCCAGAAATATTATTACACCATAATCTGTTTTGTTTATCGAATTTTAAACCAAAAACTGATAACCCTCTTTTATCTGGGTGCGAATAATTTTTAAACTCTTTACCATCATATCTGTAGAGTCCCTTATTTGCTCCTAACCAAATAAAACCCTGATTATCTTCAACAATACTATAAAATTCTATATCAGGCAAACCATCCTTCTCTGTAAATTGAAGATAAAGAGGATGCTGAGCAAACAGAAATGTTTGAAAAAAGAATAAAAATATAATTGCTTTCAAAAGCTAGTCTTAATAAACAAAAATACTAAATAAAAAAAATACGAAAGCTCATCTAACTTCTAGAAATGATGTTTTAATTGCTAAACATGAAAAAAACCTAATTACATTAATCAGATTTTCAGCAACTAAAAAAAATAAAATATTATTAATAAATTGTTATTTTAAAAATAGAGATAGTTTAAATTTCAATGTTTTTTAATTAATAGCCCTGTTTACAAAACATTAAACTGGCAATAAATATTTACATTGATTTAAGTATAATTATTGATAATATTTATTTTAAAACACACTATAAACTAAAATTAAAAATGATTAATTTAATTTACAAAAACATCATTTTTTTATTATTCCTAATAATTAACATAACTAAATAATACTTATTCAATATCACTATGGGAGAGCTATCTTTTTTCACATATTAAAAATAAAACCATCAGGAAAAACCTTCATTACAACCTCTATCTTAAAACAAAACCGAATAGCACAAATGCCATTCGGTTCAAACTTAAATAATCAAAAAAATGGATTTATTCATCTAAATAATCCTCTAAAACTGTGATCCACCCCTTAACTGGATCTAGTAATAGTTTTTCTGTATTTTTAGTATACTCTAACTGTATTGTTCCTGTAGCTACAGGATGTATATCCATTCCATCTCTATACGCCCAAACAGTTACTTTTAAATCATATACTTTTCCTTCAGATAAATCATCTTGTGTTAATCTTAACAACTCTAAAAAGGCGTAATCAGCAACATTATTAGAAGTATTAATTGTTACTTTAGGATAATAAAAGTAAAAATCATTTACATAATCATCTAACTGAGGAATATTTTTAGAAAACTTTGTACTAGTTTTTCTTAAAGCCTCTCTACTTGTTTTTTGACCAGCCATCTCATAAGTTATATTAAACCATGCTCCTGGATGAGAAACAGATAAGGGCTGTTCAAAATAAGGTTTAAAAGCTACCGTTTCTCCTAACTCTCTTTTTGTTATAAAATTAGCAGGTTTTTCTACTGGTTGATTAGCTCTTGAACTTTTTAAATAGTTTGTACTTTTAGCAAATGCTATTTTACCGTGATAATTTTTATACGTTTCGAAACGCATTAATTTCTTTTTAGTTTTTGCTATTCTAGCAGTATTTAAATCACTTATTAACATATCTACTTTTGCTTGAGCTGTTTCAATATCCCAAGTTTCTAAATCAGCTTTATTTTTTGCCATTACCTCAATTACAGTTCTTTTCGTATCTAATGGCACTGATTCTTCATATTTATTAATACTTCTACTTGTTTGCTGTGTTTGTGCTAAAACCCCTGGCGCTACCTCAAAAACCTCTATGTATGATTTTGCATAAGAAGACATCCATACAAAAAACATTTTTACTTGTTTTTTTCTGTAATAACTCTCCTTAAAATTCATTTTTAACTGAGGCTTTTCTTGTTTTTTCTCCCAATAATGTAATTCATTTACAACTTTCCCCTCATTCTCTTTTACAAATCTAAAGCCAAATGCTTTTTTATCTTTTAACCCATGATACTCACCACTCAGCCCTAAGTCATCTTTTTCATTATTTAAATATGAAAACGTACCCCCAGAGGCTCCTCCTGATTTTGATTTACTTGATGAACTTTTTTTAGATGTTACTTTTTTTAACAATCTTTTAAACTGAGCATTTGACTCATTACTTGTACCGAATAGCATTGCTAAACTTAACACACATGTTACTAATATTTGTTTTCTCATTATACTTAAATTTAATAGTTTATTTAGAAACTTAACTTAACTGTTTTTACTTGTTTACTAATTCTTCCTTTACCACCTCTTACTCCATTTCTTCCTCTACTTGCATATGAATATTTAGGTGCCCCTCCCTTTCCTCCAGCACCACCAGCATTATTTAAAACAATATCTAATTTGGTAACAGAAGGATCTTTTATCAATAAAATATTACCGCCTGCTCCACCATTACCTCCGTTTCCTCCATTAGGAGACCCTTTTCTACCTTCAAAACCATTCATTCCTTGCCCTCCATTATTATTTACAATTAGCTTGGTAGTAGGTGTTAACTTATACCTAATAACTAACTTATTTTTGGTCGTGTTAAAAATTTCAATTTTATTTAGTTTCTCTCCTGTTTGTTTGTGTGAAACCGTTTTAACTTTAATTGTTAAATTATCTCCTCGCCCTGCATGCTGACCATTTTGACCTTGAAAAACAGTCATATACTTACGTCGTTCATGACCCCAAAAACCTCTTTGATTTACTTGTACAGGTAAGTTGTTTGTTGTATTAATATACTTTGTTGCTTTTAATCCTTTATGGTATTTTGAAACAACCTGAAGCGTAATTCTATCTTCAATTAACGTTTTAGCATCTTCGTCAACTCTTACCTCTTCAATTGTGTTACTGCAACCTTTATTACTAAGAATAAAATCGTTCCAAGGAATTTTACCCCCTAAATTTTTAGTTGATAATTTACTTCCATCTTTTAGAATTGCAACTATACCATACTTAATAGCTTCAGAAAAATGAGCTACCTTTTTAGGTGTTTTCAATACCTGTATTTCCAGTTTGCTTACTTCCCTATTTTGTAATGAGTTTCTTTTTCTTTCAAGTTCAGCAATTGCAGATTTTTCTTCTTTTACTTCTGCTCGAGCATTCGTTTGATTTTTAAATACTGCTTTTGAATAATTTTCTACTAGTTTGTTTAATTCTCTATATTTTTTAGATAAACCTCCTTTTACAAAAACATATTTTGTTGTGGCTTGCTCTTTAGTATTCCAACTATAATAAACACCTACACCATCAATAAAAGTTAATCGATATGATGAAAAAGCAAAATACGCTGGATGACCAGGTACATCTGGCTTAAAGGCTTCATCTAAAATACCTGCTCTTTTCACTAAAACAGTACTAATTTTATTTCCTGACTTTGAAAACTGAATTGGCCATTGCTTTTTAACCTTAACCATCTTAAACTTATCATAAGAAACCTTTTTAACCTTGTATACTGAATAATTTCCAGAACTATAATCTGCTAATATCTCATTCTGGTTTTGTTGTGCAGAAGCTAATAATGTAAAAAGCGCTACTGTTATTAATAAAATTTTCTTCATTTTTTCTTCGTTTTTTCTATTTACCCCTTTGTTAACTCTCATACAAATAACGCTTACTAATATCAAAAAAGCAGAAAATTCCTTCCCAAACACACTAAATTACTTCCGAAACTCAAAATACATAAAACACTAAAAAACAATAATTTAAGAACCAAAACATATAAACATATTTGTAAGTTGATAGAATACACCCAAATAAAAAAACCAAAACAAAAAATGTTTTGGCTCTTCTTAATTTATTTAAAAAATAACATTATAATAATTTTGACAACTTTAAAACCTTACCACAATGCTTACTTTGTATTTTAAAAATAACTTTGCCTTTTCTTCCACTTTTAGCCCAGCGCACTTCTTTTCCCACTTTACATGAAATACTTGTTTTTGACCCTTTATTTAAAGAAACAAAACCAGTTCCCGTATAAATTGATACTTTACCTTTAGTATCATTTATTAAAGAAAAACTACTTCCAGCTACTCTCTCCGTTTTTACTGTTTTAAAAACACCTTCTTCTTTTGGTGAATTGAATAGTAATGCTCCAACTGTTGATGCAATAATAATTACTAATTTCATTTGATTATTTTTTTAGTTAATAAAAAAAACTGCATGAAACAATGAACATCTCATACAGTTTTTAACAACACTACTTTTTAACAAACTTCTTGATTCCTATTTTTTCATTGTCCGTTTGTACTTTTATTAAATAAATACCTGACGATAAATCACTAATATTTATTTCTCTTTCTTTTGATACTTTTACTTCTCGCCCCTGAATACTATATATCGTTACCTCTTTAATTTGCTCATTTAATTGTAAGCTTAAAACAGATTCTACTGGATTTGGATACAAAGCAAAATCTTTTAACTTTTGTTCGTCTTCTATTCCTGCAGTTACCTGACTAAATGTTGCAGTAATCGATTTATTAGCATTCATTGTAATAGCTAATGGATTTACTGAACCTGAAATATCACCACTCCAGCCATCAAATTGATAACCAGCTGCCGGCACTGCTGTTAATGTTACTTTAACCCCAGCATTATAGGTTCCGTTTGTTGGACTTGGACTCGTAGTTACTGTTCCATTGGTAGCATTAATAGTCAACGTATATTGAATTCTACTAAAGATTGCTGTGACAGTTTTATTAGCATCCATAGTTATTGTTAATGGATTTACCGTTCCACTAGCGTCACCACTCCATCCATCAAATTGATATCCTGCATTTGGAGTAGCAGTTAACTCAACACTGGTTCCATCATCATAGGTTCCATTTGTTGGATTAGGATTCGTGGTTACCGCTCCGTTAGTAGCATTTATTGTTAAGGTACGCTCGATTTTACTAAAAGTTGCTGTTACAGTTTTATTTGCATCCATTACAATCGTTAATGGATTTGTTGTTCCACTAGCATCTCCGCTCCATCCATCAAATTGATATCCTGCATCTGGTGTAGCAGTTAACTCAACACTGGTTCCATCATCATAGGTAGCACCTGTTGGATTTGGGTTCGTTGTTACTGCTCCGTTAGTAGCATTTATTGTTAACGTACGTTGTATTTTACTAAACGTTGCTGTAACGGTTTTATTAGCATTCATTACAACCGTTAATGGATTTGAAGTTCCGCTAGCATCCCCGCTCCATCCATCAAATTGGTATCCTGCATCTGGTGTAGCAGTTAACTCAACACTGGTTCCATCATCATAGGTTCCATTTGTTGGATTTAGGTTCTTTGTTACCGTTCCGTTAGTAGCATTAATGGTTAAGGTACGCTGTATTTTACTAAAAATTGCTGTAACAGTTTTATCAGCATCCATTGTTAGTAATAATGGATTCGTTGTGCCACTTCCATCTCCACTCCAGCCATCAAATTGATAGCCTGCATCTGGTGTAGCGGTCAACACAACACCTGTTCCATCATCATAGGTTCCATTTGTTGGATTAGGATTCGTAGTTACTGTTCCGTTAGTAGCATTTATTGTTAACGTACGTTGTATTTTACTATATGTTGCTGTAATATTTTTATTAGCATCCATTGTTACTGATAACGGATTTGTTGTGCCACTTGCATCTCCACTCCATCCATCAAATTGATAACCTGCATCTGGTGTAGCCGTTAAAGTAACTACTTGTCCTTCATTATACTTTCCATTTACTGGATTCGGATTTGTTGCTACCGTTCCGTTAACACTAGTTATTGTTAGTGTAAATTCTTGTATTCTACTAAAGTTTGCAATAATAGTTTTATCTGAATTCATTACAAAAGTCAAAGGATTTGTTATTCCACTTGCATCTCCACTCCATCCATCAAATCTATATCCTGCATCAGGAGTAGCAGTTAACACTACACTTGTTCCTTGACTATATGCACCATCAATAGCTTCTGGGTTTGAAGTAACACTTCCATTTTCAGTTTTAATTTTCAATATTCTACCAACATAAGTAGAAGACCCAAATTCATAAGCTCCCATATCAACTGTTGCATTATGAATTCTTACATTACCTATTACATCAGAAGCCCCAATAGCTGCAGTATTGTCTCCATTATCTTTAGCTGGAGATGCTGTTGTTAACGAAAAATCATTATTTGCTAAATCAGTAAATAACGGATCTAAATTAGACACATTTGACAACCCTGAACTAGGAAGGTTTGAAAAACTATCTTCTCCTATTGAGTTTTTAACAGTAATATTTTGCCCTAATGTTGTATGAACCTGAGCTATAGATTTACTAGTAACACCTCCAGTAGTTGTGTTTTTCCAAAAAATACAATTTGCCACATTTCCATTAAATGTACCACTCGTTTTACCCATTCCAACAGCTGACCTATTAAAATTATTTAAACCAGTAGCTGTTCCTGTATTAATATTATTAGCATACGTATTATTAATTAAATCACAATTCATTGTTGACCCAGTACCATAAGCTCTAAACCATCCTGCACTTCCAGCATATCCTTTATCTGTACCATTATCTCTAGCAATATTACTATCAAATACAGAATTTTTAATTTGTATAGTTGCTGTTTTATTATTTGCTGAATAGCTATATATAGCTGTACCGTACCTTGATAAATTATTTTTTATCACTGTATTTCTAATCTTTAAATAACCAGTTTCGTCAAATCTTGAATAAATAGCAGCTGAAGAAGTAATAGAAACATTATTTTCTATCACACAATTTACAACTTCCAAGTTTACTGCTGTAAAATTTTTAAAAATAGCTCCTCCTGATTTATCGTCTGTTGCACTACCATTAGCATGAGCTCCTTGAATAGTGAAACCATCAATAACTATATCATCATTAGTTATTTTTAAAATATGATACGAATTATCATTTCTTGATGTATTAGTAAAATCTAAGGTAGTATTATCGTTACCTGCTAAGTCACCAGATAACACACTTCTATTTGCATTTATATTTCTTTGAGACACCTGTGTTTCAGTACCTACAAAACCTCCATAAATTTTAACTCCTTTTTTAGAAACCGTAAAAGAGTTTGATCTTCCAGAAGTAGCTGGCAAATAAGTTCCACTTGCTACCCATATTTCATTATTTTCATATACCTCAACTAAAGCATCTTTCAAACTAACAAAAGCATCTGCCCAACTAGAACCATCATTATTTCCTGTTGCATTTTTATTTACATAAATAGGAAGCCCTTCGTTTTTAAATAATTTATAATCTGACCAAGGTGATATATTATTAGTTCCACAATTTCTTCTTACATAAACTTTATATCTCTCAGGAGACGAACTATTTATACTTATAACCCCAGTTACATTGGTTACAATAGTAGCTGCAGAAAAAGACTCTCCTACTTTATGATAAGCAACATCTATAGTTTCTGTCCCAGAAATATTTA
Source organism: Tenacibaculum sp. nBUS_03 (assembly GCF_051201695.1). Taxonomy (GTDB): domain Bacteria; phylum Bacteroidota; class Bacteroidia; order Flavobacteriales; family Flavobacteriaceae; genus Polaribacter. The sequence goes on along the minus strand of NZ_CP179214.1, from coordinate 3,976,649 downwards.
TATCTATACTATTCTCTGTTGCATTAGCCACAGACAGCATACCTGTTGAAATAGATCTACAAAAATTATTGTAAGAACCTATGGTATTAATTTCAGTTGCACTTAATAATCTTCCATATACCAGCACATCATCAATAACATCCGTATACATTAAATTAGCAGCAGCATTTCCTCCATGTAAATTTGCTATTTGAAATTTACGAGTATTCTGAGAATGTCCATTAGTTACCTGTAATTGTCTATTTAAAAACGTATTTGGTCTTTTGTTCCTTTTATGATCCGTATCTAAAGTACCATCTATATAAATTTTTATAAAATTATCTACTCCTTTACTTGTACCAATATTATCTGATCTATTATAAATTGAAACAACTATATGATGCCATTCACCATCACTTAAAGCTCTACTTGATATAGCTGAATGTCTATCTAATCTTTTTAAACCATTATAGAAAGTAAATTCATACCCGTTTTCTACTCGTATTTTCCCACTTTCTAGTCTGACTGAATACCCTAACATATTAGATGAGCTAGCAGCATTACTTCTTGAACTTTTTTCAAAAATTATTTTCGAATCTGATGAATTCTCACTCGTTTTTAACCAAAAACTAATACTAGTATCTGTAGTAGAATTACCAGTTGTATAATTAGTATTAAAAGAACTACCATTCATGTTAACAGCACTAGTTGGTGCAACATTAAACCTGTCATTTACCTCTGTATAGGTTGCACCCGAAGCTATTAGTGAACCTCCATTAACCCCGTCAACCAGAACACTTCCATTATTGAATCCGTATTGAACAATTAAGTTGTTTGTTGGAAATTGTGCACTAACAACACTAGTTACAAACAAACATATTAATAGTATTTTTTTTACCATAACATCTCTAAGTTTAAAGAATTTTAAATTATTTCTTAAACAAAGAAAGTTTAACCTAACTAGAAGAATTCTTTTTTACTTCCGAATGAAGTATTTTATTTTCCAAATGAACTACATCCTTCTTTTTTATGTATAAAAAAGTGTTTCAAAACCCTCTTTATAGCTTTTACTTACTGGGACTTTGAAATCAGATTCTAACTTCACTTCTTTTTCTTTTTTAGAGTATACTTCTATTTTATTAATATTTACAATCCAGGAACGATGAAGCCTCACAAAATCTTTTTTATTACATAATAAGTTTTCATAATAGCTTAATTTTTTTGCCACCATGTACTTTTTATTACTTTTTGTATAAACAATAGAATACATTCTATCTGCTTCTATGCACAATACATTATCAATATCTAATATTACATAATCTGTTTTATAAGGTATGGCAATTTTTTGTAATGCTTTTTTATTCTCTTTTAAAACATTTAAATTTTCTTTTAAAAATTCAGTGTTTTTAATTGCCTTTTTCACTTTTCTCACAGCTTCTTTTAAACGCTCAATATCTATAGGTTTTAATAAATAATCAATTGCCGCTACTTCAAAAGCTTTTATTGCATACATATCATAAGCAGTTATAAAAATAATTTGAAAATCAATTTCAGAAAATTCATCCAATAATTGAAACCCATTTTTTCTAGGCATTTCAATATCTAAAAAAACTAATTGTGGTTTATTTTTTTTAATTGCAACAGTAGCGTCATCCACATTAGCTACTTCTGAAACAATTTCAACTTCTTTGCAAAATTCATTTAATAAGTACCTTAGATTTTCTCTTGCATTTAATTCATCATCGACTATAACAGCTTGTATTTTATTCATTTTTATTTACTCTGTGTATTTTAACAATTACTTCCATTGCTTCATTTATTTTTTTGTGTGTAATACCTATATTGGTTTTAAGTAGCAATTCAATAAAATTAGTCATTCTTGAATAACTTTGTTTGAAAAGGAAGCTTCTTTGATGTTTAAGTTTCTTTTATTAATTCTTTTACTACTCTTATTGTAGTAATGCTCTGGAGTATCGTAATTATTCTTCCTCCTTATTTACATAAGGAATTTTAACAACCACTTTTGTTCCCTTATTTATTTTCTTATATTGAAATCCTATATCACTTTTATAATAATCTTTTAAAAAAGTTAATCGTTCTTGTATTGCTTTTGTTGAAAATGACGCTACTTTACTATTTAAAGTATTTATTTCTTTTGACTTTTCTATTCCAATACCATTATCAATTATCACACATTTAAAAACTTCTTCTTGATAAAAATGTATGCTCACTTTTTTTAACCCAGTAACTTTATGCAGTAATCCATGTTTTATCGAATTTTCTACAAAAGGCTGGATTATCATAGAAGGTATTTTTATATCCTCTATAGATTCAATTCCTTTTATTTCATACTCAAAATTATCTCTAAACCGAAGTTTTTCTAGTTCTAAATATTTTTTCAATAACGATAACTCTTCTTCAAAATACACGAAACTCTTTTCACTCATTTGTAAGTTTTCTCTTATCAAAGAGGCAAATTTTGTTAAATAGGAATACGCCTCATGCTTATCTTCTTTTAATATTAAACTTTGAATAGAGTTCAATGCGTTAAACATAAAATGAGGATTCATTTGCGCTTTCAATGATTTTAATTGTAAGTGAGCTAATTCATTCTTTTTCTTATCCTCTAGTTCAACATAGGCTTTTTTTAACTTGTCTTCGTTTTTAATATTTTCATTCCTAAAATATTGAACAGCCACAAACATTCCTAAAAAAAAAGGGATTACATGAAAAAAACCAAAACTTTCTTTATCATAAATATTTAAGTAGTAATTAGGTATAAAGAAAAGTAACAAAGCAATTAATAAAAAACCATAATGTATCCACTTACTATCGAAAAACAACAAAGTTCCGATAGGAACCACTAAATAATAGTATTCTGTATACTCTCCAATGTACAAGAAATTATTGTGTAAAAATAAAATTGAAGTAAATAACACTATAAATAAAAACTTAGCAACTTCGTGTTTTTTTATGGAATTAAATATTAAAACTGAAAAATACAAAACTGATTCTAATAAAAATACCAAGGCCATTTTAGCAGATAAATCATTTGTAAAATATTTAACTATTAATGCTATTGATGTATTTAACCCCATAAAAAAAGCAGCAAAATTTAATATTTTAATTCTCTTTATGTTTCTCTGAGATAAACAGCCATAAACACCAATACCTACAATATTTTTGTATATATTTCTAATTCTACCCATTTTAATTAGTATAAGGTATTTTAACAACCATTGTTAAGGTTTCAATAAACAAGACTCTTACTAAAATATATATTTTATATTTATGTATTCCATATACTGATATAATAGTTAAAAATGAAAATAAATGTAAAACAATACTTCTATCTATTCCTTGTGAAAAGAAAAGGGCTAAAATCATAAAAACACAAATAACCCAGATTAAACAAAAAGCAGTCAATAATCTTATTTTTATATGACCTTCCTCAATACTTCTATAAATACCAACATTAACAACAAATTTATACACTTTACTTAAAACATTCATCTTTATGTTGTGTATGGTAATTTTATAATAACCTTTGTACCTTTTGCAACCTCTTCATAAGAAACACCAATATCCATTTTATAAAACTCGTTTAATAACCGTAACCTATTCTGAATTACTTTTATTGATGATTCATTAATACTTGATTTAGCATTAAGGACACTTACCTTTTTAGAAGCTTCTATACCTATACCGTTATCAGTTATTACACAAGTAAATATTTTACTCTGGTAAAATTCTATTGTTATTATTTTTTTCCCTTCAGTTTTATGCAATAAACCATAGCGAATAGCATTCTCTACAAATGACTGTATTATTGAAGAAGGAATTTTTATACTTTTAATCTCTCTCTCTCCTTTTAGCTCATATATAAAATCATATCCAAATCGAAGTTTTTCAAGTTCTAAGTATTTTTTTAGCATAGATAATTCAACATCAAAATCTATAAAACTTTTTTCACTTGTCTTTAAACTCTCTCTCATTAACAAAGAAAATTTTGTTAAATACTTGTATGCTTCTTCCTTTTTATTTGTAAGTATTAAGTTTTGTATTGAGTTTATAGCGTTAAATAAAAAGTGTGGGTTCATTTGAGCTTTTAATGCTTTTAGCTGCAGGCTAGCCAACTCGCTTTTTTTTCTTTCTTCTAACTCTAAAAACGCTTGCTCTAATTGTTCTTTATTTAATAATAATTCTTTTTCGTGTTTTTTATTTAATGTTTCAGCATAATTTAAAATCACAAAGGCAGCTACAAATACCGAAAACACCAAAACTGGTAAAATTGTATTTTTAGGATAGTGTTCGTAATATAAATTTGGCACAAAATATAACAGAAAACATATTATAAGAATAGCTATGTTAATCCACTTTTTATCTACTAATAATAAAGCTATTAAAGGATAAATAAAATAAAAATTCTCAATTAAATTTAATGGTGTAGTATAATTTGCAAACACAAAAGTAACACCTATTATAGAACCCAAAAACAAAACCCTCGCCAATGTGTAACGCTGTTTTTTTTGAAAATAAAAAATAACAGTAATTAAAACATAGGAAACACCATGCATTACCAAACTACCTTCCAACTCTCTTTTAAAAAAAACATCAAAAATTGTTATTACAGGAATCATAACAGCCCATGTAAAGCAAAATATATTTAAAAGTTTTATCTTTTTATTTTCTTTTGTTCCCTTAGCACTTTGTATACCTGTATCAAATATTTTTTTTACAATAGAATTCATTGATTTTTAAAATCTTATAAAAAAGGGGAAAACACTTTTTTTTGTCAAGAATATTCCTGTAATATATTTTTATTTTTTTCGATAATTTAAAACTTCTTCCTAATTAAGCAAATTAGCTTCCAAATGATTATTTTCAACTTTTTGAAAATGGAATTTTAATAACAACTTTGGTTCCTTTGGTTACTTTTTCATAAACCACACCGATGTCTGTTTTATAATAATCTCTCAAAAAGGCTAACCTGTCTTTTATTGCTTTTGTAGAAAATGATTCACGAGTAATATTACTTTCTTTTTTTATTTTTTTGGCTGCTTCTACCCCTATACCATTATCAGATACAATACATTTTAAAACACCTTTTTCTTGAGAAAACTCTAAAATTATTTTTTTATCATCTCCTTTCTTATGTAATAAACCATGCTTTAAAGCATTTTCTAGGTAGGGCTGAATTATCATTGTAGGTATTTTTATATCTTCTATAAGAGCATCTCCCTTAATTTCATAAGTAAACTCTCCACCAAAACGGAGTTTCTCCAACTCTAAATATTTAATCAACAACTGTAATTCATTATCAAAATGAACAAAACTTTTCTTACTCATATTTAAGTTTTCTCTAATTAAAAATGAAAATTTAGTTAAATAATCATAAGCCTCATGCCTCTCTCCTTTTAAGACTAAATTTTGAATTGAATTTAAAGCATTAAATGTAAAATGGGGATTCATTTGAGACTGAAGGCTTTCTAATTTAGAAGAAACCAATTGTTTTTGCATTCGTTCTTTTTCCAACAATTGTTTTTGTTTTATCCTTATACTCTTTATCCTATTTGTAAAATAAACCCATACAAATACAAATAATAACAATAAAACACCTATGACAAACCACCATTCTTTATAAAAAGGTGGCTTAATTTTTAATTTAATAGTTTTTAAAGGCGTTTCTTCTTTTCCATTTATTTGAACTGCCTTTAATTGAAAAGTATAAGCTCCCGCTGCCAAGTTATTAAAGGTAACCTGATTAACTCCTTGTGAAATAGAGTTCCAATCTTTTGAAGCACCTAACAATCTATATTTGTATTGAATGTTATCTTCAGCTAAAAACCCATTAGTATGAAAACTAAACTGAATTTTTTTAGTATCAGAAGCAAGCGTATAATTTCCTTTTATTGAAACTTGTTTATCTTCAACTGATATCTTAGTAAAATAAAAATCTAAAAGGACAGTATTGGTAAAAACCTTTTCTTTATCTATTTGAAAAACCCCTTTATTAGAACTCAGAAAAACTGTCTTATCAAAAATTGCAATATCAGAAATATTAAAAGAACTCAACCCATGCCTTCTTGTTAAATTTCTAAATTCTCCAGTGACTGTATTTAATACTTGTACCCCCTTATTTGTAGAAATCCATAAATAATTCCCATCACTTTTTATAACGCTTGTTAAATTAGAAAGCAACCCGTTTTTTTCAGTATAATTAATCATCTTTCCGTCTTCTCGTAGCCCCACTATACCATCCTTAAATGTAGAAAACCAAATTATACCATTTTCTGTTTCATCAATATCTACGGCAAAAATTTCTCTATCTTTAAAAGTTATTGTCTTACTTTTTAAATCAACATCATATTCTTTTACACCATAAACATACCCAACATAAATCTTTTTGCTTTTTTTACTGTAATAGGTAGAATATGATCTTTCAGAACCTAATTTTAGAGTTTCTATTTTATCTTTTAAAGATAAAATTCCAGCCGATCCATATGACGCTATTACTACCTTATTTTCATTTATTAATGATAAGTCTTTCAAATTACCATTTACCTTTATTTTTTTCCATCCTCCTGTTTTTATATTAAAAATATAACAGTGCCTAGCAAAACTAACAAAAGCAAACTCATCAGACAATCCTATAATAGCAAAAACTTTCTGCTTATCATCTATTTCAAAATTTTTAAAGGTTCTTTTTTTTATATCAATAACGCCCAAACCTCCATTAGTAGCACCAAATAATATACTATTATCTCCTACCCTATCCATAGCACTTATGTTTTGCTGATATTCTTCTAACTCATATTTATTTAAATATGAATTTGGTACGACAAAAACACCATTTCTAAGAGTAGTATACCAATAATTATCATACCTATCTTTAAGAAAACCAGTAATATACCTTCCTTTAAAATTTGTTTTCTTATAAAAAAAACTACCATTTTTATACTCACAAATTATGACCCCTTTATTTGTCCCAAACCAAAATTCACTACCGGCATCATAAAAACTTACTATAACTGTATCCCCCCCTAAAATACTAGGCATCGTAACTTTTTCAAAATTGTTACCCTGTTTAACCAGAACCATAGACCTTTTATCTTTAGCCTCATCTCCGTTAATGTTATAAGTATAAATAAACTGTTTATTTTTATGAACAAAATAATTTGTAGTTGTAGGACTTTCAATTACAACATTAGAGCCCAACGGAAATTTAGGTGAATACTCATTTCCAGTAAGGCTAAATTTATAATAAGTATTACTTAACAAAAACAAAGAATCCTTACTCTTAAAAACAGAAGCAACTATCTCTTTAATAATTTTCTTTTTATTTGTGTTTAGATCAATTTTAGCTACATACCCAAAGTGCGATGCTATCAAACTATTTTTATAAAAAAAGAAACTTCCTAATTGACCAGCTGCATATTCTTCTATATCCACATATAGGTTTAACTTATCATTTTCTACATAAAAATACTGTCCAGAAATGTTATTACACCATACCCTTCCTTTTTCATCTAATTTCAACCCGAAAACTGATAAACCTCTTTTATCAGGGTGTGAATAATTTATAAACTCCTTTCCATCATAACGAAATAGACCTTTATCGGCTGCCAACCAAACAAAACCTTTTTTATCTTCTAAAACTCCATAAAATTCAATATCTGGTAAACCATCTTTTTCGGTTAAGTGATTATATACTGGGTGCTGAGCATAGGTTAACTCACTTAAAAACAACAAAAAGAAAAAAAAATAAAGGCTGATTTTATACATAATGCCTCAAAACTACATTTTTTAAATGTAGTTTAAGCATAACCTCTAAATAAATTTAATCAAAACTGTATGAAACAATGAGTATCTCATACAGCTTTTAATAACACTACTTTTAATAAATTTATTTACTTCTTTGTTTATAATTATCTATTTCTTTCTGTTAACTCAATACTTTAAACTGGTATTTCTTTTATTGTTTATTTATCCTTAATTTTAAAATTGCATGCACAAACATTATTTTTAATACTAAAGTTCAAAAAAAAACCCCATTACAAAATTGTAATGAGGCTTATATAATTTAAAACTAAATGTAAATTACTTCACTTCTTCGAAATCTACATCTTCAACGTTATCACCCTGAGCGTCGCCTTCTGGTTGAGCTTGTTGCTGAGAATCCTGCATCAGCCCCACCTGCTTGTTGTTGCGCAGCATACATTTCTTCTGAAGCAACTTTCCAAGCTTCATTAATCTTCTCCATTGCAGCATCAATTTGCGCTAAATCTTTAGACTCATGAGCTTTCTTTAACTCTTCTAAAGCTGCTTCTATTGGCTCTTTCTTATCAGCTGATAATTTATCACCAAATTCTTTTAATTGCTTTTCTGTTTGGAAAATCATAGAATCTGCACCATTAATTTTCTCTGCAGTTTCTTTAGCTTGCTTATCTGCATCAGCATTCGCTTCTGCTTCAGCTTTCATTTTTTCAATTTCTTCATCAGATAATCCAGAAGAAGCTTCAATACGGATATCTTGAGACTTCCCTGTTGCTTTATCAGCAGCAGAAACATTGATAATTCCGTTTGCGTCAATATCAAAAGTTACTTCGATTTGAGGAACACCTCTTTGCGCTGGTGGAATATCAGTTAATTGGAAACGTCCAATTGTTTTGTTATCAGCAGCCATTGCTCTTTCTCCTTGTAATACGTGAATATCAACAGAAGGTTGATTGTCTACAGCTGTAGAAAACACTTGAGATTTTTTTGTAGGAATAGTTGTATTTGCATCAATTAACTTAGTAAATACGTTACCCATAGTTTCGATTCCTAAAGATAAAGGCGTAACATCTAATAATAAAACATCTTTTACATCTCCAGTTAAAACTCCTCCTTGAATTGCAGCTCCTAAAGAAACTACTTCATCAGGATTCACTCCTTTACTTGGTGCTTTTTTAAAGAATTTCTCAACAGCTTCCTGAATTGCAGGAATACGAGTTGAACCTCCAACTAAAACAACTTCATCAATTTCATCAATCGATAAATCTGCATTTTTCAAAGCTGTAGCACAAGGCTCAATAGTTCTTTTAATTAAATCATCTATTAACTGCTCAAATTTAGCTCTAGTCATCGTTCTTACCAAATGCTTTGGTCCACTTGCTGTAGCAGTAATATAAGGTAAATTAATTTCAGTAGAAGTTGTACTTGATAACTCAATTTTAGCTTTCTCAGCAGCCTCTTTTAAACGTTGTAAAGCCATTGGATCTTGACGTAAATCCATGTTTTCCTCAGCTTTAAACTCTTCAGCTAGCCAGTTAATTAATTTTTCATCAACATCATCTCCTCCTAAATGTGTATCTCCATCAGTAGCTAATACTTCAAATACTCCATCACCTAATTCTAAAATAGAAACATCATGCGTACCTCCACCAAAATCAAATACTACAATTTTTTTATCATCGCTTGCTTTATCTAATCCATAAGCTAAAGCTGCCGCAGTTGGCTCATTAATGATTCTACGAACTTTTAATCCTGCAATTTCTCCTGCCTCTTTCGTTGCTTGACGTTGTGCATCATTAAAGTATGCTGGTACTGTAATAACAGCTTCAGAAACACCTTGACCTAAATAATCTTCAGCGGTTTTTTTCATTTTTTGCAATACCATTGCAGATATTTCTTGTGGAGTATATAAACGCCCATCAATATCTACACGAGGTGTATCATTATCTCCTTTAACAACTTTGTAAGGAACTCTTCCTGCCTCTTTAGAAGATTCAGAAAATTTATTCCCCATAAAACGCTTTATTGAATAAACAGTTTTAGTTGGGTTTGTAACTGCTTGTCTTTTTGCAGGATCACCAACCTTACGTTCTCCACCTTCAACAAAAGCTACAATAGATGGTGTAGTTCTTTTTCCTTCTGCATTTGGGATTACTACTGGCTCATTACCTTCCATTACAGAAACACATGAGTTGGTAGTACCTAAATCAATACCTATAATTTTACTCATAATACTATTTATTTTTTTATTTTTAATTCAATTTTACGAGTAGAAATAGTCAAACTGTATGCCAATAGAAATTTAGCAATGATTTGGCAGTAAATAATAAAAATAAGTGCTGAGTCAATGACATTATGTCATTTTAAATGTCTTTTTGGTATTCTTTGTAAACTAATTTAATATTAGCATACGTATTTTTTAAAGCTTCTTCTATTTCTTTTTCATTCTTGAAACAAACATCAGTAATTCCTTCTTCTAATTGAGGCTTTAAGTTACCTGTAAAATTAGAATACATTAAGTACCAATATGTTTCTTTTAAACGTTTTTCTCCATTTTGTACGAAGAGATGGTATGTATTAATTAAAAACTTTTTTATAACCAAATTTTCAATACCACATTCTTCTTCTACTTCCCTTATCGCTGTTTCTTCAATTTTTTCTCCTTTTTCTATTCTTCCTTTAGGTAAATCCCACTTATCACCCCTGTAGATAAATAGAGTTTCTTTTTCTTCATTCAAAACTAAACCTCCACCTGCTATAATTGGATTAAATTTCTCTCTAAATCTTTCCCAATCACTATCTAAATTTGTAGAAAACAGGTAAACACCTGATAAAATATTTGATTTTAACTTATAAATTAGCTCCTCTATAACAGTGTTTTTAAAAAGATAAACAGGGTAGCTTTCTTCTTTTTTTATTGAAGTTGTTAATATTATTGGTTTATCATTAACAAAAACTTTATACATTTGCGACATGGATTTTAACAAAGATACGGCAAAAAAAACGGCTGAACTCCTTTTACAAATAAAAGCGATTAAACTTAGCCCTCAAGAGCCATTTACATGGGCTTCAGGATGGAAGTCTCCAATTTATTGTGACAATAGAATTACATTATCTTTTCCTTCTGTTAGAAATTTTTTAAAAGAAAAAATAGCAAAAATTGTAGAAGATAAACATGGTAAACCAGATGTTATTGCTGGTGTAGCTACTGGTGCAATAGCCATAGGCGTGTTGGTTGCGCAAGAACTAGGAGTTCCTTTTATATATGTTAGGCCTGAACCCAAAAAACATGGTCGCAAAAACCAAATAGAAGGGTATTTAGAAAGCGGACAAAACGTAGTAGTTATTGAAGACTTGATAAGTACTGGTAAAAGTAGCTTAAACGCTGTTAAAGCTTTAAAAGAAGCTAATGCTACTGTTAAAGGTATGGTTGCTATTTTTTCTTATGGATTTGACATAGCTACAGAAAATTTTAAAAATGATAATGTAGAACTTACCACTCTAAGTAATTACGAATTTTTACTTGAACAGGCTTTAGATAGCAAGTATATTACTAGTGAAGAATTACGTACTTTAGAAGACTGGAGAGTTTCTCCTAGTACGTGGAAACAAAAAGAAGAATAGTTAAAAAATAGATTAATGAATATTGAAGGAAACATAGTGCGAGTAAAAAAAACTTCGGAAGAACTTTTTAATTTTTTTACTAAGCTTGAAAATTATGAGCAATTAATGCCAGAAAACACTCAAAAATTTGAGGTTGATGGTGAAAGCTTTATTTTTGGATTAAAAGGTATGCCAGAAATTAGACTAGTTATGAAAGAGAAAACTGAGTTTTCAAATGTAACTTTAGGTGCTGCTAGTAGCAAACTACCTTTTACTTTAGCTTCAGACATCAATAAGATATCGGAAAATGAAAGTGAGGTTGTCTTAAAATTCAATGGAGATTTTAATCCTATGATGGCTATGATGGTAAAAAAACCATTAACTAAGTTTATCGAAACCTTAACAGAAAATATTGCTAAACTATAAAAATATATATTTTAGACCTAAGCAAATGAAACTTCTTTGATTTCAAATTCTTTAATAGTTTCATCACTTAATTCTATCTGGAGTTTTCCGTCCTTTGACACTCCTATAATTTTACCCATAAATAAAACGTTTTGATTTGTTTTAAACATACTCGGAACGTTTTTTTTATGCAATACTTCTAAATACCTATATTCAAGCAAATCATATTCCTGTTTTTCTAATAAAGCTATATTTTTTTCTAATTTGAGCACTAATTCTCTCAATAAAAAATCTAATTCTAATTCTTCTTTTAAAAGATCTTTAATTGATACAGCCTTTAATTGTTTGTTAGATAAAAAAGGCTCATTAACATTCAAACCTATTCCTATTACTGACGATTGTATTTCATTGCCTTTCAAAGAATTCTCAATTAAAATTCCACAAATTTTCATTCCTTCTGCCAGAATGTCGTTAGGCCATTTTATAGAAACTTTTGATAATTTCAAATCATTTAACACCTCAAAAACACTTATAGCTACTGAAAAATTTAAATATTTTTGATTTGCTACCAACAACCCCGAAAACCTAACAAAAACACTGAAAGTCAAGTTTTTACCACCTTCCGAATTCCATTCTGTATTCATTTGTCCCCTACCCAACCTTTGATGTTTAGCTACAACTACCGTAAAGTTTTCTAATAATGAATTTACTGCCATTTCTTTTAAAAAAGTATTTGTAGAATCAATGGCATCAAGTTTGATTATTTTCATAAATATTTTATAAGTAAAACTAGTATCAATAATACACTATTTACTCACAAAAAAATAATAACTTTGCTAAAATTTAATTTTTTTTAATGACTAAAAAACAAGCAAGCACAGACGATTTAATAGCTGTGATTATAAAGGGGATTGATGATGTAAAAGGAGAAGACATCCAACTACTTGATTTAAGAGAAATTGAAAACACCGTGTGCGATTATTTTATAATTTGCTCTGGTAATTCAAACACACAGGTTAATGCTATATCAGGTTCAATACAAAAAGTCGTTAGTAAGGAGCTAAAAGATAAACCTTGGCACGTAGAAGGACAAGGAAACTCTGAATGGGTTTTAATGGATTATGTAAATGTTGTAGTTCATGTTTTTCAAAAACAAACACGTGACTTTTATGATATTGAAAGCCTTTGGGGAGACGCAAAAATAACTCAAATAAATCCAGCATAATTAACATATTTTGAAACAAATTTTATGAGTGATAAGAAAAAAAACACACCTAAACTAACCTTTAACTCTCTTTGGATATACATTCCAATAGCAGTTTTATTTATAGGGTTAACTTTTTTTAACTCAGGATCAATGGGTTCTAAAAATTTATCTGAAAACGAATTCAATCAAATTTTAAAGGATAATGATATTTCTAAGATTTTCATATACAATAAATCGTATGCTGAAATATTTATTAAAGATGAATCCTTAAGTAAAGAATCCCATAAAAAGTTAAGTAATTCTCCTTTTTACAGAAAAGGGGCACCTTTATACAAATATAATTTTGGTGATTTACAAAACTTTGAAAAGGAACTTCAAAAAGCGAAAGATACCTATAACTTAGATTTTGATAAAGGGAATGACAGCAAAACTAGCATGATGGATACCATCATTAGCTTTTTACCTTTTATCCTACTAATTGTAATTTGGTTATTTTTTATGAGAAGAATGTCAGGTATCTGGTGGTGGTGCTGGTGGTGGTGGACAAATTTTTAATATTGGTAAATCTAAAGCTAAACTTTTTGATCAAGATACTAAAGTCAAAACTACTTTTAAAAATGTTGCTGGTTTAGAGGGTGCTAAAGAAGAAGTACAAGAAATTGTAGATTTCTTAAAGAGTCCTGAAAAATATACTCGCTTGGGAGGTAAAATTCCAAAAGGGGCTTTACTAGTAGGGCCTCCTGGAACAGGTAAAACATTATTAGCTAAAGCTGTTGCAGGTGAAGCAGGTGTTCCTTTCTTTTCTTTATCTGGTTCTGATTTTGTTGAAATGTTTGTAGGAGTTGGAGCTTCACGTGTAAGAGATTTATTTAAACAAGCACAACAAAAATCTCCTTCAATTATATTTATTGATGAGATTGACGCTATAGGAAGAGCTAGAGGAAAGAATAGCATGACAGGTGGTAATGATGAACGTGAAAATACTTTAAACCAATTATTAACAGAAATGGATGGTTTTGGTACTGACACAAATGTTATAGTTCTTGCTGCAACAAACCGTGCAGATGTTTTAGATAAAGCTTTAATGCGTGCTGGTCGTTTTGACCGTCAAATTTATGTAGACCTTCCTGACTTACACGAACGTAGAGAAATTTTCGAAGTACATATAAAACCTTTGAAGTTAGCTGACAATGCTAACTTAGAATTCTTGGCACAACAAACCCCTGGTTTTTCGGGCGCTGATATTGCTAATTTATGTAATGAAGCTGCTTTAATTGCTGCCAGAAACAACAAAGAAGCTATTGAACATCAAGATTTCTTAGATGCTGTTGATAGAATTGTTGGAGGTTTGGAAAAGAAAAATAAAGTAATTACTCCAAAAGAAAAGAAAGTTATTGCTTTTCATGAAGCTGGTCATGCTACTGTTAGTTGGATGTTAGAACATGCCGCTCCTTTAGTTAAAGTTACTATTGTACCTCGTGGTCAATCTCTAGGTGCAGCTTGGTACCTTCCAGAAGAAAGGAAAATTGTTCAAACCGAACAAATGCTAGACGAAATGTGTGCTACAATGGGAGGAAGAGCTGCTGAGAAATTAATATTTAATAAAATTTCAACTGGAGCATTAAGTGATTTAGAAAAAGTAACAAAACAAGCAAAAGCGATGGTTACTATTTACGGATTAAACGATAAAGTTGGAAATATTACCTATTACGATTCATCTGGTAATGATGGTTTTGTAAAACCTTATAGTGATGCTACTGCTAAAACTATTGATGAGGAAATTTCAAAGATAATAGAAGGTCAATATGTTAGAGCTATTGATATCTTAGAACAACATAAAGATAAATTAACACTATTAGCTGATCGTTTACTTGAAAAAGAAGTTATCTTTAAAGATGATTTAATTAAATTATTTGGTGAAAGACCATTTGAAAAAAACGAAACAAAAGAAAATATAAATCCAATAACAGAAGAATAAGTTTTTTGTTTTAATGAATTTTTTAAAAAAACTGTTTAAATCATATACTGAAACATCTAAAGAAGAAATTAATCGTCAACCGGTTAATCTTTCTTTAGATGATTTGTTTGTTCATAATTTTATAAATAAAGGGGGAAAGTTTTTATATTCTACAAGTATTAATGAAGTCATCATCAATCTTGAAAATATATTGAAAGAAAATAACTGGAACAAGATAACTTGTAGCGATTTTGATTTATTAAAAATAACTCAACAATTAAAAATAACATCTCAGCAAACACCTAACAATTCCATTCCTTTCTTTACAACTTGTGAGCACTTAATAGCTAATAAAGGAGATATTTTATTTTCTTCAAACCAATTAGGAAGTAATAAAATTTCTGAACTGTCTGATAATTTTATTATTTACGCAACCACAAGTCAATTAGTAAAAAACATTAGTGAAGGTTTAACAGGTATTAAAACACATTTTAAAGGCAATATTCCTACAAATATTAGTTCTGTAACCAATTATACAATACAAAAGAATAATGATGATTTTTTGAATTATGGAAATAGCAATTCAAAAAACTTATACTTACTTCTTTTTGAAGACCTCTAAAACATGAAAAACTTAATAATAAGAAGTATTTCTGGGCTTGTTTATGCTACTATTTTTATTTCAGCAATACTGTATTCTGCTGAATCATACACTTCTTTAATTGCAGTTTTCTCTGCTATATGCTTGTGGGAATTTAATAAAATTATACGTTTTAAAAACTTTATTCCATTTATAATACTTCCCTTAGCCATATATTACACAAAAATAATAGCATCTGAAAAAGTTATTTTGTTTTTATTACTAATCACATTAATCTGTTTTTTTCAGTTAATTTACAGCCTATATCAGAGTAAAAAATCGGAATATCCGAATACATTTATGGATAAATTAGATTTAGGTATTCGCTATATTATTCTACCTTTTTCTTTTTTAGCTCTACTACCTTTTATAAACAACGGCTATCATCCATATGTTATAATATATATTATTGTTCTTATTTGGACCAATGATAGTTTTGCTTTTTTGGTTGGAAAGAATTTTGGTAAAACAAAGCTATTTGAAAGAATTTCTCCTAAAAAAACAATTGAAGGCTTTATTGGTGGATTACTATTTTCTTTAATTATTGGCTTTTTAATTGGCTACTATTCTTCTATTTTATCTATTTTTAACTGGATTATTATTGCTTTAATAGTTTCAATAGCTGGTACCTTTGGTGATTTAGTTGAATCAATGTTTAAGAGAAAAGCTAATGTCAAAGACAGTGGAACTATAATGCCTGGACATGGTGGATTACTTGACCGTTTAGATAGTTTATATTTCCTTGCTCCTTTCGTATATTTGTATTTACACTTTTTAATGTAACAACCATTTACATATCATTTATGATAAATGATTTAGATAAACAATTTCATGAGGCCTTCGAGGCTGCCTCAAATATGCAAGGTAAATTGCCTCAAGATACTATGCTTAAATTATATGCATACTATAAACAGGCTATGATAGGAGATCAGTTTTCTCTTAATGCTCACAACAATGTAAACGGAGGTTTAAGAAATGCGTTTAAATTTAATGCTTGGTTACAATTAAAAGGTATGAGTCCTGAAAATGCAAAAAAAGAATATATAAAACTTGTCAATTCAATTATAAATTAATCTAATTATATCTTATTGGTTTTTAATTTAGCTATTAATAACTTTACAATTATAAATTTTTTTTTAAAATAATTAAACATAGTAATTCTCATGAAAAATCAATTCCTCGCCTTATTTGTTTCTTTTTTTACAATCTTCGTTACCTCATGTAAAAAGGAAAATAAACAAGAAACAAAACAAGAAATATCAGTAGATGAAGCTCCTAAAACGGAAGCGTCTTTTTCATTACAAAATGCAGAAAAAACGATTAGTTGGACAGCTTATAAAACTACCGAAAAAATACCTGTTAAAGGAGTATTTAAAAAAGTTAATATTACTGCGAAAGGTTCAGGAAATTCAGCTGAGGAAGCTATCAACAATGCTGAATTTTCAATTCCTGTGAGTAGTATTTTTACTTCAGATTCTGGAAGAGACTATAAAATAAAAAAATTCTTTTTTGGAGTTATGGACAAAACTGAACTGCTTTCAGGGAAATTGGTTCTTGAAAATGATTCCATTGGATATTCTGATATAACTATGAACGGAGTTACTAAAAAGTTACCCTTTAAATATTCTTTAAAAGGTAACGTATTTAGCTTACAAGGAACAATGAATATCACTGAATGGCAAGGTGAAAAAGCATTAAAATCACTTAATACGGTATGTAAAGACCTACATAAAGGTGCCGATGGTGTATCTAAAACATGGGATGAAGTAGCTATAAATATTGTTTCTGTATTTAAATAAAAAGGAATAATTATAACTAAAAAAGGTCGTCTAAAAAATTAGACGACCTTTTTTAGTTTTTTGTAATATATTTCCTTCTTTATTATAATGCTTGTTTAACTATGTTTAATTGCTTTTAATGTAAATATTAATGGATATAAATTATCTATTATCTTAAACATTCCATTTTCAGTTTTTTCAAGATTAGGGAAAACATCATAAGGACTTTCATCATACTCATTCAAGTATTCTATTTGTAGTCCCTCAGATATTAATGCCGTAATTATTTCCCCTAAACCATGATTCCACCCATACTCTTTACTTATAATTTCATTATTTCCATCAGCATAACTACCTGAATACTCTTCATAAATAACTTCTTTCTGATTGTATGCAAAACTAAGCTCTGATGGAGTATTTTGATAATCAAACATCCATACAATTGGGTGAAATTCTGCCATAAAAAAAGATCCTCCAGGTTTTAATCTAGATGCTATTATTTTTGCCCAAGGTTTTAAATCTGGTAACCAACCAATGGTACCATAACTTGTGTACACAATATCAAACTGCTCTGAAATATGTTTATTAACATCATACACATTACAACAAACAAATTTAGAATCCAGCATTAATTCTTTATTCAGCTCTCTTGCTAACTTAATTCCTTCGTCTGAAATGTCTATTCCTGTGCATTTAGCTCCCATTCTACTCCAACTCAAAGTATCTTGCCCAAAATGACATTGCAGGTGTAATAGTGACTTTCCAGAGACATCTCCTAAAGCATCCAACTCATATTTCATTAATGAATTTTTTCCTGCCTTAAATGCTTTTAAATCGTACATTTCACTTTTAGCATGTACAGCAACTTTTTTATTCCAAGTTTCTTTATTTATTTTAAAATAATGTTCAATAGTTTCCATGCTAGCAATATAAAAAAACTAAACCAGTAAGTAAATACTAATGTACATTTTGCATCATTCTTTTAATTCTTTTAGACATTATCATTACAAATACACCTGTTAATAAAGTAAAAAAGCCTAAACCAGAGTATACTGATACATATGAATATAATTGATGAAATATCGGTTCTTGAGATAAAACAAATTTGCTTGGCATACCTGTTATAAGTGTTGTTATCTCTCCTAATATTCCTTTTGAAAAAAAACCTAAATCACCTTCTGACACAGTTGTTAATTTTGCTATTTTACCTGCAAAAAAGTGCCCATAAAAATTAGCAGAAAACCAAACCCCCATTATAAAAGCCCCATATTTAACGGGGGATAATTCTGTTATTTTTGACAATCCTATTGGTGATAAAAATAGTTCTCCCATGGTTAATACTAAATACCCTACTATTAAATAAATCATTGGAGTTTTAGCAAATTCATCAACTTGATATGCAGACATTGCAAAAACTATAAATCCAAAACCTAAAAGAGCTATCCCTACGCCAAACTTAATTACAGAATTTGGGTTTTTATCAATTTTATTCAAATACATCCACAACATAGAAAATGGTATAGCAAATAAAATTATAAAGCTTGAATTTATACTATTAGTTTGAGCAGCATTTATCCCTATTAAATTTACATTTCTGTCTGCAAATAAAGTTAGTGAACTACCAGCTTGTTCAAAAATTGCTGCAAACGCAGTATATAATACTGTAAAGTAAACAGCTACTAATAATTTTTTACGCTCTGAAATAGATACATTTTGAAGAACATTAATTATATAAAACATCAAAAACAAAGAAACAATCCACACCAAATAATGTTCAAATTGATGATATCTTACAATTAAAGCGAAAATAGGCACTGAAAGTAGAGCACAGACAGGTATTAAATACCCCGTTTTAATTCCTAACCTTTTTTGATTAAACACCTTAACATTCGGAACAGCCCCATGTTCATCGAATACTTTATTAGCTACTCCTTTTTTAAAAACTAAAAGCCCTAATAGCATTCCTACTCCAGCTAATACAAATCCGTAATGCCAACCATACAATTCAGCCAGCCATGCACATAATAAAGGAGCCACGGCACCTCCAATATTAATTCCCATATAGAAAACTGTGAACCCGGCATCACGCCTTCTGTCACCATCACTATACAATTTTCCTACAAAAGAAGATATATTGGGCTTAAAAAAACCGTTACCAATTATTATTAAAGAAAGTGATCCATAAAAAAATATAGGTTGTTCAAATGTTAAAAAGAAATGTCCTAAAGCCATTAAAACACCTCCTAAAATAATTGCCTTTCTAAAACCTAGTATTTTATCTGCTAACATTCCTCCTATCATTGGTGTTACATATACTAATGACATGTAGGCAGCATAAATACCAAAAGACATTTCATCTGTAAATAACAAATGTTTCGTCATGTATAAAACCAATAATGCTCGCATTCCATAAAAAGAAAAGCGTTCCCATAATTCAGCAAAAAATAAATATAATAACCCTCTAGGGTGACCTAAAACATCCTTTGTTGATGTATAATTTTTCATATAAAAATAGTTTTAAGCGAATATAAAATCTGCTCAAACCTCTATATATAATTGTAATTAATTGTAATAAAAAATAATACTTTGTGAGTTTCTGTAACACTCAAAATCAACATCTAAGAGTTTTATAACACAATAGACTTACCCTTCCATTTTTCATCCTGTTTTTCAATAATGATAAGTCCCTCTTTTTCAGAATCTAAAGCTATTAATTCTTTTCCTTTTTCATCCCAAAAGGCACTTTTTCCACCTGCGTGCATCCCCCAATGTTCTCCACAAAAGTTGCTCATAAGAATTGGTAACATATATTTTTCAGAATATCTTTTCAAAGACGAATGACCTTTGACAATACCTTCTTTAGAAAAGAATATACTAGGAACATAAAGAGTTGACTTATCTATTTTTGCTTGTTCAGGGTGTTTTTCATTATCAATATCTGCACAAATAGCAAAAGACAACTGTTCTTTTGCTATAGTTACTTTTGGGTTGTACAAAAAAGAACTTTTATAGTATATCTCTTCTCCTGAATGTAAATATTGCTTTGTATATATTTCTTCTTCTCCATCTGGTTTTAATATAAAAGACCCTATATATAACATATCATCTATTAATATTGGGGCTCCAACAACAACTATGATATTGTTCTCTTCAGACAGTTTTCTTAAGCTGTTTAATCTTTTATCCTTTTTTATAAAGGCTAATCCTTTTCCTTCTTCCCTACAATATCCGGTTATTGACATTTCAGGGAATGCAATTAAATCTACTTTTTCTTTTACGGCTTCTTTTATCGCTTTTATATGAGTAGTAATATTCTTTTCAATCTCACCTACAGTTACATCTATTTGAGTTGCTGCTATTTTCATTTAATCTCAAGTTTTTTATATTCTTCTAATAAGGCTTCATCAACAAATATATGCTCTGGAAGAATTCGTAATCTATATTTACTTTCTCCAATAAAAGTAATTAAATCTTTACGTTCTAACTTATTTTCATCTGTTAATTGAAGTATCACATTTATGTTATCTATAATTCTTGTTAAATATGTTTGACTCTTTATTTCACCTCCATAACTAACAACAATACTTTGATTATTTACCTCACAAAACTTTCTCTTATATGCAAAATTTAATAAATTTTTATACTGAGTAGTTTTTGAGCCAAAATCAATTTTCTCTGCTATAATTCCTTTAGATGGAATAGTTAACTCGATTAAAGACCAGTCTAAGAACTTCATTTTCATTTCATTTGGTTTTGGCGTATTTGCAAGTTGAATAACCCAACTTGTTGCTAAAACTAAAAAAACGGAAACCAACGAAGTTTTAGTTATAATTCTAATAAGCTGATTAAAAAAATCATTATTTAAATGTATAAATACATCTGAGAACTGGGAAAAAAACAGTAAAAAAATTGCGATAACAGAAATAAAAGCCACTAACTTTAAATCTCTATGCATAAAGGTTCTATAAAATGAAATCCCCATTAAATAACATAAAAAAGTTGTTAATAAGAAATCAGGGACTCCAACAATTTTAATGCCATAGAAGATATTGTTACCTATTACAGAAGACAACAATAACGTTAATGAAGCAACTGTAATTATAATAATAGAAATGATTTTTACATTTTTTTCATTTCTATAAATAAACTTAGGAGCATCATAAACATAATGAAGTGCTAGTAACCAAAATAAATTATTTATGGTAGACACTATATTTATACCTATTTGATACATTAATGTATCTTGAAACTTAAAATAATTAGCAATGAGCCCCCATAAACCTGAAAACACCCACACTAACATTCCAAAACTGAAATATAGTAACCCTTTATCTACTCGTTTAATTCCGTTTCCATCTTCTAATACCGAGTAAAAACGTTTTCTTATATTATAATAAATTGCCAATAGTAAAACAGCACCTATAAATGAGATAAAAATATGTGACAAATTATGAAACTGAGTTACTTCTGACATACCTTTATTTTGAAAGAATCTTATTAACTAAATCTTGCTTAGCTTTTACATCGTCTCCAAATAACCATCGTAGCGTATTATCCTCCCAAATTTCATCATATTGCTTCTGATCAATAATATCTCTATTAATTGCTAAATCTAATAATTTACCTGGGTATGATGATTGGGCATCACTTTCCATTTCTCCTAATGGATATGGATCATCTAACCCCATTATTATTTGATTTGACCCTTGACGATCTATCATTAACTTTAAAGAATCTGTATCGTGAACTAAGGTGTCAAAAAATATATTAGGATGTCCTACGGCCTTTCTTGGGTGTGTTTTCCCTTCAAATAAATCAGGCCTACCATCAAAACCTTGAATACGACGTCCTAAATTCATTTGAGCTAATTGCCCACCATGAGCAAAACATGTTCTTATATTTGGAAAACGTTCTTGCATACCATTTAATGTATAAAAGTGATACGCATCACCACACTGAGCCAACATCCAAATTAAATGAAAACGCCAGTTAGTATTCTCTAGCTTTATCATTTTATCTCCATCATACGGATGAATTTCAATAGCCAATTTATACTTATCTGCTAATTCAAAAATGCGATCATTTTCTTTATCAAACACACAACGCCATTGACCAATTGAATCCATAAAATGCGTAGGTAAGCACAATACTTTTAACCCTAGCTCTTCTACACAACGTTCCATTTCATATAATGCTCCATAAATAAAACCTGGATGAACCACAAACCCACAAGTAAACTTATCTGGATGATCATGTTGAACTTTTGCATTAAAATCATTTTGAAAACGCAATGCTTTTTTCATTTCTTCTAATCGCAATCCGTTACCATATAATTGAGAAAGATTTAAAACAACTGCATGATCTAACCTATTTTTCTCCATCCAAATCAACTTTTCATCTAAGAAAAAACTAGAGTCAGTTACAGGTCTTTTCCATCCTTTCTGAAGCATATGCTTACGTTCATCGTCAACCCAAAAAATTTCTTTCTCCTTCATAAATTGAGGGATTTGTTCTGGATAAGGTAATAAGTGTGAGTGACCGTTTATTCGTAGTTTTCGTTGTTTCATTTTTTATTTTAATTACAACTATAGTTTATAATATTAATTACCATTCTTTTTCTGTGAACATATCATTGTAGCTTGCATAGTAGAATACAATATACCTTGTTCGTTCTCAACTTTAGCTTCACAAAACACTAGAGTTTTCCCCGACTTTACTACCTTTCCTGTAGCTACAACTAATTTAGAGTTAGCTGGTCGTAATAAATTTGTTTTAAATTCTACAGATAAAACATCTGAATTCTTAGACATTACCGACAATGCTGCATAACCACAAGCAACATCCATAATACTCGTTAGTACACCTGCATGAAAATAACCATGTTGCTGGGTAAGATTATCTTTCTTAATGCATTGTATTTTCACTTCCCCTTCTTTGATAGCAAGAATTTTTGCGCCTAGAGTTTTCATAAAACCCTGTTTTGAAAAATTCTCTTTTATCTCATCAATCATTATTTACTTTACTTGGAGATACCATTACTGTTCCACAATTAGAACAGGTACATTTTTCCGTGTTAGAATAGTACTTATCAAAAATAATAGGCATATCAGTTTCAATATTATCAAGAGCAAACTTTTCTCTGTAGAGTTGTGTACCACATTTTTCACAATACCACTCTAAAGCATCTAACATTCCTTCATCTCTTGGATATTCAATAACTAAACCTACCGTATTAGCCTTACGTTGCGGTGAGTGTGGTACTTTCCCTGGTAATAAATAAATATCTCCTTCTTTAATTTCAACATCTATCATTTTTCCTTTATCATCTATAATTTTCAATACCATATCTCCTTCTACTTGATAGAAAAACTCTGGTGTTTCATTATAGTGATAATCCTTTCTATTATTCGGACCTCCAACTACCATAACAATATATTCTCCATTATCCCAAACTTGTTTGTTGCCTACTGGTGGCTTTAACAGATGGCGATTTTCATCTATCCACTTTTTAAAATTTAAAGGTTGTACTAACATGCTCATTTTTTATTATTCTATAATAGTTTATAAAAAAATTGTCTAAAAAGTAAAACTTTTTCATAAAAAATAATTTACAAAAACAGTCTTAATAAAAATTTATGATTTAAAAAGACGCTATTAATTTATTTTCAATGATATACTTTCTAGACAATCTACTTTTAAGAAACCTTGATTACTATTTTATCTAACAGATAATTGCTCTAGATCTTTTTCTATTACTTTGTAAGGTAATAGTATTATTCATTTTATTTTTGTAGGTAAAAACACTTTCCTTACCCTTTTTAACTTCTTGTATTTTTACAGGAAAAGCAAATTCAGCTAAATCATAACTAAAACCATTAGCATCCATATTATATCTATAATTTTCTACTAAAGAATTCAACTCAATTGCTAATTTCTCTTCTAAAATATAATATTTACTTAATCCATTCTCTTCTACAAGTAATGCTAACTCATAACTTGTAAACCCTAGTAAGGATTTTTTCTGAACAGAAATAGCATAACAATTACTCGATAATTTAACTAGTTTATTAGAATCATACACATATCCTAATTCATTTAGTTCTGTCATTAAACTTTCATGTGCTTTTATAAAATTAAAAGGTAAACTACTCAATGAAACATTTGTTATTTTATTTAAAGTTGACAAAGAATTTACATTGTTACTAGCAATTGTTGAAGTTGGAAACATTGTTAATGCTCCTGCTCCAATAGCGGAAGTTGTAATAAATTTTCTACGATTCATACTCTAATATTTAAGTTGGTTAATTAATTATTTACTAAGTCATAAAGTTACTATATTTATATATAATTTTAGCAACTCCTTATTTTTTTTAGTAGTTCAACCTTAAAATCACTATAAACTTTTAGTTCTACCACCATCAACTGGAACATTAATTCCATTAATAAAACTTGCTTTATCACTTGCTAAAAAAACCACTGCGTTTGCAATTTCTTCAGGTTTAGCAAAACGTTTAGCTGGTGAAGCATTTTTCATTGCTTCAGACACTTCTTCTATTGTTTTACCAGTTTTTGTTGCTTTGTTATTTATTATCTCATTTAAACGCTCGGTTCCAGTAGCTCCTGGTAATACATTGTTTACAGTGATTCCAAACTGTCCTAATTCATTTGCTAATGTTTTAGACCAATTAGCAACTGCACCTCTTATTGTGTTTGAAACTCCCAATCCGTCTAACGGCTGTTTTACAGATGTAGAAATTACATTTATAATCCTTCCATAGCCTTCTTTTTTCATAAATGGTACTGTTGCCTGAACCAAGACATGATTACATTTTAAATGCTGAGTAAATGCTTTTTCAAACTCATCTAATTGAGCATTAAAAACAGGCACCCTCCAGCTGGACCTCCTGTATTATTTATTAAAATATGAAACTCTAACGATGAAGCTTCTATTTTTTCTTTTAACTCATTAGGGTTTGAAAAGTCAGCAACAATATAACCATGCTTTTGATTGTTATTTGGTAACTCTTCTAAAACCTTTTTAAGCTTTTCTTCATTGCGAGCAACTAAGGTTATATTAACTCCTTCTTTAGCTAATTGAATTGCAGAAGCTTTTCCTATACCTTGCGTGCTTCCGCAAACCAAGGCATTTCTATTTTGTATATTTAAATTCATATTTATTCGTTATTCTTAACCTTTCTTTTAATTTTAATCGCTTTTTCAAAATGATCTAATTGATGCGTTTGAATCCACCAAGTTGCCACTTCCATGAGTAATTTAGGATCATCATTTTTATTTTTAAAAAATGCATAGAACGAAAGTCCAACTTCATCTCCTTTTTGAGCTATTTTTTTATCACAGACCTCAATAATTCTTTGCCGTATTTCATTATTCATATTTTATACAAATATTTTTAGGTTCAGTAAAAAATCGTAACGCTTCAAAACCACCCTCTCGACCAACTCCACTAGCTTTTTGCCCTCCAAAAGGTGTCCTTAAATCTCGTAACATCCAGGTATTTACCCAAACAATCCCCGTTTTCAAATGCTTAGAAAACTGCATTGTTCTGTTTAAGTTATTAGTCCATAATGTTGCTGATAATCCATACTTTACATCATTTGCTAACAGCAAAGCTTCTTTATCAGTTTTAAAAGACATTAAGGTTACTACTGGCCCAAATATCTCTTCCTGATTCAATACACATTTATTATCTTTAACTTCTATAATTGTAGGTTGTAAATAGTATCCGTTTTCACTTCCTTCTACAACAACTTCTTCTCCACCATAAAGTATTCTTCCTCCTTCACTTTCAGCAATATCAATATATGATCTTACTTTTTCTAAATGCTGTTTTGAAACAAGTGCTCCAATATTTGTAGCTTTATCAAAAGGATTACCTATTTTTAATTCAGAAACTTTTTCAACAAAATCTTTTTTGAACTTCTCATATATTGACTCTTCAACAAAAATTCTACTTCCACATAAACAAATTTGGCCTTGATTAGCAAATGACGATCGAACCGTAGTAGTTAGCATTTTATCGTAATCAGAATCTGCAAAAATGACATTCGGATTTTTCCCTCCAAGCTCTAAAGACAACTTTTTAAACATAGGAGCTGCTGTTCTTGCAATATGAGCACCTGTAGCTGTTCCTCCAGTAAATGATATTGCTTTTACATCTGGATGCTCAATAATTGCCTGTCCAGTAGTTTGTCCTAAACCATGAACTATATTTAGCACTCCTTTTGGCAATCCAGCTTCATTACATATTTCTCCTAATAAATAAGCTGTCATTGGTGTTACTTCACTGGGTTTTGCTATAACGCAGTTACCTGCTGCAATTGCCGGAGCAATTTTCCATGTAAATAAATACAAAGGCAGGTTCCATGGTGATATACAACCAACTATACCAATAGGCTGTCGCAATGTAAAATTTATAGCATTTAAACCAACGCTTTCATGAGACTCTGATGAAAACTGCGTAATAGCATTTGCAAAGAACCGAAAATTACTTGCTGATCTTGGAATATCCACTGCACTTGCCAAAGAAACTGGCTTACCATTATCTTTAGCCTCAGCATTAGCAAAACGCTCTAGATTTACCTCTAGTAATTCTGATATTCTTAATAGAATTTTACTACGATCTTCGAGTGCTCTATTTGACCATTCAGGAAAAGCATCACTTGCTGCTTTATAAGCCAAAGCTACATCCTCTTTAGTTGAGTTAGGTATTGTTCCATACACTTCTCCTATAGAAGGATTATAGTTATTTATATAATTCCCATTAATTGGAGACAGAAACTCGCCGTTTATGTAGTTTTTTATGTTCATATAATGTCTTTTCTTTCTAACCATTCCATTGGAATTTCTTGATTACAAAATTCTAAATGAATTACTCTTCTATCTTGATTCGTTAATGATTTAGAAGAAGCATGTAATATTAATGGTTTCATTAACATAACACCACCCCGTTTAACAGCACATAACTCTTCTTTTCCTATATTTTCTTTCTTGAAATTTTCATCAATTCTAATAATTCCTTTTTTATGGCTCCCTAATATTACTCTCAAAGCACCATTTAATTCATCTGTTTTATCTAAATGAATTCTAAAAGTAATTACTTTTTCTAATATTTCTTGAGGAGGTATTACTCCTAGTTGTCCACTTTTATTTGTCCAGTTACTATAGCCATCAATTGCTACGTTCTTTTTTACACTAATACTTAAATCTTGATGATGGCTAACAAACCAATTAAATTTTCCTATTTTATTAAAAAAGATAGCTTTTGACAAAAAATAATCAGTACTACAAATAGAAGTATATAGCTTTTTAAATTTTTCATTTTGAAAAACAACTTCTTCAATTTTTGGTACTTTATTTACTAATTGCCTAATAGCGTATCTTTTTTGTGAACTTTCAATCAAACTAATTAATTGTAAACATTCTTCATCACCAAAAATAGGCTCGGTAACTGAATACCCCTTATTAATTAACTCCTTTTTATTTTGATTGAATTCACTCATCAAATTAGTTTGCTTTTTTATAAGCTGTAACTTTAATTTCAACTACTAAATCAGGATGTGGCAATTGATGAACAGCCACTGTAGTTCGAGTAGGCCCTGTTTCTTTTTCAAAAAACTCTGCGTATGCTTTATTATACCCTGCAAAATCATTCATATTTACCAAAAAAGTTGATACATCTACCACATCTTTTATACTAGCACCTACTGTTTGTAAATTTTTATCAATATTTTTTAAAACCTCACGTGTTTGTGTTTCTATATTCAATCGTTTGGTTCCCATTTCATCAATAATATCTACTCCTGCGATTGAATTATCAGCACGACGTGAACTTGTTCCTGATACAAAAATAAAATCTCCTACTACCTTAACATGTGGATAGGCTCCTCTTGGTGTTACTTTTTTTTCTTCCATTATTCTTTTGTTGCCAACTCTAATAATTTTATAGTTGTTTTATAGTTTCTTGTAGTTGCTACTACATTTAATTTTTTTTCAATATTATTATTTGTCAATTTTGTTTTTCCAAAACCAGAAATACAATTTAAATACACAACATCACCATCTACCTCATACTTATCATCTTTAATTCCTTTCACCTCTATATCAGTAATTTTTGATTCTTCATTTAAAAAAGAAAATGCAACTATCTTTTCATTTTCTAATGAAAAAGGATATCGAGCAATCGCATTTTTCCACTCTTCTAGAGTTCTTGCTAATGCAGGTATATTATATCCATATTTATTAGTTATTCCTTCTTCTATTTTTTGGCAGATAACTTCCTTTGAATACTCAGAATCTAAAATGATATTTCCACTTTGAATATATGTTTCTACATTTTTAAATTTTAGATTATGTAACAACTCTCGTAACTCAGCCATAGGGATTTTATGTTTCCCTGACACATTGATACCCCGTAATAAAATTATGTACTTTTTCATTTATAAACCAGCTATCTTATCTTCTTCTAAAATCTCATTTGTTTCCTCTTGCACACTTCCAAGCACTTCTCTTAAGTCTAAACTGGTATCCAAATCATTATTAGCAACCATGTTTAACAACGCTTTATCTTGTGCCCTTCCTTTTTTCATAGCTTTAGCATACGGTATATTTTCATTGAAAGTAACCATTGAATATTTTGAAAAATATTCATCAGGAAAATTTTCTTCTAATGACATTTCTAACACTCGTTTTTGCTTAAATAAAGGATTCGCAACATGATCACGCATTTCATAATAATTATCTATTGCTAAATCGGCTATTGCATCTGTATCTTCTTTTCTAAGTTGTTGATATTCTTTAAAAATTGTTTCCCAATCCCCTTCATTTTTATCTAAAATAGTATCAAGAACAGTTACGTCTTCAAAAGAAGCATTCATTCCTTGTCCATAAAATGGTACAATAGCATGAGCTGCATCTCCCATAATTAGAGTATTTCCTTTATAAAACCATGGAGAACATTTCACCGTACCTAATGGCCCTGTTGGGTTATTAAAAAATTCATCCTTTATACTTGGAATCAACTTTAATGCATCTGGAAACTCTTTTTCAAAAAATTCAGTTATTTTATCTTCTGTTGTTAAGTTATTAAAATTATATTCTCCTTCATCATAACTTAAAAATAATGTAACTGTAAAACTCCCATCTAAGTTTGGTAAGGCGATTAACATATATTTTCCACGTGGCCAAATATGTAAATGATCTTTACTTATTTGATGATTGCCAGAAGCATCTGCTGGAATTTCAAGTTCTTTATACCCATGTGTTAAATAATTTTGAGAATAACTAAACAAAAACTTTCTTTCTAAGTAATAGCTTTTCCTTAATACTGAACCTGCTCCATCTGTTCCAAAAATGACATCTCCTTTTACGGAAAACTCTTCTTCAGTTATATAATCTTTAAAACTAACTTTGGTTTCTTCTATGTCTACCGAAACACATTTTTTATTAAAATGTATGGTTACATTTTCATGTTTCTCAGCTTCAGTTAACAAAATCCCATTTAAATCTCCTCTAGAAATTGAATTAATATACTCACCTTTCCTTCCTGAATAATTTGAAACAAATGTATTTGCTTTATTATCGTGAATTAAACGTCCATGCATTGGAATACATATCTTTCTAGCTTTATCTTCAACCCCTGCTAAACGTAGCGCTTTAAATCCTCTATCAGACAGTGCCAAGTTAATAGATCTACCTGCTGAAATATCAGTGGTTCTTAAATCTGGCCTACTCTCAAATAATTCAACTTTATATCCTCTTTGAGCTAATCGTAAAGCTAATAATGAGCCACATAAACCAGCACCTACTATAAGTATATTATCTTTTTTATCCATAAAACTAAATTAGTTTATTTCTCCGTTTCTTAAATTTATTCCTCTTTACAAATATATTTTTAATGAATAACTAAAATCATAACAACCCTTTTAAGATTGAAACCATTTTATAAACATCTTCAAAACTGTTGTACATAGGCACAGGTGCGCAACGAATAACATCTGGCTCTCTCCAGTCAGTAATAATATTATTTTCTGTTAACTTTTTATGCAAATTTTTATCTGCATTTTTTACCTGAATCGATAACTGACAACCTCTTTCTTTCGGATTTGAAGGAGTGATTATCTTAATATCATCCGAGTTTATTTCATTTATTAAAAACTCAAAATAACCTGTTAGTTTTTCCGACTTTTCGCGCAAGGCCTGCATTCCTACTTCATTAAACATATCTAAAGAAGCCTTGATTGCTGCCATTGATAGTATAGGAGGGTTTGACAACTGCCATCCTTCAGCACCAGCCATTACATCAAAAGGTTGACGCATATTAAAACGTGTTTCTTTGTTATGATTCCACCAACCTGAAAATCGTGGTAACTCTTTATTATCTGCATGTTTCTCATGAACAAACAAACCTCCTAAACTTCCAGGCCCTGAATTTAAATACTTGTACGTACACCAAGCCGCAAAATCTACACCTGAATTGTGTAATTCTGGAGAAATATTACCTGCTCCATGAGCTAAATCGATACCAACAAAACAATTTTTAGCATGACCTATTTCTGCTATTTTCTTTAAATTTAAATATTGACCTGTATAATAGTTTACGCCTCCTATTAATAATAATGCAATTTCATCACCTTGTTCAGAGACAATACTTTCTAAATCTTTTATATTTAAAAGCTCTTCTCCTTCCCTTGGCTTCCATTCTATTAATCCTTCTTCAACATCAAACCCATGAAATTTTAATTGCGACTGAACCGCATACCTATCAGACGGAAATGCATCACTTTCAATAACTATTTTATACTTTGTTTTTGAAGGCTGATAAAAAGAAACCATTAATAAATGTAAATTCGTTGTTAACGTATTCATTACAACAACTTCTAATGGTTTTGCGCCAACTATCTTTGCCATATTTTCAGTTAAAAATTCATGATAGGGTAACCATGGAGTATTACCTTCAAAATGACCTTCAACTCCATAATTAGCCCAATCACTTAACTCTTGTTCAATATATTTTTGTGTTTGTTTTGGCTGTAGTCCTAAAGAATTCCCTGTAAAATATAACCAATCATTCCCATCTTTATCTTTTGGAATATGGAACTCTCTTCGTAAATAAGAAAGTTTATCTTTTTTATCTTCTTCTAATGCGTACTCTAATGTTGTTTTATACATACTTCTTAATTAATACACCTAATAAAAAAGAGCGTTTAAATGTTTTATTTACAGAAAATAAAAACGATAAGCGTTTCACTATTTAAAACGGTGTTTTATAAATTTATATATTTTTTATTACTTTAGCAAATAAGCATCAAAATTATTTTATTTGAATGAATGAAATTAACGACAACAAATTAAATCAGTCAATTATAAAAGCCTTTAATCTTTTAGATGCTTTTACAGAAGAAAAAACATCATGGGGAGTTAGAGAGTTAGCTATAAAAACTGGTTATAACAAAAGCACAACCTATCGTTTATTACACACATTAACTTCACTAAACATTGTTCATCAGAACAGTGATGAAAAATATAGCTTAGGTAGTAAAATTTTTGAATTAGGTAATCGAGTTTCCATATATAAAGCAATCACTAAACTTACCAATAAGCCTATAAAAAAAGTAGCTCTTGAAATACAAGAAACTGTTTTATTTAGTATTCTTAAAGAAAATAAAGTATTCCATATAGACAAAGCAGACAGCTTACACGGTCTAAAAATTAACACATCTATTGGCTCGTATGAACCTATTCACGCTACAGCCTCAGGTAAATTATTATTAGCATTTTCTTCCTCCTCAACTAAAGAAAATATTTTAGAAAATATTGAATTAACTTCTTACAATAAAAATACTATTTCTTCTATTTCTTTATTAAAAAAAGAGTTAAAAAAAATACAAGAACAAGAATACGCCTTAGATATGGAAGAGCTAGAATCTGGCCTAATATGTATTGCTATTCCAATAAGAAACAAAAATAAAAAAGTAATAGCTAGCATTAGCGCTTCTGGTCCTTTAAGCAGGTTTAAGGTTGAAAACATCAATAGCTATATACATACATTAAAAAAAGGAGGCCATATTATTGAAACAGCATTAAGTAGTTTTGATACTTTATAAAATAAATCATGAATCAAATAAGAAAGTCTTTAAACGAATTATCCAACATCTCAGACGCTGACTGGAAATATTTCTCTTCTAAACTTAAAAAAATTAAGCTCAATAAAAAAGAGGTTATCCTTTCAAAGGGCCAGACTGAAAATTACTTATCCTTTGTTGAAAATGGAGTTTTAAGACTGTACATACCTAAAATTGATAATGACATAACTTTTGGTTTTGTTTTTAAAAACAGCTTTATTAGCGGTTACGACTCCTACTTAACACAATCACCTTCAGACTACTGCATTGAAACATTAACACAAACTACATTATGGAGATTAACTTTTAATGATTTAAATAAAATTTATCAGAACACTAAAATTGGAAATGAAATTGGACGGAAAAATGCAGAAAAATTGTTTCTAATTAAATCAAAACGTGAACTCTCTTTACTAAAAGATACTCCAGAAAAAAGATATTTAAATCTTTTTAAAGAAAGACCTGAATTAATTAAACAAATCCCATTAAAATATATTGCTTCCTACATTGGCATAACACCGCAAGCATTGAGTAGAATTAGAAAACGAATTTCTTAACCGAAGTTCATTGCTTCAATGCAATCATTTTTCCATTTTTGAAAAAAAATCAGAACAATGATACCCTTACTTATATTAATTTCATCTTTCAGTATTACCTTAACAATTCAAAAACTATTTTTAAAAAAACTACACATCAATATAGCTGGTAGAATAGCATTATCAATTATGCTAATCTACACCTCAATTGGACATTTCATTTTTATTGATGGAATATGTAAAATGATTCCTAGTTTTATTTTTTACAAAAACGAAATTGTAATACTAACTGGCTTTTTTGAAATAATCCTAGCTATCGGTTTACTTTTTAAAAAACTCAAAACAATCGTTGGGTACACCCTTATAATCTTTCTTGTAGTTATTACACCATGTAATATTAAAGCTAGTTTAGAAAACTTAAATATACAAACTGGCAACTTCAATGGAAAGGGAATCAATTATTTATTCATAAGAATACCCGCTCAACTTTTCTTTATTGGATGGTCATATTTTTTTACAATAAAAAATGCCTCGAAGTAACTTCAAGGCATTCTTATAAAAACATTATTTTTTAGTACAATACTCTAAACTTAATTGTACCATCAACTTTTCTAAGTTTACCTATCACTTCTTGATTATACTCTTTATCAACATCAGTAATCACATATCCAACTTTCTCATCTGTAGAAAGGTACTGACCTGTAATATTCAATTCGTATTTAGCAAGTACTTTGTTTACTTTAGCCATAACACCAGGTACATTTTCATGAATATGTAAAAAACGATGTGCATTTTTGTGCTTTGGCAACCTAATATTTGGAAAGTTCACTGCATCAACAGTGTTTCCTGAATTTATGTAACTCATAATTTTATTTGGCACAAAATCCGCAATGTCTTTTTGTGCTTCTTCCGTACTTCCACCAACGTGAGGTGTTAAAATAACATTACTTAACCCTTTCAACTCGGTATAGAAATCACCATTCTTCCTTGGTTCTTCTGGATAAACATCAACAGCTGCACCAGATAACTTTCCAGATTTTAAGCCTTTAACTAATGCTTCAATATCCACAACAAAACCTCTAGATAAATTAACTAAATGTGCACCATTTTTCATTTCAGAAATTTCGTTTGCCCCAATGAAATTTTTATTAGCAGCATTATCATCAATATGTAAAGTAACTACATCTGATATATTTAACAACTCTTTTAAAGTATTAACTTTCGTAGCATTCCCTAACGCTAGTTTATCTTCAACATCATAATAATAAACATCCATACCTAGAGCTTCTGCTAAGATAGATAACTGCTTACCAATATTACCATAACCAACAATACCTAACTTTTTACCTCTAACTTCTCTAGAACCTTGTGCTGTTTTATTCCATTCTCCATTATGCAACTCTGTACTTCTTTGAAAAACACTTCGCATTAACATGATAATTTCACCAATAGCAAGCTCTACAACTGAACGTGTATTACTGTAAGGTGCATTAAACACAACAATTCCACTTTCTTTACAAGCTTCTAAATTTATTTGTTTAGTACCAATACAAAATGCAGATACCACCATTAATTTTTCAGCAGCTTTAATAACCTTTTCAGTTACTTGAGTTTTAGAACGAATACCTAGTACATGTACATCTCTTATCTTCTCTATTAACTCTTCTTCTGACAAACTTCTAGAAACAGTTTCTACAGAAAAACCATCTGCAGAAAGTTTTGTAAAAGCATCAGTATGAACATTTTCTAATAATAAAATCTTAATTCTATTCTTTGGGTATGATATATTTCTTGGCAAATCGTTTACGTATAAAAATTCATCTAAATTAGGAATAATATGATCAGCATTAGCAACTGTTTTGTCTCTAGATACATTTTCGGTATATGCGAAAAATTTATCTGCTACTCCTGCTTCTCTCGTTACATAATCACTATAACCATCACCTATAACTTGAACTTCTCCTTCAAGACCTAGTTCTCTCAAGCACTGAATCTTACCATTATGAGTTGAAAGTACATTTTTTTTATCAAAACCAATTATAACATCATTCTCATCAAACTCAAAAGTATTTGCATAAACCCTTTCAGTAGGAATATTATAAGCTGCTACAATTGGGTCTATAAACTCTTTAAAACCAGCAGATATAACATAAATATTATCAGAAAACTTTTCAAAAAATTCTTTATTTCTCTCAATTGATAGAGAAACCTTTTGCTTTAACTCCTCTATTAAAACTGGTAAATCAGACTTTTTAGCATTCAATAGCTGTATTCGTTTCTCCAAAGACTCAGGAAAAGAAATCTCACCGTCAATACCCAAATTTGTAATATTAACAATACCCTCAATAATCTCTTGTTTTTTTGGATTATTAACTAACGTAATCTCTGCCAAAACATCCAATGCTTCTACTCTAGTTAACGTACTGTCAAAATCAAAAATATAATTTCTTTTCAAAGTACTTACTGTGTTCATTTTTTTAATATTTAATATGTTGTGTTGTGTCAGCGCAAATTACAAAGGATGTGATAAAAAAGTATCAAAAAATGATAACATTTTCATTTTTTACTTATTTTGCTTAGAAAAAGAAACTTTTCCTACCTGTTTTTTAAAAAATCAAAAGCATAACCCACCAAATAAAAGGAATTGCTTCTACCCAAAATGAACTATAATACTTTGATTGTGCTTCTTTTGCTCTCATTAACAGTATAGAAGAGAACAAAAAAACAAGAAAGAACACTCTTCTAAAAACATTTTCCTCCGCAATTAAAAACTCTAGGAGTAAACATATCATTAAAATAAAAAACCCAACTCTTTTTGTGTTTTCTACACCGATTTTTCTTGGTATAGTTTGCAAAGAAATTGCATCAAACTTCATATCTCTTATGTCAAAAGGTAAAATTAAAACCATTACAAATAAAAAACGTTGTAACATCATAAAAACAACCTCAATACTAAACTCATTTCCAACATCATATATCGGCAACAATACGGTAACACCTGCCCATACCAAAGCTACAACAACAATTTTCAGGTAACTAATATTACGTAAGTTCGTTTGAAGATTACCAAAAAAAGGTACCGCATAAAGCAAAGTTAACAAGCCAAATGGACATATAAACAACAGTGTTTTAACTTTTAATAAAGTTAAATAATAGCACATCAAAAGAAAACACACTAAAGAAAAAACCTGAATATATTTTAGATTATTAGTTAAACTTCTATGATGTAATTTTGCTA
Source organism: Tenacibaculum sp. nBUS_03 (assembly GCF_051201695.1). Lineage (GTDB taxonomy): Bacteria > Bacteroidota > Bacteroidia > Flavobacteriales > Flavobacteriaceae > Polaribacter. The sequence goes on along the minus strand of NZ_CP179214.1, from coordinate 3,940,390 downwards.
CACCTGCATATTTAACAAAATTATAACCTGTTATTGTTCCAAAAAACACAAAACAATCTAACGGCTCATTATAAGGGAGAACTAAATATAACTCTGTTAACCTTATAAAAGCATACACAGACAACCCTACATGAACACTTGAGTTTAGATAAAAATTCAATACTTTTATTAAGTAATTCATTAAACAAAAATAACACATATGTTTATTATTTAATATTTAGATAATAAAATAATAGTTTACGATAAAAATATGCTTAATAAATCATCTATTTTAATTATTTTTGAGGCACTTAAAACAAACAGCACAAATGAACACAAATTCATTTCAATTAAGACACATTGGTCCTCGTGTTAAGGATCAAGAAAACATGCTAAAGACCATCGGAGTAGATTCTTTAGATCAAATTATTAATGAAACTATCCCTGATGATATTCGATTACAGAAAGAGCTAAATTTAGCTCCTGCAATGAGTGAATACGAATATCTAGGGCATATAAATGAACTAGCTGCCAAAAATAAAGTTTTTAAAAGTTATATAGGTTTAGGGTACCATGAAGCAATTGTACCTAGCGTAATTCAACGTAATATTTTAGAAAATCCAGGATGGTATACAGCCTACACTCCTTACCAAGCTGAAATTGCTCAAGGTCGTTTAGAAGCTTTATTAAATTACCAAACTATGGTTTGTGATTTAACAGGAATGGAATTAGCTAATGCTTCTTTATTAGATGAAGCTACTGCTGCCGCTGAAGCAATGGCTTTATTGTTTGATGTTCGTGAAAGAGCTAAGAAAAAAGCTGGTGCTAACAAATTTTTTGTTTCTTCAGAAATTTTACCGCAAACGTTATCGGTATTACAAACCCGAGCAATTCCTATAGGAATTGAGTTAGTCATTGATAATCATGAAAACTTTGATTTTTCTGATGACTTCTTCGGAGCTATTGTTCAATACCCTGGAAAACACGGACAAGTATATGACTATACTGATTTTGTTACCAAGGCAAATGAAAACAACATAAAAGTTGCTGTAGCTGCTGATATTTTATCTTTAGTTTTATTAAAAGCACCTGCAGAATTTGGAGCTGACGTAGTTGTTGGTACAACGCAAAGGTTTGGTATCCCTTTAGGGTATGGAGGTCCTCATGCTGGTTACTTTGCTACTAAAGAAGCATACAAACGAAATATCCCCGGGCGAATTATAGGCGTTACTAAAGACAAAAATGAAAATCGTGCTTTACGCATGGCTTTACAAACTCGTGAACAACATATTAAACGAGAAAAAGCCACTTCAAATATTTGTACTGCACAGGTTTTATTAGCTGTAATGGCTGGAATGTATGCCGTTTATCACGGTAAAAACGGCTTAAACTTTATTGCTAATCAAGTTCATGCCGCAACTACAACATTAGCTAGTGGATTAGAAAGATTAGGTTTTAAACAAAAAAACAGTGCTTATTTTGATACCCTTTTAGTTGAAGTTGAAGCTAGTAAATTGCGTTCTGTTGCTGAATCAAATGGAATAAACTTTAACTATATTGATGAGAACCACGTTTCTATTTCTGTAAACGAAACAGTTGGTTTGAATGAAATAAACGCAATTATTGATTGTTTCGAACAAACTTTCAACGTACAAGATATTACGATAACTGAATTCACTTCTACTAACGTAATACCTACTAACATACAAAGAAATACCACTTTCTTAGAAAATGAAATTTTTAACACGTATCAATCTGAAACAGATATGATGCGTTATATTAAAAAACTAGAACGTAAAGATTTAGCATTGAATCATTCAATGATTTCTTTAGGTTCTTGTACGATGAAGTTAAATGCAGCTTCTGAAATGTTACCTTTAAGTAACCCACAATGGGGTAACATCCATCCTTTTGTTCCTTTAAATCAAGCAGAAGGATATCAAGAAATGCTTCTAAATTTAGAACAACAATTAAATGTTATTACTGGGTTTGCAGGTACCTCTTTGCAACCTAACTCTGGTGCTCAAGGAGAATTTGCTGGATTAATGGTTATTAGAGCTTATCATAAATCAAACGGTGATGATCACAGAAATATCTGTTTAATTCCTGCATCTGCACATGGTACTAATCCAGCATCTGCTATTATGGCGGGCATGAAGGTCGTTGTAACTAAAACTGATGAAAGGGGAAACATTGATGTTGAAGATTTACGCTCAAAAGCCGAATTATACAAAGATAGTTTAGCTGCCTTAATGGTTACATATCCATCTACTCATGGAGTTTACGAAAAAGCCATCAAAGAAATCACTCAAATTATACACGATAATGGTGGACAAGTGTATATGGACGGTGCTAACATGAATGCTCAAGTAGGTTTAACCAATCCTGCAACCATTGGAGCTGATGTTTGTCATTTAAATTTACACAAAACTTTTGCCATACCTCATGGAGGTGGTGAACCAGGAGTTGGCCCAATTTGTGTAGCTCCTCAATTAGTTCCTTTCTTACCAACTAACCCAATTATTAGTACTGGTGGAAACAATGCTATTACTGCAATTTCAGCAGCCCCTTGGGGTTCTGCTTTGGCTTGTTTAATCTCTTATGGATATATTACAATGCTAGGTGCTGATGGACTAACAAATTCAACAAAAATTGCAATTTTAAATGCAAACTACATAAAAGAAAGATTGCATGGTCATTTTGACACATTATACACTGGTGAAATGGGACGTGCTGCCCATGAAATGATTTTAGATTGTAGATCTTTTAAACAAAATGGTATTGAAGTAGTAGATATAGCAAAACGATTAATGGATTATGGTTTCCATGCTCCAACTGTATCATTCCCTGTTGCTGGAACTATTATGGTTGAACCAACCGAAAGTGAAAGTGTGATTGAACTAGACCGTTTTTGTGATGCTTTAATTTCTATAAGAAAAGAGATTAATGAAGCTGTAAAAGACAACACCAATAATGTTTTAAAGAACGCTCCTCATACTCAGGAGATGTTAACCGCTGATGAATGGGATTTACCATACTCTCGTAAAGAAGCGGCTTTCCCTTTAGAATATATTGCTGAAAACAAATTTTGGCCCTCTGTTCGAAGAGTTGATGATGCTTATGGAGATAGAAACTTAATCTGCTCATGTAATCCAATAGAAGACTACATGGAGGTTGAAGCCTAAGAACATAATATACATTATATTTAAAACCACCTAAAATAAACTTTAGGTGGTTTCTTATTTACTTGTCCTATCAAAATATAATACTTTACACTTAAATGTTAATTTACAGAATCTACAGATTCAAATTGTACAAAGTGAACACAAAAGGACTATTTTAAAAACTTTAAGCAATACACTTCAGCAATATCATTTATATTATTTAAAGATAAATCCCAATATAAACCACTAATCAACTAATTATATAACTGTTTTAGACACGTTTATTTATTGAGATAAAAAAAACTAATATTAAAAGTAGCTCTTGATCCTAGTCTATCTCAATTAATATTTAGAATTATTACCCTTAACAAACACATTCATAAATTATAAATCTTACATTCTCTTTTACTACAGTAACTTTACTAAACAAAATGCTTAAATGAGTTTTATAATTCAAATGCTTATTAGCAACTAAAACAAAACGTCCATTTTTATTCAAAACCCTAATTACTCCTTTAAACAACTCTAAAGCAATCTCTATATTATTTTCATATTCAAAATGAAAGGGCGGATTAGAAACTACCAAATCAAAATAATTTTCTTCTAAATCATGTAAATCATTTCCACAAATAAACGTAGCCTTAGTGTTTTTTAAATTAAGTTTAGAGGAAGCAATTGCTAAATTAAAATCATCTATTAAAGTAACTTCTGTTTTTGGATACTTGTTAAGTAAATCATAAGCAATCACACCATTACCACAAGCTAAATCTAACACCTTAAACTCATTAGGCAATACCATTATATGCTGTAAAAAAAACTGTGTTCCAATATCTATTTTCCCAGAAGAAAACACTCCATAATATTGACAAAACTCTTTTCCTTTATAAGATATCTTATTTAAAGTATCCTTGTACTCAATCTTGTTTTTTGGTTTTTTTAAAACTAATAATCTTGCTTTTTTCCATGCTTTAGACTGATCTAATACTTCAAAATAATTTGAGGCTATTTTTAAAAAAGATGATGAAAAGTATTTAGTCATAAAACCACAGACAACTTCAGTAGAAGAAATAGATGATTTATGAACTTGTTGCAAAAAAAGCTCAAATAACTCTAAAGATTTTGGAATCTTAATTAATGCTAACTCTACTTTTTCCAAACTATCTAAAGGAGTTTTGTAGACAATATCGGTTTTTAAATTATTTAGTATTTGATTATGCTTAATTGCCTTTTTCTGACTCGCATAACTCCAAACAGTAGTTACCTTTTTAGTATTTAAAGTACAATTCCAAAAACCAAAGCGATCATTAAATAAATGAATATTTTTTGTTTCTTTATTTATAGCATACTCTAAAACCAGTAACTCAGCACTACTCCATGCTTTTAACGTTTTATCATCTGTTTTTGGATAACGTTCTAATTGATACTTTTGACTGTTTATAGTAAGGATTGATTCCAAAAAATCTTATTTTTATATTTATTATTTAATAAAAAACTATCTTTCGTAAATTTCATCTAAAGAAATAATATCTCCAGCTCTACTCCTTCTAAAAACATGCCTTGCGGTAATATCACTAATGGTATTTTTACCCATAGCTGCAGCTACTTCTTTAACTGCATCAATTGTTTTATTATGATAGTTTTTAACTCTTTCATTTTTGTATTTAACCACTAAGGCCTCCACCAAGTCTTCATCTTGTGTTGCAACACCTACAGGACAAGTATCCAAATTACATTCTCGCGCTTGAATACATCCTAAACTCAACATAAAACTGCGAGCCATACCTATTGCATCAGCTCCTAAAGCTAAATATTTAACCACATCAAAAGCATCAATAGCTTTTCCACTTGCTATGATTTTAATTTGCTTTTTTAACTTATACTTTTTTAATGTTTTATTCACAAAAACCAAACCGTCTAATAAAGGTGTACCTACATAATTAGAAAACTCAAGAGGTGCTGAACCAGTTCCTCCTTCTCCTCCATCAACAGAAATAAAATCTGGGTAGTTATTAACCTTTGCAAAGGTCTTAATCATTTCTTCAATTTCATCATTATCACCAACACAAAACTTAATTCCAACAGGCTTTCCTCCACTCAAATCTCTAACTTTCTGAATAAAAGAAATCATTTCTTCAAAATTAGAAAAAGCATCATGATTAGGAGGTGAATCAACTCTAGTAAATGGCTCTACAGAACGGATTATTGAAATTTCTTCGGTATTTTTCTTAGCTGGTAAAATTCCTCCGTGTCCTGGCTTAGCACCCTGCGAAAACTTAATTTCAATCATTTTGACTTTTGGTCTTAATGCGTTTTCCCTAAAAACTTGGTCGTCAAAAACACGTTTGCCATTAACTGTCGTTCCAGCTCCAAAATATCCTGTACCAACTTGAAAAATCAAATCGCCTCCCTGTAGATGATAAGGAGACACTCCTCCTTCTCCTGTATTATGAGCAAACCCACCCATTTTAGCTCCTTGATTTAAAGCCATAATCGCATTTTTACTCAAAGAACCAAAAGACATTGCTGAAATATTTATAATCGAGGCATTATACTTTTGAATACATTTATCAGATCCTATTAACACTCTATCTCCTTTTACTTTTCGGTAATCATATGGAAACAGAGAGTGTTTTACAAACTCATAGCCTTTTGCATATACGTCATGCTGGGTACCAAAAGGAACTGTTTCAATTTCCTTCTTCGACCGTTGGTATACAATACTTCTTTTCTCTCTATTAATTGGTCTACCATTTAAGTCGTTCTCAATAAAATATTGCTGAATTTTTTCACGCTCCTCTTCAAAAACCCATCGCAATCTAGCTACTATTGGAAATGCTCTCATTAATGAGTGCTTTTTTTGTAAAAAAGCATCATATATTGCTAATAAAGTTAAAACCGATGCTATAATTAATAAAATATAATTCCCTAAGTCTGGAATAAAATACACCAATACACCACATAAAACATTCGCAACAAAAACAACTGCCAAAATAGTGTTTCTCATTCTTCTGGATTTTACAGGCTAAAATACAAGATTTTTACCATAAAAAAAGCTCTGATAGTAATCAGAGCTTTTTTTATATTGAGTATAAACAAAATTATTTTTTAAATTTTGAATATTTATTTTTGAATTTATCAATACGTCCTGCAGTATCTACTAATTTAGATTTACCTGTATAGAACGGATGAGAAGTTCTAGAGATTTCTAATTTTAATAATGGATACTCTTTTCCATCAACTTCTAAGGTCTCTTTAGAGTTAGCTGTTGAACGAGTTAAAAATACATCTCCGTTAGACATATCTTTAAATGCTACCATTCTATAATTTTCTGGGTGTATACCTTTTTTCATCTTTTAAAAAACTTTAATCTTTATAGTGAACTTGTTTATAATTGGTAAGATTTTAAACGCATTCAGTAATCTCAAAAACCTGCAATGGCTATTTGAAGGTGCAAATTTAATTCTTTTTTTTAATTTCCAAACAAAAAATTGTTTTAATTTGTAGTATTAATACATAAATTGAAAATGAAACTACAAAATATGCGTATCTATAAATATTTGACTTTACTTGCACTCCCCTTAACCATAATAACATCCTGTAGTGAAACTAGTTATAAGTTCAAACTAAATACTAGTAAAAAGGTTAACCTTGGAGATAACGCTGCTATTAAATTTGAACAAATCAAAGGTAATGCAATTGATTCCGTTCATATATACATTAATAATAAACGTATTAACAACAAGGAAACTAGTATTGTGATTAATACAAATGATTTTGGAGTTGGTAAACATGCAGTAACAGCAGTTGTTTTTTACCCAAAAAAATCAAAAAAACTAAATAATTCTATTGAAATTTTAGCTAATAAAAAACCTGAGCTTTACAAGTATAAAATCATAAATACTTTTCCTCATGATAAAAATGCTTATACACAAGGCTTAGAGTTTTACAATGGTTTTTTATATGAAACCACTGGTAAAAGAGGAAAATCTTCTTTAAGGAAGGTAGAACTACAAACAGGTAAAATTTTACAAAAAATTGATCTCAACAAAAAATATTTTGGAGAAGGAATGACCATTTTTAACAATAAAATATACTGGTTAACTTGGCAAGCTCGAAAAGGTTTTATTTATGACTTAGAAACTTTTAAAAAATTAGGAGAATTTAATTACAGTAATAGTAATGAAGGATGGGGATTAACTCATAGTAAAGAAGAACTAATTAAATCGGATGGAACAAATAAAATTTGGTTTTTAAATCCAAATAACCAACAAGAAAAAAGAAGTATACAAGCTTACACTAATAAAGTTTCTCTAGAAAAGTTAAATGAACTTGAATTGATCAATGGTAAAATTTATGCTAACTATTGGCAAAAACCTTTAATTGCTATCATTAACCCTAAAAACGGTGTTGTAGAAGGCATAATAGATTTAAAAGGCTTAGTAAAAGAAATGGAAAAAACACAAAGATTAGTTGATGAAGATGATGTTTTAAATGGTATAGCGTATAACCCAGAAAACAATCATATATATGTTACAGGTAAACATTGGGGTAAATTATTTGAAATTGAATTGGTAAAACAATAAAACCTTCAATCTAAGGTTATAATGTTAATTTTATTAAATTTATGATACTTTGCTTATGAGGTATATTTATTGCATATTAGTTGTTTTTTTATTAATTATCAGTAGTTCTTGTAGAAAAGATTTTGAAACCATGCCAAGTTTTGGGAATCTCGAATTCTCAAAAGACACTGTATTTTTAGATACTATTTTTAGTAATATAGGATCAGCAACATATAACTTGAAAGTTTATAATAAAAGTAGCAATGCTATTACTATACCAGAAATAAAGCTAGAAAACGGGATAGCTTCTAACTATCGGTTAAATGTAGATGGAACTCCTGGGAAGGATTTTAAGAATATTGAAATTTTAGCAAACGACAGTTTATATGTTTTTGTTGAAACTACTATAGATTTTAATACTATAACGAATCCACTTTATACCGATAAAATCTTATTTGATAATGGCAACAATCAACAAGATGTAGATTTAGTAACTTTAGTACAAGATGCTCATTTTATTTTCCCTGCGAAAAATAACATGGGTATTGAAACACTAACTATAGATGGTAAAGATTCTAAAATACAAGGACGGTTTCTAAAAGATAGTGAACTAACTTTCACCGCTGAAAAACCATATGTAATTTATGGATATGTAGCTGTGCCTACTAATAAAACTTTAACCATAAATGCTGGTGCCAAACTTCACTTTCATAGAAACTCTGGATTAATTGTAGACAATAAAGCTAGTTTAAAAGCAAACGGAACTCTAAGCAAAAAAATACTTTTCCAAGGAGACAGGCTAGAGCATGCCTTTAATGATGTGCCTGGGCAATGGGGTACCATATGGATGCGAGCAGGCAGTAAAGAAAACATATTAAATAATACTTTAATAAAAAATGGGATCGTAGGAATTCTTGTAGACAGCATAGGGCATAACACAACACCTACTTTAACTATAAAAAACACAGAAATTTACAACAACTCTAGTTATGGAATCTTAGGTAGAAACACCAATATACTGGGTGAAAACATAGTTATAGGGAACACTGGACAATCTTCACTAGCTTGTACATTTGGAGGAACATATAATTTTACTCATGCTACTTTTTCTAATTTTTGGAATAACAGCTTACGACAGTTACCTGCTGTTTTGGTAAATAACTTTATAGCGTTTACCAACAATAACGGTCAAGAAAACATAATAACAAGAGATTTGTTAGCTGCTAATTTCTCAAATTGTATTATTGATGGGAATAACAATATTGAGTTTTTTTTAGAAAAAAGCGATAAAAGCTTATTTAACTATAGCATAAAAAATTGCATGATTAAATTTAATGACATAAATAATGAGTTAACGAATAACCAAGAATTGAAATTTGACAACACTGCACATTATCAAAATATTTATTTAAATAGATTTTCAAATTTCAAAGATGTTGCCTCAAATAACTTTAATATTGGAGATAAAAGCGAAGCTATTAACAAAGGATTCTTAACTACAGTCACTTTTGACATTCTGGGGGTTAACAGAGCTTCAACTATAGATTTAGGTGCTTACCAACACATTACTTTTTAATTCCCACCACAAAAAAACACCAACATAACTAATTACTAACCAAAACAATAAGACATACAAACATTATTTTTCTCTATTTAATAACGAAGAAAAAAATTAGTTTAAATATTTTCATATTTAATAAAATCTTCAATAAAACAAAGACTTCTGCTAGATAGTTTTTGTTAAAAAAGTTGTTTTTTTAAGAATATTTTAAGATTTTAGCGACTAATTAATTCAAATAATTATATAATGAGAACAAAGTTTAATGGAATTTTAACGCTCTTATTAGCGTTTCTTGTTCATGTTACGTATGCGCAAGATAGAGTCATTTCAGGTACTGTTTCAGATGAATCTGGTCCTTTACCTGGGGTTACTATTTTAAAAAAAGGTACTACAAATGGTACTGAAACAGATTTTGACGGTAATTATTCTTTAAAAGTTAAAACGGGAGATATTCTTGTTTTTAGCTTTGTTGGAATGAAAACTGCTCAAAAAGTTGTTGGGTCTTCAAATAGAATTGATATCACGTTACAGAATGACAACCTTCTTGATGAAGTTGTTGTCGTAGCATATGGTACTCAAAGTAAAAAAGCTATTGTAGGTTCGGTTTCTATTTTAAATAATGAAATTATAGAAAAGCAACAAGTAGTATCTGTTACAAATGCACTTCAAGGGAGTGTTCCTGGGGTAAATATTATTTCTGCTGGTGGTCAACCTGGTGATAACCCAACGATTCGTGTTCGTGGTGTAGCTTCGATTAGTGCCAATGCTTCTCCACTTATTATTCTAGATGGAACACCTTATAACGGTAACATCAACTCAATTAGTTCTGATCAAATTGAATCTATGTCTGTATTAAAAGATGCTGCTTCTACAGCTCTTTATGGATCAAGGGGGTCAAATGGAGTTATCCTAATTACTACTAAGAAAGGTAAGTTTAACGCTCCTACAAGAGTAACTGTTAGATCTTCTGTTGGTTTCGCAAATCAAGCGGTTAATCCTCATAAACTAATGAGTACTGATGATCAATTTAGATATACTTGGGAAGCAATAAGGAATACTAATCAATACGTAAACGGTCAATCTCCAGCTTTAGCAGCAACAAATGCTTCTAACAATCTAGTTTCTGGATTTGGTTATAACCCTTATGGTCCGTACCGTTGCAAACCCTGTAGATACTAATGGTAATCTAGTAACTTCAAATAAATTATGGGATACTGATTGGAGGTCATTACTTTTTAATGATGCTGCAATTAGAAAAGAGCACGGTTTAACCGCATCCGGAGGTAGTGAAACTTCTAGTTTCTTCTTCTCAGTTAATTACTTAGATCAAGAAGGTACAATTTCAAAATCTGATTTTGAACGTGTTACTACAAGATTAAACTACTCTGGAAAATTAAAAGATTGGTTAGAATTAGGTTTTAACACTTCTTATTCAACGTCAAGTCAAAATAACCCAACCCAATCTGGTAGTGCATTCCAAGCAGCTACCCAATGGACTACAAGTGTTTCTTCAATATACCCAGTATACAAAAGAGATGAAAATGGTCAATTAGTATATGATAACAGTGGTAACAAAATTTTTGACTACGGTAATAATTCGGGGCAACCTGTAAACGGAACAAGAGCTGTTTTTGAAGGTGAAAATGCATATGGTGCTTTATTCAATTATACAAGATTAAGAAGAAGAGATAACATTCAGGCTAATGGTCACATTCAATTTAACATAACTGAAAATTTAAATTTTAGGTCTACTTTAGGATATGAGAAAGTAATTTTTGACTCATATGAATATGTTCACAATGAATTCGGTTTCGCCGCTAACGTTGGAGGTAGAGTTACTCAAAGAAGAAATTTAACCACTACCTTAAACTTTATTAACGCTTTAAATTACAAGAATTCTTTTGGAAATCACTCTATAGATGCAAGTATAATTCAAGAAGCTTATAAATTTAAAAGTGATATTTTTAATGCACAAGGTGTAGGCTTTTTACCAAATGTTCAAGTTTTAAACGGGAGTACTACTCCAGAAAATGTTGGCGGTTATATAGACGAGGAAAGGCTAGAGTCTTATTTAGGTAGACTTTCTTATAATTATAATGAGAAGTATTTTTTAGAGGGTTCATTTAGACGTGATGGTTCTACTAGGTTTAATAAAGATGTAAGATGGGGAGATTTCTTCTCTGTTGGTGGTTCTTGGATAATCTCAAACGAATCTTTCTTAGAAGGTAATGAATTTATTAATTATTTAAAGTTAAAAGCATCTTACGGTGAATTAGGTAACAATAAAGTATTAGATGAAAACAATAATGCTTTATACTTCCCTTATACATCTCCTTTTGTTACTGGCTGGAATGAATTAAATAACACGGGTGTTATTTTAGGTGCTGTTTCTGATCCATTTATTACATGGGAAAAAACTTCTTTATCTAATATAGGTTTAGATTTTGGTATACTTAACAACCGAATTAGTGGTAGTATTGAATATTACAAGAAAAAATCTATCGATTTAATATACGCAGTTCCATTACCTACATCTACAGGTAACGATGCTATTAGAACCAATGCTGGATCAATTGGAAATTCAGGGGTAGAATTAAACTTAAACTCTCAAAATGTAGTTAGTGAAAACTTTGAATGGAATACAAACTTAAACTTAACATTCCAAAAAAATGAAATTCTTGAATTAACTCAGGAACAGTTTATTTTTGGAACAAAGTTATGGAAAGTAGGAAATTCTTTATATGAATTCTACATACAAGAATATGCTGGTGTTGATCCTGCAACTGGTGAAGCATTATGGTATATGGATGAAGTTGATGCTGCTGGAGAACCTACTGGAAACAAAATTACAACGAATGATTATTCTCAAGCAACCAGATATGAATCAGGAAAAGAATCTTTACCTGATGTTATTGGTGGTTTAACCAATTCATTCAAATATAAAAACTGGGATTTAAACATCTTAATGAACTTTAGTATAGGAAGTTATGTATACGATGGAACCTATGCAGGGTTAATGGGTGGTTTTGAAAATTTGGGTAGAGCTGCTTCTCCTGATTTAGTTAACCGTTGGCAAAAGCCTGGAGATATTACTGACATACCTCGTTTACAAGCTAGCAATAACGATTTTAGTGCTCAATCTGATAGATTTCTATTTAAAAACGACTATTTAAGACTTAAAGCTTTAACACTTGGATACACTTTACCTACAGATGTTGTAGAAAAAGCTGGATTAAGTAAATTCAGAATTTATTTCCAGGGTGACAATTTACTAACTTTCCAGAGTCATAAAGGTATTGATCCTGAGCAAAGTTTAGCGGGTACAACGAATAGTAGATCTTTTAATCAAAGAATTTATTCTTTTGGAATTAATTTAGAATTATAAAAACATTAAAAAGATGAAAAAAAATTTAACACGTTTTATCACATTACTTCTTGTAGCTTCTGCTATTGTTAGCTGTAGTGATGATTTTTTAAACGAACCGAAAAGGACAGATGTAGTAAATGACGCTGTAGTATTTGGTTCTAGAACTGGTGCTGACGCTTTCGTTTCAGGTATTATGAGAAGGTTTAGAGGACAATTTACTGCAACTGATGCAGCTGGAGTTAACTCTATTTATTATGCAAGAACAGTAAAAGGTAATGATATCATTCAACGTAATACTTGGTTTGGTTTTGACTATGAAAATGATAACAGGGAACCTACCTATAGAAGAACTCGTTTTGCTTGGGAATATCCGTTTTACATGATTAATCAAGCAAACGCTTTAATTAATGGTGCTACTGCTTCAAGCTTATCTGACATAGATAAAAAACAAATTATTGGTCAAGGTAGAGCTATTAGAGCTTTCTTTTACTTTCAATTAGCAATGGAGTTTCAACATACGTATACCTATGACAAAACATTACCTGCACCGCCTATTTATATGGAACTATCAACTAAAGGCAAACCTATGAGCACTTTAGAGGATATGTATAAAGTAATCGTTGATGATTTAGTGTACGCTACACAAAATTTAGATGCTAGCAGATTAGCTAAATCTTACGTTAATCAAAATGTTGCTTATGGAATTTTGGCAAGGGTATACCAAACTATGAATAACTGGACTGGTGCAGAAGATGCCGCTAGAAAAGCTTATGGTGGAGGTTCACCTGCTAGTGTTTTAAATGGTAATTATAATAATGGATTTAACGATATTTCAAATTCAGAATGGATTTGGGGTAGTGCACAAAGCACTGATCAATCTAACTATTACTGGGGAGCTCCTCATGCACATGCTGATCACTATGTTTTATCATATGCAGGTACTTTTATAAACAATGATTTTGTTGCTTTATTTAGTCCAAGTGATATCAGAAATATATTTGTTAGAGCTTATGGTGTTCCAGCAACTGATTACAGAAACTACATTACAAGAAAGTTTACTTTCAACTTTGATTCTGATCATCCAATAATTAGAACAGCTGAAATGTTATTAGTTGAGGCTGAAGCAAAATACCATAATGGTGATGCAACTGGAGCACATAATTTATTATTTGCTTTACAGTCTCAAAGAGATCCATTAGCTGCTAAATCATCTAATACTGGACAAGCTTTACTTGATGAAATTCTTGTAGAAAGAAGAAAAGAGTTGTATGCTGAAATCGGTGTAGAATGGTTTGATGCTAAAAGATACAGAAAAGGTATTACAAGGACTGGGAATCAAAGAATTTTGACTTCTGCTTCTTTAAGCCCTGATGATAAAAGATTTTTCTTAAAAGTTCCTCAATCTGAAATTGATGCAAATGATGCTATCGATGATAGTGTTAACACAAACAGATAGGCTTTTTATCTTTTAAAATAAATTAAAACCACCTCTCTAAAAGAGGTGGTTTTTTTATGCTATAAATTAACTACATTTGCACCATGGAAGAAAACACAGTTATTTTTGGTATTAGAGCAATTATTGAAGCTATTGAAAGTGGTTCGTCAATAAACAAAGTATATCTTCAAAAAGGTTTGAGAGGTGATCTATTTTTTCAACTAGAGAAATTAGTAAAAAAAAATAAAATTTCAACCAGTGTTGTCCCAAACGAGAAATTAGACCGTCTTTCCAAGCATAGTAACCACCAAGGAGCAGTTGCAAAAATTTCACCTATAGAATTTCATGATTTAGAAGCTTTATTAGAAACAACTCTTGAAAAAACTGATAAACCTTTATTTCTATTATTGGATCAAGTTTCTGATGTAAGAAATTTTGGAGCCATTATAAGAACTGCTGAATGTACTGGTGTTCATGGAATCATTATTCAAAAAGGAGGAAGTGCTCCTGTGAATGCTGAAACTATAAAAACCTCAGCAGGAGCTGCTTTTAAAATACCCGTTTGTAAAGTTGATCATATTAAAGATGCAATATTTCAATTGAAAGCTGCTGATATTAAAATAGTTTCTGCTACAGAAAAAACAGAAAATTCTATTTATGATATCAATTTTAATCAACCTTTAGCCATTATAATGGGATCTGAACACAAAGGGGTTAGTAACTCTGTTTTAAAACTTTCAGATTACAAAGCGAAATTACCACTTCTTGGTGAAATCGAATCACTGAATGTCTCTGTTGCTTGTGGCGCATTTTTATATGAAACCGTTAGGCAACGATTGTAAAATGTAAATACCATATATTTCGAAAAATAAAAACTTAAAAGTACTCTTAAATTGTAATATAATTTATAGAGTACTTTTAAGTTTTTTCATAATAGTCTAATGTTATTCTTCTTCGATATAAATATACTTGTAGTTAATCTGTTTTAAACTTTCAAGCTCTTCTTCATTAATTATTTCTGGAGCTAAATAATTACCTTCTTCATCAAACATTTCATCAAATTCAGTTTTAGAAAACTCGAAATTTTCTTTTACAATGCCTTCTTTTCTATAAAGAAACGAAAAAAAACTTCCTATCAAAAAACCTGATAAATGCCCTTCCCACGACATCCCTTCTTTAATAGGTAAAACATACCAAACCATACTACCATAAAGAAAAATAATAACTAATGATACCGCTATCAATCTGAAATGTTTTTTTATAATTCCACTAAAAAAAGTGAAACTAAAAAGTAAATAAACAACACCACTAGCACCTATATGATGAGCTTCTCTAGCAATTAACCAAGTTAATAATCCCGTTAATAGACCTCCATAAATCAATACTCTATAGGCAACTTTATTATAAAAGAAAAAAAGGATTGAAGATAATACAAATAATGGTATCGAGTTATTAAATAAATGACTTGTATCACTATGTATAAATGGGGAAAATAAAATTCCAACACTCCCTTTTAAAGTTCTTGGATAAACACCATACTTATTAAAATTAAGCCCGAAATTAATTTCAACCCAATAAATGAACCATATTAAGCAAACAAAACTTAAAGGGATTAAGAACAGACTATTTGAACCTTTTAATTCATCCTTATCTTTCATGATATAAAAATAGCAAAAACGCTTCCAAATAAAAATACCTGAAAAAATGACATGTAACATTCATGTTTATAATTAAATACAATATACCAGAATAGTGCAAATATTCTTAACTTTGAACTTAAAAAGGAAACTTATATAATGACTCAGCCTTTAGCAGAACGCATAAGACCAAAATCACTAAATGATTACATCAGCCAACAACATTTAGTAGGTGAAAAAGGTATTTTAACAAATCATATAAAACAAGGAATCATACCTTCTTTAATTTTATGGGGACCTCCAGGAATTGGAAAAACAACATTAGCAAATATTATTGCAAATGAATCTGGAAGACCTTTTTACACGTTAAGTGCAATAAGTTCTGGTGTTAAAGATGTTCGTGAAGTAATTGACAAAGCAAAAAAAAGCGGAGGTTTATTTACTCAAAAAAATCCTATTTTATTTATTGATGAAATTCATCGATTCAGTAAATCGCAACAAGACTCTTTATTGGGTGCTGTTGAAAAAGGATGGGTTACTCTTATAGGAGCAACAACTGAAAACCCAAGCTTTGAAGTCATTCCTGCCCTACTCTCAAGATGTCAAGTCTATATTTTAAACTCATTTGACAAAGATGATTTAATTTCTTTATTAAAAAGAGCGATGATAAAAGACGAAACCATATCTAAAAAGAAAATTAAACTAAAAGAAACAGAAGCTTTACTTCAAGTTTCCGGAGGAGATGCTAGAAAGCTATTAAACATATTTGAATTACTAGTATCCGCTGAAGATGAAATTGAAATAACAAATGAATTAGTTTTAAGAAATATTCAAAAAAACACTGTTAAGTATGATAAAACTGGCGAACAGCATTATGACATTATTTCAGCATTCATAAAATCAATCAGAGGTAGTGATCCAAACGGGGCTGTATATTGGTTAGCAAGAATGATAGAGGGTGGTGAAGATGTAAAATTTATTGCTCGTAGATTATTAATACTTGCATCTGAAGATATAGGTAATGCAAATCCAACTGCTCTAATTTTAGCGAACAACACCTTTCAAGCTGTTTCAATTATAGGGTATCCGGAATCTAGGATTATATTAAGTCAATGTGCAATTTACCTAGCTAATTCTGCAAAAAGTAATGCTTCATATACGGCTATTGGTGAAGCTCAAAATTTGGTAAAAGTAACTGGTGACTTGTCTGTTCCATTACATTTAAGAAACGCTCCTACTAAATTAATGAAAGACTTAAATTATGGTAAAGACTATCAATATTCTCATAATTACCAAGGAAATTTTGTTGAACAAGAATTTTTACCCAATGAAATAAAAGGCACTAAATTATACGAACCTGGTAACAATTCTCGTGAAAATCAATTTAGAGAATTATTAAAACAACGTTGGAAAGACAAATATAAATACTAAGAAAAATTAATTTTTCATTTTAAAACTTAATCGTAAAGTGCTTAACTATCTTCATATCCTTTTCATAATACTCAGCTGTCCATGCATTCTCATTTTTAAATAAAATTCCTTTTTTATTTTTAAAAACAAAAACATCTTTAACACTTGTTTTTAAAATTTCATAAACTCTTTCTGGTTTTGTGTTTACTAACTGAAAACCATTATTTATAGGTTGTGCATACAAAACATTGCTATCAATACTCACTTTTTTAGTTGCAGCTGCACCAATAACCTTAGCACTCTCAATAACAGGAGCCTCTATTTCTTTTTTAGGTATATCTACTACCTGAATTTTATTAGAATTATACTTATATTTTATGGCTTGTACAGATTTAAAAGCATCTCTAATTGCTTCATGATACCCTTTTTGGTAATCTTTTAATTTACTCTTCCCTATTTTTGATGTAAATACAATGTTATTATAACAATCTTTTAATTGAACAATAGTTTTTACAGTAAACATACCAGAATCATCTTTGATGGTTCCTGTTAAAGCTAAACATCTATTATCTCCTAATTCTTTAGGTAACTTTTCGTTATCTAAAAAAACATTAAAACCATATTTTTTGAATAAAAACTTTGTTAAAGAATTTGCTTGGTACTGATCTTCCTGTTTTAAAAAATCAAACCTTGTTGGAACTATCACATATTTATAATCGTTAACTTTTTTTTGACAAAAAACTGTTGTAGTTACAAACAACAAAATAAAAAATATTTTTTTCATTATTTAAAAATTAAATTGACACCTACCTGAAATGAAGCCTGATTGGCGTCAGCAATATCGGTAATTTTGAACAAATTATCTAACATTCCATATACATTAACTTTTCCTAGTTTTGCTGAAATCCCTAGTCCAAAATTAGTATATGAAAAATCATCAATAGTATATGTTACTTTTCCCTTTACACTTTCAAATACTCTTTTTTCGAGAAAACCTGTTAAAGCAAACTTAGGTCCATTAGGCCTTATAACAGAAAAAAATTGGGCACCGATGGCATTATCAAAATAATCATTATAAGATATATCATGACAGTTTTCTTCTTTTCTAGACTTGCCCCAACTATGCTTTATTGAACTATTAAATTTTATGGGTCTTGCTACTGTATAAGATTCTTTGTTTTCCTCTCGAGGGACCTGCTCTCTAAATTGACTGTCTAACTCCCCCCAATAATCAGGATTTGTAGCGTCATATTGAAATTCGATTCCTGAAAAAACAAAGTCTCCATTAATAGATCCATTTCTTACATCTTCAGAATAACTAATAAAGCCTAAATCTAATAAGCTTGCAGTAATTTCAGTTTGATTATTAAGCTTATATGTAAATCCAATATCTAATCCTACTCCTAGATTTCCTCCTAAAAATGTTTTTCCTAATAATTTACCCGCAGAAATATTTGATTCATTATTTTCATAATACACACCAGAAGTATTTCCTGCTATATTTATATTATTTAAATAATGAGAATAAATATTATCTTGACCTAATCTAGTTGTAAAACTACCAGAATTTCCAGAAGTTGTTACATTAACAGCTCCTGAATAAATTTTTAATCTAGATCCAAAAGTAATTTTAGGATTCAATCTTCTTGATATACCAACATGTAAAACTCCTATAAACTCAGACTTCACATTTGCCTGTGATAGAGAAAAGCTTCTATTTACATTAGACGCGTTACCATTATTAATTAAGCTCAAAATGTCTTTGGGTATGGTAGCAAATGCATCCATCTCTAGATAAAAACCAGCTGTAATATAGTCTCTATCATTTAATTTATATCCCGCATTTAAAACTTCAATTTGAGAATTTATCTGTACATAATCATTTTCTGATAATTTATTGAGTGCTTCTCTATATTTAGCAGTAAAGTTTACGCCATCATTTCTAAACACATCGGCTAGGGTAATTCCAGTAATCCCTAAATTTGAGGATATATTTGACAACAATGGAATTCCTGCATGATATTTATAATTTGTTACTGCTCCAGGATTTAATAATAAAGTCTGTGGTATTTCATCAAACCCATACAAAATCTGTTTGTTTTGTGCGTAAAATGTTTGCATAACTCCAAAAAGAGTTATCAAAATAATTAATATCTTTTTCATTATTTTATTTTAAAATAAAAGGTTCCCGCAGATTTAAAAGTGAACACCTTACGTTCATTTATATTTATAACAGACCCATCCGAGCTTGGCAATAATTCTAATATTACCTCTATTTTTTTTGAATTTAAAATACTGTTGTCAACACTTAAATCTATTTCTTCATGAAACTTGTAATTCCTCGTATTTTCAGGAATAGCTATTTGTCTTACATTATAAACATCAATACCCGATTCATCCAAAAATTTAAAATCTAAAGTAAATTTTCTATTAAATGGATTGTCAATTTCAAAATCAATATCAATTTTAACTAAATCCTTTGTTACAGAATTTTCAAAAACAAAAAAATTTGAAGTATCAGTTATACGAGTAATTTCTGTTCCGGATGCATTTACAAAGGTAGTTTGATCTAATTTACTGTAAGCTAGTGAAGCAACAAATGTTGGTGATATTTCAAGGTCTTTCGCCTGATCAAAATCTAAATCCTTTACACAGGAAGTAAAAAAAACAAGGGTTAAACAGACAATAAATTTAAACACATTTTCTTTTGTCATAATTATTATAGTAGGTTAAACTTAAACGGTAAAATTTTATAAATATTGCTTCAAATCTAGTAAAGAACTAACACTAGCCACCTCATTACCAACAAGTTTTTCTTCAGTGAAATGTATTGCATTCATTCCTGTATTCAATGCCCCTATAATGTCAGCTTCATAACTATCTCCAATCATAATGGATTCTTTTGGTAAAGCTTGCGCTTTAGATAACGCAAATTCAAAAACTCGGGGATTCGGTTTTTTTACCCCAACACTTTCTGAAGTAACTATAATATCGAAATATTTAGAGATTCCTGATTTTTCCATCTTCAATTGTTGAACTTCTTCAAAGCCATTAGTTATGATATGTAGTTGATATTGTTTTTTTAAATATTCTAATGTTTCTATTGTTCCATCAAACAAGTTACTAAAATTTGGCAAATACTTAATATAATCTTCAGCTATTAAATCAATTAAATCATCAGTTATAACATAATTTAAAGCATCAAATGTGTCTTTAAGTCTTTTATACCTTAAATTAGATTTTGTTATTTTTTCATCTCTATACAATCTCCAATACCTAAAGTTAATAGGAGAATAAACCTTAATAAACTCAGCAAAATCAAGTGCAATATTTTGTTCTTTAAATATTTGCTTAAAGGTTAACTCCGAATTTTTTTCAAAATCCCACAATGTATGATCTAAATCAAAAAAAAGATGCTTAATATTCGTCATGTTTCAAATTTAAAGGGTTTTATTATTAAAAAAACTATTTTAGCACAAAATTTACTACAAAATTTTGATAAAAAGTAAACTTCATATCCTTTTTTTATGTGGATGGTATCCTTCAAGGGTATTACCAAATAATGGTGATTTTATTCAACGACATGCTGAGGCAGTGAATACATTACATAAAGTTTCAGTTTTACACATAATTTCTGACCCTTCATTACATAAAAACATTGAAATTACATCAAAATCAATCAATGGAATTTACACTCATATAGCCTACATAAAACACAGTAAAAACCCTTTACTAAAAATAATTCGCTTTTGTAGAGCATTCGGAATTTTATTAAAAAAAATCGGTCACTTTGACATAGTACATCTTAATAAATTATACCCTTTTGGAATAGTAGCTTTGTATTTAAAATTGCACAAAAAAAAACAGTATATTATTTCTGAACATTGGACAGGCTACCACATGCCATTAGCAAAAAGCATTTCTAAAACTGAATTATTATTATCGAAGTATATTACTAAACAAGCAACTGTAATATGCCCTGTTTCTGATAATTTAAAGCAATCTATGCAAAAGTTAAACTTGAGTGGAAATTACCTAAAAGTTCCTAATGTAGTGAATACTGATTTATTTTTACCATCTAAAAAAACAGCCAACCTATTTACTATCGTTCATGTATCAAATATGCTTGATTCACATAAAAATGTATCAGGAATTATAAATACCATTTGTGAATTAAATAAAACCACTACTGACTTCCAATTAATTTTAATTGGAGAAAACTCTTTAAAATATAGAGTTTTGGCCGATAAGTTGAAAATTACTCATAAAGTAAAGTTTATTAATCATATCCCTCATTTAAAAGTGATAAACTACATTCAACAAGCTGATGTTTTTGTATTGTTTAGTAACTATGAAAATTTACCTTGTGTCATTCTAGAAAGTTTTGCTTGTGGTACACCAGTAATTAGTTCTAATGTTGGAGGTATTTCTGAATATTTTCCAAACAAATTCGGTTTTTTAATTGAACCAAGAAATGAACTTCAATTACTAAATAAATTAAAATATGTATACAACTATCCAAAGAGCAATAAAGAAGAAATGCATAAATATGCCAAAGAAAATTTTAGTGACATGAGCATTGCTAATCAATTTTCCAAACTATATGAAAAAGCATTAAATTGAATTTAATTAAAGCCTACATACAAAATTTTTTAAATCGTGCTGGTGGTTATATTTTCACAGCTACTGTTGTAGCAAGGATATTCTCTTTTTTAACCTCTTGGATTGCCTTACAATTAATTCCTAACAAAGAACTTGGATTGGTTTTATTTTCTTGGAATATTATTACTTTTTTAATTCCTTTTATTGGCTTTGGGCTTCACCAAAGCTATATACGTTATGGAGCCTTGACTAACAATAATAAAGAACGAGAATTCCTCCTCAATTATGTATTAAAAAATGGTGTTATTGCATCTGGAATTCTTTCAATTATAATTGCTTCTATAGGTTTTTTATTTCCTTTTAAATTATTTAAAACAGGATACTATTTAAGTACTTTTTCTTTGATTTTTATTCCTCTCTTTTTATTTGAAGTTATTAAAATAAAAGCACGCCTTGAACATCGTAATAAAGTAGTAGCTTATTCTGAAATAATATACAACTCTCTTTTAATTATAACTGTAAGTTTATTTTGCTACTTTTTTACAGAAAAAGGATATGTTATTGGATTTATATTAACTCCAATTATTACTGTTTTTATATTCCGAAAAGAAATAAGCATCCAATTAAAACCAGAATTAAAAAAACCTTTTTTTATTAATAAAGAATTTTGGAAATATGGTTTTTTTGGTGGTTTAGCCAATGTGGCTACCATGTTACTTTTTGCTATTGATATTTTATTAGTGGGATATCTTCTAGAAAAGCCAGAAAGCGTAACTGCTTATAGATATATATCTATAATTCCTTTTAGTATCTTATTTTTACCGAGGGTTTTCATTACTACAGATTTTGTTTCATTTACTGAGAAAATTACTCAAAAAAAGTATATTTATAACTACATAAAAAGTTACATGTTATTGTTTTCGGCAATAAGCATAGGGTTTGTGCTCTTTTTTTATCTTTTTGATGAAACAACGTTAACTTTTTTTGATACAACCTTTGTTCAACACACTGAAAGTTTTTTTATTTTAAATTTAGGCGTATGTGGAATTTTAATATTTAGAGGTATTTTTGGAAATCTTTTATCTTCTATTGGAAAAATAAAAGCGAACTATTATATAACATTAATTGCACTATGCATAAATATAGTTAGTAATTACTATTTAATTCCCAAATTAGGTATTAGAGGAGCTGCAATAACCTCAGCTTTATTAATGTGGTTTACAGGTTTAACATCTTGTTTTACTTTTTTTTATTACTATAAGAAAAACAATTTTATCGTTTAAAAAACTTAACTATTTTGGGTAAATTATTATAATACAATTGGGTATATTTTTCATCAATTGCTCCAAAACTTTTATAATAAGCAGCAATTTTTTTCATGGAAGAACCTCCAAAATCAAAAACATCAAAATTCCTTGAATATTTGTAAATTGCTCTATCATTCATAAATGTATTAGCTCCATTTTTACGATTCTTAAAATCAGAAGAACACACTAATTCAGTTACTCTTTTTTTATGTTTTAGAAAAAAAGCTCCAGAAACTATCCTATTATCCTTATCATAAATGGTTAAAAGTTCCCCTATTTTCTTGCGAATACAAACCTGCATTAATGCTAATAATTTATCATAATCTTTGTCTGAAATTTTTTTTACACGTTTACCTACATTTTCTTTGAATAGGTTAATTAAAACCGTTGGACAATCATTCCAGCATTCATTTAAATCATAAGATACAGCTTTTTTTAATTCTCTTTTTCTGTTTCTGTTGTACTTAGTACAAATAACTTCATATTCTCTATTTAATGGTAAAATTTGAATTCTTTTTTCTTGTTGAAATACAGAAAACATGCTAAATGAGTTCATATAATTCATACGTAATTCTACAAAATTAAAGTTATCAAATAACTCAATTAAAAATTCATTTTCATCTTCAACCTGTTTTGAATAAATACCTAATTGAATTAACCAAAATGGTGGGTATACATATTTTATAAAAGCTTTTCTTCTGAAAGGCAAAGGCATTACTGCTTCATAATCATTCAATACTAAAACATCCCAATTATCAGTTACCATATCTAGATACCATGAAAACCCAAACACATTGGACTGTAAAGAATTACTAATACAATCATTATACTTATCTTCCTCTACATCTTTTCTTTTTACAAACGAAATCATTAAACTTTTACTATTTTTAACATCGAATCATACAATCTACTCCAACCTCTCCAACGCTGATATCCACTAAGACTTTCATTATGAAATAATGTTATAAAAACACCATTCACTCTTTTTACCTCATTTTTTAGATCTCTAATTTTACCAAGGGCCTGTTTAGGAGTTAATTTCATATAATCATTTAAAGTTGTGTCCATTACCGCAAAAGGAAAAATTTTTAAAGGAGTTTGTATCTCAAAATCAATATCAAAAAAATAAAATGGTGTACAAGTACTCGCTCTAAATCCCGCATGACTTGCATATCCCATAGAATAATCTTCTTCGATTTCTAAATCGATTAATTTCTGATATGTGTCAGGTAATGAAAACCGCAAATAATGTTGCCTTGATCTTTTTATGGGCATGTTTGTAATATTCTCTAAACGCTCTTTTTCTTTTTTCAACATAGTCAAATTATTCATTGTATAATAAGAAGGGTGTAAGCCTACTCTTGCATAGTCTACCATATTCTTAATTAATAATTTAAATTTGGGTTTTGAAGCAGAAACATTGGTATCAAACGTTGTATAATCAGCTATCAAAAAAAAGAAAAGAGTTCTAATATCGTATTGTTTTTTTAAATCAAGAATCTTTTGAAAGGTATCAAACGGGTCTTTTTTAATATTGAAACGAATACTAAACCTATCCCATAAATTAAAAATATTTAACTGATAAGCATCTTTGAAAAATCCTCCTACAGTTCTAACAAAACTTTTATGTTTATAGGCAAAAGCATTATCAACATCAATTGTTGATATAAAACTGTATTTCCTATAACTATATTCATACTCAGGAAATCGTTGTTTTAATTCTTCCAAAAACATATATGCCCAAATATCTATTAGCGGTTTTTCTAAAAAATTATATTTAAAAGCAATACTTTCTGCCGCTTCAAATCGCCCATGTTTATCTTTTATATGCGGCAAGTATTCTTCATAGCGAGTAATTAGGTAAAAACTTGCTGAAAATATATCAAAAGGAATGTTTGATTTTTCACCTTGAAAGAAAAAGCAAGGAACTCCTTTCCATTTTTGTATGTGTATTTCAATATCTCTTATGCCTTGTTGAAAAAGTAAATCATGACTTTTAATAAAAAACTCTTTCCCTAATGCTACTTTAGTATATGAAAATTTGGGTCCATTATGTGCTACAAACTCTTCAACTTTATTAGTAAAACTGATAGGTATTTGTAATACACGATTTATAATATGTTTAAAAATATATCTAACTCTAGGAGTAATTTTATGCGTATAAATTAAAAGCATTTTTATAGTTTTATAAGTAGCAAAGTTTTAAAGATTTTATAAAACTCTTTCATCTGTAAAGCTAAAATACGCTTTTTCAGTAATTATTAAATGATCTAATAATTTTAAGTCTAATGTAAAAGTTGCTTTCTTTATTTTTTCTGTTAATTCAATATCTGATTTACTTGGTTTTAATTTACCTGAAGGATGATTATGACACAGTATTAAACCAATGGCAAAAAGTTCTAATGCTTTTTTTAATATAATCCGAATATCAACTAAAGTAGCTGTTAATCCACCTTTACTTATTTGTTGTTTTGCTAAAACTTTATTAGAATTATTTAAATATAAAACCCAAAATTCTTCGTGTTCCAAATCACCTATTAATGGTTGCATTATTTTTGCTACATCCAATGATGAAGTTATTTTAGGTATTTTTTGGTTTTCTTCAAACTGTTTTCTTTTACCAAACTCTAATGCAGTTACAATAGTTGTAGCTTTCGCCTCCCCTATTCCTTTAAATTGCAGTAACTCTTCAATTGATAATTTCGATAATTTATTAAGATTATTCCCTACAGATTGTAATATTCTTTTAGACAAATCTAGGGCACTTTCTTGTCTATTTCCTGAGCTTATTAATATTGCAATAAGTTCGGCATCAGATAATGTGTTTTTACCTTTCAATAATAGTTTTTCACGAGGTCTATCTTCTTGAGCCCATGACTTTATAGCTAATTTTTTCATTGTGCAATTTTTATTTTTAATTATAAATATAAATCATTTTTTGCATACCACAAACAAGCAGAGTATCTTTGCATCTTATCTTTTATAATTTTAAATATGAAGATTATCATAGCCGGGGCTGGAGACGTAGGTTTTCATTTGGCTAAGCTTTTATCATACGAATCTCAAGATACGTATATTATAGATTTTGACGGAGCCAAACTTAACTATATAAACAACCACTTGGATGTTATTACCAAGAAAGGGGATGCTACTTCTATAAAATTACTGAAAGAAATTGGTATCAGTTCTGCAGATCTTTTATTAGCCGTGACTGAAAGTCAAAACACTAATTTTACTATTTCTGTCATTGGCAAGGCCTTAGGTGTAAAAAAAACAATTGCTAGAATAAACAATCCTGAGTTTTTAAATAACGATGTAATCAATTTTAAAGAATATGGTGTAGACTTTATGATTTCTCCGGAAGAGCTAGCTGCTAAAGAAATTAAACTTCTTTTAAACCAATCGTCTTTTAATGATACTGTAGCCTTTGAAAATGGAGTTTTTAACATTATGGGAACTACATTAGGTTATAAATCACCTATTCTAAATTTAACGGTAAAAGAAGTTAAAGAGAAATATTGCTTAGTAGATTTTATTACCATTGCAATAAAAAGAGAAGGAATAGCTCAAACTATAATTCCTCGAGGTGACACTGTATATAAAATTAATGATCAAGTTTATTTTTCTGTACCTAGCTATAGTATTAAAAAACTTCATCCTATTATAGGAAAAGAGCATGTTGATATTAACAATGTAATGATTCTTGGAGGTAGTAGTATTGGAGAAAAGACAGCTAGAAATTTATGTATTGATAACTTTAAAGTAAAATTAATAGAACGAAAAAAAGGAAAAGCTTTACAATTAGCTGAAAATCTAAGAAATACATTAGTTATTAACGGAGATGGAAGAAACTTAGAATTACTTGAAGAGGAAAACATAAGAGAAATGGACGCTTTTGTTGCTGTCACTGGTGATTCTGAAACAAACATTATGTCTTGTTTAGTTGCTAAATCAAAAGGTGTAAAAAAAACAGTTGCTTTGGTTGAAAATATGGATTACATCAACATCTCTCAAACCATCGGTATTGACACCCTAATTAATAAAAAATTAATTGCTGCTAGTAATATTTTTAGGCACATACGTAAAGGTGAAATCTTAGCATTGGCAAACCTTCATAACATTGATGCGGAAGTTTTTGAATTCGAAGTTCAACCCAATGCGAGAGTTACACAAAAAGTAGTAAAGGAATTACGTTTTCCAAGAGAAGCTATTATTGGAGGTGTTATTAGAGAAGGAAAAGCATTAATGTCTTTTGGAGACTTCCAATTACAAAGTGGTGACAAAGCTATTGTATTTTGTTTACCTGAAGCAATATCAATTGTAGAAGATTTATTCAACTAATGGAAAATCTTAACTTTAAACTTATTTATCGATTTTTAGGTTTAACAGCTGTTTTAAACGGCTTATTTATGTGGTTAGCAATCCCTTTTAGTTTGTACCACAATGAGAATGCAGTGTTAGGAATTTTAAATGCAGGTATAATAACTGTTACCATTGGCCTTTTACTTTTTTTCTTTAACAAACCTATTTCAAAAAAAATCCAAAAAAAAGAAGGATATTTAATCGTAACATTAGGATGGTTAACATTATCATTTACAGGAATGCTACCCTATCTATTATCAGGTACAATATCATCTATTCCTAATGCCTTTTTCGAAACTATTTCGGGCTATTCAACTACTGGTTCTTCTATATTAACTGATATTGAATCTATGCCTAAAGGAATTCTTTTTTGGCGAAGTGCAACACATTGGATTGGTGGTATGGGAATAATAGTACTAACTATAGCCATTCTTCCTTTATTGGGTATTGGAGGAATGCAATTATTTATGGCTGAAGCTCCTGGTCCTTCCGCCGATAAATTACATCCCAGAATAACTGATACCGCTAAAAGATTATGGTTAATTTATGTTCTTTTAACTTTTATTGAATTTATTTTACTAAAAGTTGCAGGTATGACATGGTTTGATGCTATAAACCACGCTATGGCAACTGTAAGTACTGGTGGGTTTTCAACAAAAAACTCTAGTATAGCTTATTATAACAATATGCCAGCAATACAATATATAATTACTATTTTCATGTTTATAGCTGGTACCAATTTTGTTCTTACATATTTTGCTTTAAAAGGCAAGATTCAAAAGGTTTTACGAAATGAAGAATTTAGATATTATCTATTCAGTGTACTAGGAATTTCAACAATTATTGCCTTTACTATCATCTTTTTTCAAGATCCTAATTTAAATACAAACATAGAACACCCAATGGTGCTCGGCAAAGTAGAAAGTGCCTTTCGTCATTCATTTTTTTCTGTAATTTCTGTAATCACAACTACAGGTTTTGTAACTGCAGATTTCACCATGTGGAATTTCTTCATTACTGCAATTTTCTTTGCTTTATTTTTCTTAGGAGGATCAGCAGGTTCAACCTCTGGAGGAGTAAAAATTGTTCGTCATATTGTACTACTTAAAAGTAGTTTTTTAGAATTTAAAAAATCATTACACCCTAATGCCATAATACCTGTTCGTTACGATGGAAAAGCTGTTAGTCAAACTATAGTTTTTAACATCTTGTCATTCTTTGTATTGTATATGTTAATTTTCATTCTAGGGACAGTAATTTTAGCTTTTTTAGGATTAGATATTAAATCTGCTTTAGGAGCATGTGCCTCGTCTTTAGGGAATATAGGTCCCGCAATTGGTAGTGTTAGTCCTGTTGATAATTTTGCCCATTTATCTGTTGGGGCTAAATGGTTTTGTTCGTTTTTAATGCTTATCGGGCGTTTAGAGTTATTCACTGTTTTAATACTTTTAACCCCATTTTTCTGGAGAAAAAACTAAGCTGATTTTCAAAAGATTAAACTATTCATAAACTTTTATTCCTCAAAAAAGAGCGTTCAAACCTAAAAAGTGTGCGTTCAAGCTAAAACACTGTTTCTCATAGCCTAAAAAAAATAACTTTGTATACAAGAAAACAGAGTTTTTTTGTTCGTGGGTTATATTTCCTATATTCGCACTAGTATTAATTTACTGATAAACAAAATTTAAAATATTAACTACTTATTATTATTATTATGGAAGATGGATATATTGGAGAAATCCGATTATGGGGTCCAAATTGGACTCCAAGAAATTGGGCATTCTGTCAAGGACAGTTATTAGCTATTGCTCAGAACAACGCCCTATTTTCATTACTCGGAACAATTTATGGTGGTGACGGAAGAACTACTTTTGCTTTACCTGATTTAAGAGGTAGAACCGCCATTGGTTCAGGACGTGGGCCAGGATTAAGTGATTATGTGATTGGAGCTAAAGCAGGTCAAGAATCTGTCACATTGAATGTATCTGAAATACCTTCTCATAACCATACCGCCATATCGAAACTATCTGTAAGTTCAGCAAACGCAACCAAATCGCAAGCAACTACAGGGTCTTCAATAGGAACTCCAGTAACTCCAAGTGGAAGAAGTGCTATTCAAACTTATGGTTTCAATGATGCAACTCCTGATGTAGATTTAGGTTCAAATCCTGTTACTGTAGGAAATACGGGTGGAAATCTATCACACGAAAACAGACAACCTTTTGGTGTCCTCAATTATATTATATGCTTACAAGGAATTTATCCTTCAAGAAATTAAGTATTCACGATATCGTAACTGCTAATTTCGACACTAATTTTTACAAGCGAATAAAATGTTAACAAAAAAATACAATTCTTATGGAAGGATATACTGGTGAAGTTCGATTATGGGGACCCAATTGGGCTCCAAGAAACTGGGCTCTTTGTCAAGGGCAATTACAATCTATTGCTCAAAATTCTGCCTTATTCTCGTTAATAGGCACAATATACGGTGGAGACGGAAGAACTACTTTTGCGTTACCCGATCTGAGGGGACGAGCAGCTATTGGGTCTGGACAAGGACCTGGTTTATCACCTTACCCAACAGGTGCAATGGGAGGTATCGAAGAGGTTACTCTTAATATTCTAGAAATACCCTCTCACACGCACGTTGCGGTAACAAAACCAAAAGTAAGTTCAGCAAACGCTACAAAATCACAAGCTACCACTGGATCATCTATTGCAACTCCCGTCACTCCAAATGGAAGAAGTGTTATTCAAACCTATGGTTTTAAT
Source organism: Tenacibaculum sp. nBUS_03 (assembly GCF_051201695.1). Lineage (GTDB taxonomy): Bacteria > Bacteroidota > Bacteroidia > Flavobacteriales > Flavobacteriaceae > Polaribacter. The sequence goes on along the minus strand of NZ_CP179214.1, from coordinate 3,910,232 downwards.
GATGCAACCCCTGATGTTGAATTAGGTCAATCATCAGTTATTGTAGGAAATGCAGGTGGAAGTAGATCTCATGAAAACAGACAACCTTTTGGTGTAGTTAATTACATAATTTGTTTATACGGTACTTTTCCGTCAAGAAACTAAAATTGAATATTTATTATTAAATAACAAAAGACCTTTTTATAGGTCTTTTGTTATTTAATAATAAACCAACACTCTCCATATTGGAATATCCTTAGTAGAATAATTCAACCTATAATTTTCTTTCTCAATATTATATATTGAAGAAACACAATAAGGCATAGTTAATAATGACTCTCCTTTTTTTAGAATTTCATCCTTAAATATCTTTACCTCTGTATATATACAAATATCTGGATAAAGTTCGGTACCTTCTGACTTAGCAAAAACTTCCGAATCAAATTCATAAAAATTTTCTTCGTTAAAAGATGTTTTTTTATTTAGTTTGAATAATATCTTACTTTCTTGTTCTGAATAATCCCCATCATCTCTTTCTCCCTTTCTTAATTCTTCAATAAAAGAAATTTCTTTTGCGTAAAAAGAATTTTGAGTACTTACTTTAATCTCTTGCGGTACTAAAAAACCATCCTTTTTTAACATAGGTACAATATTTTTGGTTATCATAACTTGAGGTTCTTTTGTTAAAGCCACATCCATTGTTTCTGAAATCACCAAATGATATTCTTCCTTCAAACCTTTATAAACACTTGCATCATCAATTACATACTCTTTGATATATTTCTCAAAACCTAGATACTCGACTATTTGCCTTAAACATTTTATTGAGCTTTCATGAATATCTATAACCGTTACATTTATCTCTTCATTTTTAAACTCAGACAATATAGGAATGATTAATGTTCCGTATGGACCACTTCCTGCATATAGAACATTAATAACCTCTCCAGGAAACATTTTTTTTAACTCTAAAACACATGCATAAATGCCTTTTATAAACTTAGTAGTTCTTAAATGATCTATAATGCAATCAGCAGCATGCTCATGAGATAAAGCTATTCCTCCATTTATTTTAGTCGAAGAATCCATTTTTGAATTCAACAAAAGCTTATCGGAAAGCTTCTCGTAAAAATTAAATAAAGTAGTTGCTGCATTTTTAGATTCAGTAAACGTCTTAGAATTAATTATTTCAGAAAATATTTCGCGTAACATGTATTTTTTTTGCACAAATTAAGACATTAAAATTAATTCCATTCCTCATTTTTCAACTTTAATGGATTATTATAGCACTCTTATACCATAAATACTTTTAAAAAAAACTTAAGTTTCTAATTTAGTAGCATTTAAGCTATATTTGATTTCTAACTTAACCGAAAAATTATGAATCTAAAAACTACTCATTTTTACCATTCAAAAAAGCTATACTCTGCTTTTTTTATTATGCTCTGTCTATTGTCAGTGCCTTGTTTTTCTCAAACTACAGAAGATTTTGAAGATGAAACAAACTCTTCAAAATCATTTACCAATAATGGGCAGACCTTCACTACTGTGGATTCTGCAGAAACTTATGATGTTAATTCTACTACTTCTGGTTCAGGATGGAATGGAAGTACTTCCGATGATGTATTTCTTGATAATTCCGATGCTGTCACTGTAGGTGGAGGAACATCTTTAAATATTAAATCTAGTGATGGGACTGATTTTCTAATAAAAAGCTTTTACCTATACATAGCTCAATTTAATGCAACTCAAAACCCCACTAGTTTAAATGTAACTATATTAGGTAAGAAAGATGGTAATAATGTTTTCACATTCACTAAAACATCTGGCTTTTCGGATATCCCTTCAGGCTCTCCTAACAATGGTTTTACACTAATTGATTTTTCCTCAGAAGGAGGAAGTGATAACACAAACTCGAGCATTGACGAAATTATAATAACCACTACTGGAAATGCTGACTACCTTGCCCTTGATGGATTTAGATGGGACGTTATTCCCTGTGCTGCCCCTGACATACCAACAATAACTGCCACTACTCCAACTATTTGTAAAGGAGGAAACACCAATTTAAATATTTCCAATAGCTCAAGTTTAAATGACGCTACGAATTGGCATATCTATACAGGATCATGCGGAGGTACTCTAATAGGAGTTACCGCTACTGGCACTTTTAATGTAAGTCCAACCACCACTACAACTTACTATATCCGTGGAGAGGGTGGTTGTGTAACACCAGGAAGCTGCGGAGCAGTAACGGTTACTGTAAATGATGCACCCGATGCTTCCTTTAACTACGATGCTTCAACGTATTGTAAAAACGGTTCTGACCCAACACCAACTATTACGGAGTATGGAGGATTTTTTACTTCCTCACCTGCTGGTATTGCTATGAATATTACCACAGGAAAAATAAACCTTACCACTTCTGATGCAGGAACATATACCATAACGTATACCACTACTGATGGATCGTGTTCTAACGCTACCAGTACAACCATAACCATCAATCAAGATGATGCCTCATTTAGATATGATGCTCCGGCTTTCTGTGTGGATTCATCCGATCCATTACCGAACAGTATTGCATCTCCTGGTGGAACTTTTTCTTCTGCAGCAGGATTAAATATAAATACAACCACGGGTAAAATTGACGTTTCCGCTTCCACTCCTGGAACCTATACGGTTTCGTATACAACCACTGGAGCATGCCCTAATACTTCAACGAAATCTGTAACGATTTATCCGTTAGACGACGCATCTTTTAGTTATGCTTCTGCAACTTACTGCTCGAATGATATGAATCCAGCACCGAACAATATTGCAACTCCTGGTGGAACTTTTTCTTCTCCAGGAGGTTTAAGTATAGATTCAACCACTGGTAGAATTAATACTTACGCTTCTGCACCTGGAACCCATACGGTTGTCTATACAACAGCCGGTAACTGTCCAAATTCAGCAACAACAACTGTGACCATAAACACTGCAGAAGACGCTTCTTTTGCCTATCCCGCTTATGCTTACTGCCTAGATGCACCGGACCCATCGCCTAGTGCTATTGCTTCTCCTGGTGGAACTTTTTCGTCTACTCCTGGGTTGGCGATTGCTGCGAATGGAACTATAGATGTTTCCGCTTCCACTCCTGGAACCTATACTATTAGGTATACAAAAACTGGAATATGTCCGAATTCCGCTACAACTAGTATGACTATTAAAGCTTTAGACGACGCTTCTTTTAGCTATCCCGCTTCGGCTTACTGCGTTAATGCGTCTGACCCATCACCAAATAGCATTGCTACTCCTGGTGGAACATTCTCTTCTACCAATGGTTTGGTGATTGCCTCAAACGGAACTATTGATGTGTCTGCTTCAACTCCTGGAACATATTCTATTACGTATACAACCGCTGGAGCCTGTCCGAATTCAGCTTCGGCTAATCTTACCATTAATGCTTTAGATGACGCTTCTTTTAGCTATGGGGCTGCAGCGTATTGTAGTAATGCTTCTGACCCTTCTCCAACCATTACTGGTTTAACAGGAGGTTCGTTCTCATCAACTCCTGGTTTAGTAATTGCTTCGAATGGAACGATTGATGTTTCGGCATCTACTCCTAATACATATACTGTAACCTATACAACAGCTGGAGCCTGTCCTAATTCATCCACTACGAGTGTAACCATAAATGCTCTAGACGATCCTCGTTTACGTATGGCACAACTGCCATTTGTCTTAATTCACCTAATAAAGCACCTACCATCGTGAATTCTCCTGGAGGAACTTTCTCTTCTACCCCTGGTTTATCGATTGATGCTAATGGATTAATTAAAGTTTCCGAATCTACGCCTGGAACATATCGCATCACATACACAACAAATGACAATTGCCCTAACTCAGCTGGGTTATTCATGACCATTAACGCTTTAGATGATGCATCTTTTAGTTATGGAGCTTCATCATACACAACGGAAGATGCCGATCCTTCTCCCACCATTACTGGATTAACGGGAGGAACCTTTTCAGCAGCAGGAGGTTTAGATATAAACGCTTCTACTGGAGTAATTGACATTTCGGCATCTACACCTGGTTCATATGTTGTGACTTATGCAACTGCTGGTACGTGTCCAAATTCGTCTACTTTTAATATAGACATACACTACAATACATATACTTGGACTGGAAATACTGACAATAATTGGAATAATACTTCTAACTGGAACAATAATATGGTTCCTCATAGTGGTGGCAATGTAACTATCCCTAATGGGATAACCAATTACCCTACAGCTACATCTGGTATAACGGTGAACAGTATAACCTTAAATGATGGTGCTTCTTTTATCGCTCAAGCTTCTGTAAATGGATCTATTACCTATAACAGAAACCTTCCAACTACCAATTGGCATTTGGTTTCAGCTCCTGTTTCTGGAGAGACTCTTGACGATGTAATTGCCAATAATGATCTTGCTTCTGGTACAGGAGGAAATTTAGGGTTAGGATATTATTTAAACAATACTGGTCCCTGCCTGGATATATGCTCAAACTACATCTAACATTGGTATCGCTAATGGACTTGGTATATCTATAAAATTGGCAAACCCTGGTACTCTAACCGTTTCTGGTAGTTTGAATACTACTGATATTATTATTCCAATATCAATGGGTTCTCGAACTAATTTTAACTTATTAGGAAACCCGTTTACTTCTTACGTGAATTCTGCTACTTTTGCAACTACTAATTCTTCTTTACTTTCTGAGGAAACATTATGGTTGTGGGATGGAACTAAATATGTAACATACAATGCCATTTCTCCTATAGAATTGGCTCCTGGGCAAGGATTCTTTGTCGAAGCTTCAAGTAGTGGAAACGTAACTTTTGCAGCTACGAATCAAAGCCATCAAACTACGGATACATTCATAAGAGCTTTTGAAAATTCTTATCCAACTTTCGAATTATTTGTTGAAAGACAAGATGAGAAAAATTCTACTAAAGTGTTTTACGTAGACGGAAAAACAACATCTTTCGACAACGGGTACGATTCTAAAATGTTTAGTGAAGATACTTCTGATTTAAAAATATTTACTGAATTAATCACTAATAATAAAGGTAAAAAATTAGCGATTCAAACATTACCTAATAGTGGTTTCGAAAATATGATAGTGCCAGTTGGACTTCAAGCGAAAGCAGGAAAATCAATAGAAATATCTGTCAAAGGCACTAACTTCCCAGAAGGTATTAACGTATATTTAGAAGACAGGATTAATAATGTTTTTACTAATTTATCTGAGGAAAACTATACTATTACTCTTGATAAAGATGCCAACGGAATAGGTCAATTCTATATTCATACATCTTCTGAAAGATTGAGTACCGATAACGTAAATCAATTATTAGAAAATGTAAGTATCTATAGATCTTCTAAAAATCAATTAACTATAGCTGGATTACAATCAGAAAAAGCTTCTTTAACTTTGTATTCAATACTTGGTAAGAAAATTACTACTAAAAAATTCAAAACAAATGGTACTGCAATTATTACTCTTCCTGAAATTGCTTCAGGAGTGTACGTAGTAGAATTATCATCTGAATTAGGAAAGCTAAGTAAGAAAATTATTGTTCAATAATAAAAAATAGAATCATGAAAAAACAAGTTAAAAATAACGATACTGATATAACTCGTAAAGAAGCTCTAAAAAAAATAGGTAATTATGGTAAATATACTGCTTTAACAGCTTTAGGGACGTATATATTACTGAATCCTAAAAAAGCTCAGGCGCAAAGCCCTGAATCACCAGGTGATGGTTTCTAATTGTAAATAAAGAATAGCATAAAGCCTCAAGAAAAATCTTGAGGCTTTTTATTTACTCAAAAATATCATTATTCATTATAATTTAAAGCTTAAGTAAAAATTAACAACTGTAAATCAACAAATTAAACATTAATTATACTGAAAAAAATTTTTCTTATCATTATTTTTTATTTAAGTTTAGCTACTTAAAAAGAAAAAACTATGAAAAGAAAAAACAATTTCGCTTTTGCGACGGTTTTCCTGTTGTGCTATTTTTTAATTTCCACCACCTACAGTCAAGTAATTAATGATAACTTCAATGATGGCACTATTACCGGTTGGACTGAAGGAACTAATGGCCACTGGACAAGTACTTCCGCATCTCCTATTAGTGGTTCCCATTCATTAAAGCACAATATATCAGGAGCAGCTGGAAAAAGTTATATCAGCAAAAGTATTTCAAACTTAAATTTAACAACTCAAAATATAACATGGCAATTCAACTTGAAAAACGGAAATTGGAATCCATCAAGTAAAAATAAGTTTTGGGTTTATTTAACCGCTAATGAATCTGATTTAGAATCTAGTACCATTGATGGATACGCTGTTGGAGTTAATTTATCTGGCACATCAGATATTTTAACCTTATGGAAAGTAACAAACGGAACCTCAGACATACCAATAATTACTTCCAAAATTGATTGGAAAGCCAACGATATTAAGGGGATTAAAATAACGAGAAGTATAAGTGGATTATGGGAGCTATTTGTTGATGAAAATGGTAATTTTGATTCTTTAAAGCTTGAAGGGAGTGCTACTAATAATGATTATATTGTAAAAAACTATTTTGGAATATATTTTGAATATACTAAAACTAGAGCTGGCTTGTTATGGATAGATGATATATTAGTTGAAGGCAAAACCCCTTCAATTAACCCAACGGTAAGCTTTAAATACAGCACTAGTTCTACTAATGAAAATACAACGACTTTCAACAAACAAATTCCGTTATTGTTTTCAAGTTACACATCTAACACCACAATTAATATTACAATTGACCCTACTAGCACAGCCGAAATAGAAGATTATAAATTAAATACTTCTTCGATAACCTTTACCTCCAATGAAACTCAAAATATCTCAATAGATATTAATAACGACCTAGACACAGATGATGAAACAATCATTTTAAAGTTAATGGTTATTGGCGGCAGTGCAGATATAAATATTAACACACATACTTTGACCATTACTGATAATGATTTACCCAAGATTATTATTAATGAAATTTTGGCTGATCCTACTGGAATAGATGCTAATGGAGATGGAATAACTAATACTTCTCAAGATGAATTTATTGAATTGATTAACACAGATATTATCTCTTATAACCTTAAAGATTATAGCATTTCTGATGCTAGTTCTATTCGCCATACTTTTGGAAATATAACGATACCTCCTGGACAATCTATAGTCATTTTTGGAGGTGGAACACCAACTGTTATTCCAGGTATAGCAGTAAAAGCTTCAACAGGACGACTTAGCTTAAATAATACTGGAGATATGGTTTCTTTAAAAAATAATAATAGTATCGTAATTACTTCTCATACTTACGGAAGTGAAGCAAATTCAAATCAATCTATAGCAAGAAGCGATGATCTGATTGGTAACTTTGTAAAGCATACATTAATATCATCTAATTCACAAAAAGCAACACCAGGTAAATACAATGTTTCAAATTTGCCCATTTCAACAATTACTTGGAAAGGTACTATTGATACTAACTGGAAAAACCCTTCAAATTGGAGCACAGGAAATACTCCTAATATTTCAGATGAGGTTTTAATTTTAAAAACAATTAATCAACCTACAATTAATTTTTCTACATCTTTACAAAAAGTAACTTTTGCTTCTGGCAGTTCTTTAATAGCTAACGCTTCTGTAGAAGGAGCATTTACTTACAAAAGAAACCTAAAAACAAACAATTGGTATTTAGTATCTTCTCCATTAAAATTAGAAACTATTGAAAACTTAATTTCTAACAATGAATTTGCTAGGGGATCAGAAAAAAATATTGGCTTTGCACCTTATAAAAATAATGGTTCAACATGGAACTATTTCTCCAATGCCTCAACTGGTATTATGCCTCCTGGAAAAGGATATTCAGTAAAATTAAATACTAGTAATGATTTAAAATTTAATGGTCGTATAAATAATGTTCCTGTTACTTTACCTATAACACAAGCATCAAACAATTTTAATTTAATTGGAAACCCATTTACCTCCTATATCAATCTTGGTACTTTTTTAACAAACAATTCAAGGGCTTTAACAGAAGAAACCGTATGGTTATGGAACCAAGAAACTAATAATTATGATTTAAAAATGAGCGGTATAGATGGAAACTTTCAAATAGCGCCAACCCAAGCGTTTTTTGTTAGTGCTAATAGCAACTCAAACATCACCTTCAGCACTACGAATCAAAGCCACCAACTTGACACATTTCAACGAAATGAAAGAACAGAGATTGAAGTAATAATAACAGAAAATAAAAACTCTAGAGCAACCAAGTTATTTTATTTAAATGGAGCAACTACTGGATTTGATAATGGTTACGACGGAACAATGTATGACGGTGTTTCTTCAAGTTTTGCAATCTATTCTCAATTAGTTAGTAATAATCAAAATGAAAATTTAGCAATCCAATCTTTACCTATTAACAACTTAGATACTCTTATTATTCCTATTGGGATAAAAGCTAAAGCAGGAAAAACCTTAAATTTCTCTATTAAATCAACTAACTTACCTTCTGATATACAAGTTTACTTAGAAGACAGAAAAAAAAATACTTTTACAAACCTATCTACCAAAAAATATACAATTACCCTTGAGAAAGACATGAATGACGTTGGTCAGTTCTATATACATACAACTTCTAAAAAGTTAGGCACAAATGATAAAAAAGAACTGATGAAAAATGTAAATATTTACAGGTCTTCAAAAAGTGAATTAACAATTACAGGATTAGAATCTGAGAAATTCTCTTTTATTCTATACACTATTCTTGGTGAAAAAATAATTACCAAGGAATTCAAATCAAATGGCAATGCAATTATTGGTATATCTAAAATAACTCCTGGAATTTATATTGCAGAGGTAATCTCTAAAAATGGTGCTATTAGCAAAAAGGTGTCTATAAATTAACAACAATAAAGGTTGTAACATATTTTACAACCTTTTTTCAAAACTATTAAAATCGTAAAAAACAACTTTTAACATGTTTTACTTTTCATTCAACTACACTTTAAAGGAGTTTATCTAATGTAATACATAAAACTTTTTATATTCTTTAAATTTACACCAAACAACTGATAAACAAACACTTATCTAGCCCTAAGAAATAATATTATGATAACCGATTTTATTCTTAAAAAGTTATCTTTTGAATATGTTACGTATGACAGCCTTTTAAGCGGAATACATTATAATTTTAATCACCCAACAAAAGGAAAATTTACTGCTTTATTAAGAGACAAGTACACAAATGTAGAAATAGACTCCATTGATTTATCAATAAACCTAATTTTCAATAGTATACATGACTTAGAAGAGTGGATAGCTAATTAATTCTCGTAAAAAAAACAAGTGATAATTAAAAATCATCACTTGCTTAAAAATTATTTTAAATAAATTAACTAATTGTTACAGTTTCCTCCTATTATCGTCAGACTTTGTGTCAATTAATTTATTGTATGGATCCACCCCTACTTCAACAGGTTTATTATCAACTACAATAGATACTCTATTATTAACCTGAGTAATTTTGTGTTTTTTCAAATATAATTCTACTTCTTTCTTTTCACCTCCAATCTCTTCTTCTCCAAAGATTCCTATATCAATATAATCTTTTAGAGGAACAGATAAAATAGGCTTTTTCATTTTTGCTGTTTTATAAGAAATTGTATCTCCAACTTGTTCTCCGTAATAACGCTTTCCTTTATCATTATTTCTGTATTTACTAACATTAAATTCAATATCTACTTGATATTTACCATTATCTAATTTTTTCGAAGAAACATCTACTACTCTATTTCTATACAACGTAACCGTTTCAAACATATCTTTAATCGTATATTTCAAACTATCCGGCACAACTTTTTCTATGTAATCAACCATTTCAATCGATGTTGTATACGGAGCTTCTTGAAATTTTACTTTTTCAACATACTCTTTTAGCGCTCCATTCAATTTCTCTTCACCAATATAATCACTCAATGCATAAAATATTAAAGATCCTTTTTGGTAATGAATATATCCTTGACCGTCATTATACATTAATGGCTTTTCACGTTTTCGTTCCATAGCTCTTTGCGTTAAGTAACCATCTAATGACTTCTTCAAAAACTTTCTCATTTCTGTTTTCCCTGCTTTATGTTCTAAAACTTTTAAGGAAACATACTCAGACAAGCTCTCCGATAACATTGTTGCTCCTAAAACATCTGCACCTATAACTTGATGTGCCCACCATTGATGTGCTAATTCATGAACAGTAACCGCAAATGGGTAGTCAACTCCTTCATCTTTTTTATCTACATCAGCAATAAATCCAATAGACTCAGAAAAAGGGATTGTATTAGGGAATGATTGAGCAAAGGTTCCTCCAGTCTTTGGAAATTCTATAATACGAACTTGCTTATGTTGATAAGGGCTAAAGTTTTTAGAATTATAATCTAAAGAAGCTTTAATTCCTTTCATCATTCTCTCTAAATTATACTCATGACCTTTTTGGTAATAAATCTCAAGATTCACATCATTCCATGCATCTTTCTTGATTTCATATTTAGCGGATATGAATGCGTAAAAGTTTAATATTTTACTATCCATCTTGTAATGAAAATACTTACGTCCATCTTTTACCCATTCTTTTTGCAAGTACCCAGGAGCAATTGCTATTTGATCTTCATCGGTACTAACAGTAGCTTCAAAATCAATCCAGTCACTATCTCTTGAAATATAGGTATTCCCTAAAGCAGTACTATCAGATGGATGAGGCTTCAAATCATTTTTACCTAAACCATATTTCTTTCGAGTTTTATTATCTCTTAATTCTCCTCCGTCAGAGTACCCAAATGAAGGATAAATTCCACTATTCATAAAGGTACCATTTCTACGAACTGGAGAGTTCTTTCTAAAAAAATTATTTAGTTTATTTTTAACTGTAAATTTTAGTTCTAAACTGTCTCCTGGTTGTAATGGAGTTTTTAATTTATAGATATCAAAGTTTTGAATAGTATCCTCTAGTACTAAGGTTGTTGATTTATTAAACTCAAAGGTACTTGGATAATTATTATGATTCAAAAACAAACTATCTATTACCTCATTTGTTTTATTAATCATTTTATAAGTTCCAGAAGACTTAAAATCATAGGTTTTTGGAAAAATATTCATATCAACATTTACAGCAACAATTCTTGGTTGTGCTTTTCCTTGATATTTTTTATAATCTTTTTCCCATTTTACTCGTAACTCTTCACGTTCTTTTCTAGATGTTCTCTCATTTTTTATATTATTTTCATAATAAATTCTTCCTCCTAGGGTAAAAAAAGCGATTAAAAACAGTCCAAATACAGTTATAGTTTTAACTGTTAATCGATTTTTAAAGATAGATACTCTTTCTTTAAAGGAGTGTGGTATGCCACGAACCCAAAATAAGCTTGTTAATACTAATAATACTATACCTCCTAAAGTCCAATATCCTTTATATAGTAAATAACTTTTTAATGAAGCCCCATAGCCATTCATATCTGAATATCTAAAACCTGGTCCTTGATTGTATTTGAAAATTGATTGCTCTATACCTGCAAAGGTTAAAAAAGGAAGTCCAAAATTAATTACAATTAAAATAAATAACCCTACATATGGGTTTCCTACCAAAGTTTGAATAAACAATGCTAACAATGCCCAAACTGCAAAATGTATAAACTGTAAAACAAACAACTCATATATATAGTGAGTAAGCTCATAATTATAAAACCCTTTATATGTTTGGTAAATAATTCCAGCAAACATAACAACTGCTAACAAAACTAACTGAACCTTTAACAATGCTATTAATTTAGACAACCACAAAACCCAGTTAGGAGTTGGTGTTACATCAATTAAATGATTAGTTTGTGACATTTTACTCCTATGCACTAACATCCCAGCATATAAAAATGTAATAATATTTATCGACAGCGTAAACGCAGCTGCACCGCTTCGTAACATTTCCCATGTTACTGGTAACGTTTTTGTACCAAATATTAACCCAGTTTCAGATAAGGTTATTACAATTAAAATCAACCCTACTAAAACAATTGCTATAAAAGGCAATGCCGTTACTATATACTTAAAATCTATATTGGATAACTTCCAAGTATTTTTTAAGTTTTGATTAAATGAAAAATTATAATTTACAGTAGGTAAATTAATTCTTGTTACGCTTCCAAAATTCTTTTTTGTAACTCTGTTTCCTTTTTCTTTTTTGAAAAAAGACAACGTTATGGCATTTTGACTAAACGAAAACTTTCTATACACCGCTACAAATATTAATGTAGCAACAGCTAACCAAATTAATCGATTATAAATAACAATTCCTTTAAATGGTAAAGCCGCCTCATTTTGTTCTGCTAACGTCCAATAACGTGAATAATAATTTAAAGATGCATCACCGTATGGATCTATTAATCCTGCTAAAAGTCTATTCCCTTCTTCAGACAAAAGACTCTGCATCAACCCTTGAACTAACATCAATAAAATAACAGTAATAAAACCAGCTGCTATATTTCTAGTAAAAGTTACAACTGCAAAAACAATAGCTCCAAATAATAAGGAGTTAGGAATAACATACACTAAATACGAATGTAAATAGGCTACAAGATTAAATGCATTTACTATTTCAGGATTGGTTCCTGGTAATCGAAACCCTATAACAACTCCTAATCCAATAACTAAAACTATTAAAGAAACAATCAGTAAACCACTTAAAAACTTAGCGAACAAATAACTAGCTTTCGTAAATGGATACGAGTATAAAATTGAATGCATTTCACTTTTATAATCTCTAAAAATTGTAACTCCAATAATAGAAGGAAATAAGAAAAATATTAATTGAGCAGTACCAGCAAACATACCGTAAATACCAATTGGAGAGTTTACAATTTTACTACCTCCTACTGAACCTGACATCGAGTCAAAAAAACCAGCTGTCCCTCCTGCAAAAAGTGTAGCAATAATAAAAAATATTGCAAGATAAATATAGAATGCCGGTTTTTTAAACCAGTAATTTATTTCGTGTTTAAATATTGTAGAAAACATATATTTTATTTTTTAATTAGTAAAAGAGCACTTAGGCAGTAACTGGTTCGTCTTCTTTTAATGCAATAAAATACACATCATCAAGCTGTGGGCTTACAGAAACAAAATCCTCCGAAGGTTTATCATCTGCAAAAACACGAATATTTAATGTATTATCTTGATTATAGTTTGATGATAAAATATTAAAGGTAGCTTCATGCTTTTCTAAATCGTCTCTATTAATAATTTTAGTCCAAATTTTTCCTTCTATTTCTTTTGTTGATTCTACTGGTGTAGTCTGTTTTAAAATACGGCCTCCATTTAAAATAGCCATTTCATTACACAACTCTTTTACATCTTCAACAATATGCGTAGAAAAAATAACTGTTGAATTGGTACCTATCTCACGTAATACATTTAAAAATCGATGACGTTCAGCTGGATCTAATCCTGCTGTAGGTTCATCAACAATAATTAATTTAGGATTGTTTAATAATAACTGAGCAATTCCAAAACGTTGTTTCATTCCTCCCGAATAGCCTGCTACATATTTTTTCCTTACCTCATATAAGTTAGTTATTTCCAAAACCTCTTTTACAATTTTTTGCCTATCAGGTTTTGAACTAATTCCTTTCAACGTTGCAAAATAGTCTAACAAATCTTCCGCAGACATTTTAGGATATACACCAAATGACTGAGGTAAGTACCCTAACATTTTTCTAAATGTCATTTGATTTTCTAATACATTAATTCCGTCAAAAGTAATATTTCCTGAATCTGGACTTTGTAATGTAGCAATTGTTCTCATTAATGATGACTTCCCTGCTCCATTAGGTCCTAAAAGTCCAAACATTCCTGTTCCTATCTCTAAATTTAAATTATCAATAGCTTTTACTCCGTTTTTGTAGGTTTTAGTTAAATTTTCTATAACTAATCTCATAATTATTTGATTTAGTTGATTTTATTTAGTTTTTATATAAGAAGCTTTGAAAGCTATTTTGTTACAAAAAAGAGACTCTTTTTCGAAAAAAATTCTTTCTAAAGATACAATCCTATTATTTATTTAAAAAAAACGAGATGTTAAGCAACTAATTCTGATATACTAGATAACTAAAAAAGAATTGTTATCAATTGAAAAATATTCCTCTTGTAAGAAAGAGTACTAGTACTTTTAATACAATTGTTTAATATGAAGAAGTTTGATAAATATGTAGATCAATATTACCAAAAATGATTGTATAATGAATATCAAAAAGGGAGTTGATAGAAATACTTATAATACTAACTTAAATAGATTTTTGGCTACAATTCTCGTAGTGAAAGAATTAATTATTAGGAATTGATACTTGAACCAAACTCTATAAAAATGTAAAAACCTAAAGACTTAATAAAAAGATTAAGTGTATATAAATTGGAGATTAACCTGTACTTATAAATTAAAAAGAGAAGTTTGAAAAATTTCAAAACTCCTCTTTCATCCCCTAAAAAAAATTTATTTATTTTGAAACCCTGGAGGGTACCTAGCCATTATCTCTTTTACAAATTCATTAATTCTTGCTTCTTTTCGCTCCACATTAGTTATAGTCAAAGCACCAGTACCAATACCCTGCCAAACAAGCTCTTTCTTACTCGCATCTAGTAAATCTATAAATAAAGTACCTTCCGTATATTGTGATACATTCATTGGACTTGGTCCATAATACCATGGATACCAAAATCCTCCAAAGCGATTATCATTTACATCAATTCGCTCTCTCGATTTAGTAAATAAACTAACTAGAATTTCTGGCGAAGATGACTTCTCCATCCCTTTTGCAACTAGTTCAGCTTCAATAGCACGCATTATACGTTTTTTATCAAGATCAGAAATTGGCGCTTTGTCTATTCCTTTTTTATAAAAAGCAAATGTTTTATATTTAGAAAAATCTACTTTTGAATCGTAATCGGTAGTTACCCTGACCGAAACACAAGAAACGATTAGTAAGGCTATAATAGGTAAGAATAGTAATTTAGATAATTTCATTTTTATAAAATTTAGAGTTTCAAGTACTATAGCGTTTGTTATGGTTTGCTCAACCTGAAACTCTAGTTCTTAAAACTGTTATACATTTTCAAACAATGCGTCATCTACAATGTTAGGAATCGTTACTTGTAATTTCTTCTCAGCCTCCATAGCTCTTTTAATTGCAAAAATAGCTTCATCATTTCTTGCCCAACTTCTTCTTGCTATTCCATTATTTACGTCCCAAAAAAGCATTGATTGTAAACGACGAGATGCTTCCTTAGAACCATCAAGAAGCATGCCAAAACCTCCATTTATCACTTCACCCCATCCAACACCACCTCCATTGTGGATTGAAACCCAGGTAGCACCTCTAAAACTATCTCCAATTACATTTTGTATAGCCATATCAGCAGTAAAACGAGATCCATCATAAATGTTTGAAGTTTCTCGATATGGAGAATCCGTCCCAGAAACATCGTGATGGTCACGCCCTAACACAACAGGTCCTATTTTACCCTTTTTTATAGCTTTATTAAAGGCTTCAGCTATTTTCATTCTTCCTTCAGCATCAGCATATAAAATTCGTGCTTGTGAACCTACTACTAATTTATTTTCTTGAGCACCTTTAATCCACTGAATATTATCAGCCATTTGTTGCTGAATTTCAACAGGAGAGTTTTTCTTTATTTTTTCCAACACCTTGCAAGCAATGGCGTCTGTTTTTGCTAAATCTTCAGGTTTACCAGAGGTACATACCCAACGAAATGGTCCAAATCCATAATCAAAACACATAGGCCCCATAATATCTTGAACATAACTAGGATATTTAAATTCTCGTCCTATTGTTTGATTTGAGTTCATTACATCTGCCCCTGCTCTACTCGCTTCTAATAAAAATGCATTCCCATAATCAAAAAAGTAAGTTCCTTTTTCTGTATGCTTATTTATGGCTGCCGCGTGACGACGTAAAGTTGCTTGTACTTTATTTTTAAATTCTGCAGGATTGTTTGCCATCATTTCATTTGCTTCTTCAAATGAAATATCAGCAGGATAGTATCCTCCAGCCCATGGATTATGCAACGAGGTTTGATCTGAACCTAAATCAATATAAATATTTTCTTCGTCAAATTTTTCCCATACTTCAACAATATTACCTAAATAAGCTATTGAAATTACTTCTTTATTTTCTTTCGCTAAACGAACTCTTGAAACTAGTTCGTCTACATCAGTAATTTTTTCATCAATCCAACCTTGATCTAAACGAACTTGAGTTATTTTAGGATTTACCTCAGCACAAACAGTAATACAACCAGCAATATTTCCTGCCTTTGGTTGTGCTCCACTCATACCTCCTAACCCAGCTGTTACAAATAAGTTTCCTTTAGGTTCTTTTTTTATTTTACGAAAACCATTTAATACAGTAATTGTTGTACCATGAACAATACCTTGAGGACCAATATACATATAACTTCCAGCAGTCATTTGTCCATATTGAGTAACTCCTAAAGCATTAAACTTTTCCCAATCATCAGGCTTTGAATAGTTAGGAATCATCATACCATTAGTGACAACTACTCTAGGAGCGTCTTTATGAGAAGGAAACAATCCCATAGGGTGTCCAGAATACATAGTTAATGTTTGTTTGTCAGTCATTTCCGACAAATATTTCATTGTTAATAAGTATTGCGCCCAATTAGAAAATACAGCACCATTTCCACCATAAGTAATTAATTCATGTGGATGTTGAGCTACAGCATAATCTAAATTATTCTGAATCATTAACATGATTGACTTTGCCTGAGAAGATTTACCTGGGTATTCTTTAATATCTCGAGCATACATTTTATATGTTGGACGAAAGCGGTACATATAAATACGTCCGTATTGCTCTAACTCTTCTTTAAATTCAGGAAGTAATACTTCGTGATGTTTTTTATCAAAATACCGTAATGCATTTTTTAATGCTAATTTCTTTTCCTCAGCAGTTAAAATATCTTTTCGCTTTGGTGCTCTATTTATTGACGAATCATAAATTGGCATTTCAGGTAATTCATCTGGAATCCCTTGTTTTATTTGTTCTTTAAATGTCATCATAATTCTTTATTATTAATTTACTATAAATTCTTGATTTTTAACCATACTTATTAATGTATTAATATCATCTTTAAGCACTCGGTCATCTTCTAATTTAGCAACTCTATTTCTAATTAATGTAAAGTTTTTTTCTAGGATTGGAGAAAAAGTATTGGGTCTCCTAAAATCCATTGCTTGAGCAGCATACATAAATTCAATCGCTAATATTTTATCTATGTTACCTAATATTTGATTAAACTTTCTGCCCGAAATACTTCCCATAGAAACATGATCTTCTTGTCCTAGTGAGGTAGGAACACTATCAGCCGATGGCGGAAAACACAATGATTTATTTTCAGTAACCAAAGCTGCTGTAGTATATTGAGGAATCATAAAACCAGAATTTAACCCACCTGCTTCGGTAAGTAACCTAGGCAAACCATATTTCCCTTCTAATAATAAGTAACAACGTCTATCTGCTATATTTCCTAATTCAGAGGCTGCTATTGAGGCATAATCTAATACCATTGCTAAAGGTTGTCCATGAAAATTACCTCCTGATATTGCTTCTGTTTCACTTAATACAATTGGATTATCTGTTACTGAATTCATTTCTATTTCAGCTAAATGGTTTAAATGCTCAAATGCATTTCTAGATGCTCCATGCACCTGAGGCATACAACGTAAAGAGTATGGGTCTTGTACCCTAGGAAAACTAGTATCTTCTACATTTTTCGAATCTTTTAATAACATTCTCATACGCTCTGCTACTTTCAAGTTCCCTTTAAAAGGACGAATTTTATGTAATTCTTCTTTAAACGGTGATACGTTTCCTGAATACCCTTCTAAACTCATTGCTCCTGCTACATCTGCTAAATCTAACAGGTATTCCATCTTTTTTAAACCTAAAATAGCATGCGCTAAAATAAACTGTGTTCCATTTATTAATCCTAAACCTTCTTTAGCTTCTAAAACTAATGGGGCTAAATTATTTTTTGCTAGGACATCTTTAGCTGGCGCTATTGTATTATTAACCCAAAATTCTCCTTCTCCTAGTAGCGGTAAAAAAAGATGTGATAATGGGGCTAAATCTCCTGATGCCCCAACTGAACCTTGCTCTGGGACTACTGGTAATAAATCATTTTCAATAAAATAAACGATACGTTCAATCATTTCTAAACGTACTCCTGAAAACCCTTGACATAATGCTTGTACTTTGCATATCATCATTATCTTGGATAACTTACTATCGATTGGATTCCCTACTCCTACAGCATGGGTAATTAACAAGTTTTCTTGTAGCTTACTAGTTTCTTCGGGTGTAATTTGTACATCACACAATGGTCCAAAACCTGTATTTATACCATAGATAGCCGCATCAGAATTTGCCATGGTATCTACCTTGGCTCTACATACATTTACTTTATCCTTTGCTTCTGAAGTTATTACTGCTTTTAAAGTTCCTTCTGCTATTGCAATTACTTTATCTACTGTTAAGTGATCTATTCCGTATTTAAACATGTCTTTTATTTCATTTTTTACAAAGTTATTTTTATTTTTGATAACCAACAATACCAATATAATCATTAAATAATAACCATGAGTTATCAAATTGAATTAAGACATTTTCGTTACTTCTTAGCCGTTGCTGAAGATTTACACTTTAGAAAAGCTGCTGAACGTCTTTTTATATCTCAACCTGGATTAAGTAGGCAAATTAAACAGATGGAAGATGATTTAGGCATTCAACTATTTCATAGACATAATAGGAAAGTTCAATTAACTTCTGCTGGAGTATATCTTAAAAATGAGCTCACCAGAAATTTAAAAAACTTAGATAATATTTTAGATTACGCAAAATTACTTCAGGATGGAAAGCAAGGTAAATTAGAGTTTGGTTATGTTGGTTCTGCAATGCAAGATATTATACCTAACTTATTAATTCAATTTAAAAAAGAACACCCTAATGTTCAATTTGGGCTAAAAGAAATGGACAATCAAAAGCAAATTGAGAGTTTACTTTCTCATGATATTGATGTTGGTTTTGTTCGTTTAGACAGGGTACCAAGAGGTTTGGCTATTAAACCTATTTTAAAAGAATCATTTTGCTTAGTTTTACCTAAAAACCATCCCATTAATTTAGATAATTTTAAAAATTTAAATCAATTAAAAGATGAGTCTTTTATTTTATTTGATCCATCTTACAGCCCTTCTTACTATGAAAAAATAATGCAAATTTTTGACAAAAGTGGCTTTACTCCTATCATTTCCCATAACACTATTCATGCAGCATCTATTTATAAACTTGTAGAAAATGGTTTTGGTTTATCTATAGTTCCTAAATCTCTTCAAAAAGGGTATAATATGGAAGTGAGATTTATTGAGCTTTTTAATATTCCACAACGCACTACCTTATCTGTAGTATGGGATAAAAACAATAGAAACCCTATTGTTTCCTCTCTTTTAAACAAAATTTAAATAAAAAGATCGCTTAAACGTTTTAAACGACCTTTTTTTAATTAAAAATTCATTTTTATTTAATAATAATCTTTTTCGTATGGTTTTGATTTCCTGAACTTATTTTTATAACATAAGTACCTTTTGAAATTTGATGTACATTAAAACCTATATTATAAATTCCTTTAGTATGTTTTTTATTTTCAACTAACGATTTTATTTTAACACCAGTTATACTAAATAACTCTGCAGAAATAATGCTTTCTTTTTGAACTAAATAATGAATATTTCCTTGAGAAGTCATTGGATTTGGGTATACCCCTAGTACAACAAATGCTTCTTCAATAGTATTCTTATTATTCTCTAATTTATAACCTACATTGTCTCCATAATTTTTATCATCAGATTTTTTAGATACTACATTGGTAAAGTTAACACCGCATACTCCTTTATTTACATAATAACTTTTATAATGATACTGACCTGTGTTTGGCTTTGTAATGTCATTCATAAAATACCAATCGGCTTGCACTTTATTTTTTTTAACATCTAAAATATAATAACCATGTTCAGTTAAATTAACATCTTTCATATGCTTATTTAAAATTTTCGTGTACCATTCTGCTGTCGCAGCAAGAGAATTATCTAAATTTTTAGAAGTTACACTTGGTACTATAAACTCAGATGCTACACACTTATTATTATACATTGTATTTCCTATATAGGTACTATGAATATCTCCTGTTAAAACTACAATGTTATCAATATTATTAGTTGCTATATGCTCATAAATTTTAGCTCTTTCCTCTATAAAGCCATCCCATGCATCATTTGTTGGTACCCCCTTGTAAAACATCATCATTACTTGGTTACCAATAATCTTCCAAGTTGCATTAGAAGTCGATAATTTGTTTAATAACCAATCAAATTGAGGTTTTCCTAATATTGATTTGTAAGAAGAACTTCGTCCAGCTAATTTTTCTTTTAATTGTAAATCGTTCTTTTTAATTGATTTTTCAAGTAATGAAACTAATTTTTCTTCATACATATTTGAATTCAACCTTCTTTTTCCAAATGTTTTGTAGCTATATACTAAATTAGTTATCTCATCTACTACAAATTCATTTTCTGAACTTGTCAATTTTGAGGTTTCTAAGAAATAAGGTATTATTTCTTCTAAGACTTTTTTAATTTCCTCTGGCGTTTCAATAGTTCTAGTTTTAAGTATCTCTTCAACCTTCTCTTTTAACTTTTCATCAGGTTTGCTTATTTTCTTTTCTTTAGCTATTATTTCTCTATTTGTTAATGTTTCTCCCCTTCCTTCAATTCGAGTATCTAACATTAATAAATCTGCTAAATTTCCGTAAGAAAAACTTCTGTATAACCTATATTCTTCTATTGAATTTGCTCTAACTGGTTGCCATTCAAAATAAGCTTTATGTGCGTTATTTTTTCTTACTTCCCAGCTACCTTCTTTAGGTTCACTATGATTTTCAGCACCAAACTTATCAGCATCATTAGCAAACTCATGATCATCCCAAATTAAAATAAAGGGGTGTTGTTGATGTATCTCGCGCAACATTGGATCTAAGCGATAATATGAGTAACGAACTCTGTAATCATTTAAAGTAATAATTTCATTTTTAGGTAAATGACCTCTACCTACTGATTGTGAATAACCGTATCCCCCACTTTCATATTCATAAATATAATCTCCTAAATGAATTACTGCGTCAATATCATTTCTTTTAGCAAGCTCTTTGTATGCATTAAAATATCCTTCTTGATAATTTGAACACGATACTACGCCAAAACGGACATTACTTACATTACCCGTAGGTGATGTTCTAGTTTTACCTATAATAGATTTTTTCCCCAAAGCATCAAATTGATAATAGTATGACGTATTAGACTGTAAATCTCTAACATCAACTTTTACCGTGTAATCTACCTCATCATTTGTTATTACACTCCCTTGTTTTATGATATTTTTAAATTCAACATCAGTTGCCAATTTCCAGTTTACCCTAACTGCTTCTTTATTTGTTGTTATTCGTGTCCATATAACCACCGCATCCTTTAAAGGATCTCCAGAAGCAACACCATGATAAAAAGGGGCTAATGAGGTATCAAAATAATCTTCTATTTTTTCATTTTTTAAAGATCTTCCGATTTTGGTTAAAACTCCTTCTTCTTGAGAGTTAACAGAGGTAATGGCTAGTAATATTACTATTATTGTATACGTTATATTTTTAAACATTTTGATTCGTTTTGAATAAGTTTTTTTACTTTATTAATTTTAGTACTGATGAAATACTTTCATCTGAGCTTTTTCAGTTTTAGAATACACTTCTGTGTTATTTCCTAAAGTCTGACTACACTATCATAATAGTAGTTGAAAGATTATGAGTTAAAATTAATTGGTATTTATAATTACCTAAGCATAAGGTAAAAAACATACCTAAATAAAGTACTTTGAGTTGTTTTTTAGGGGACATATTTTAAAAATTTTGAACGAAACTAAACTATTTTTCAAAATTTTGTTATGCATGCATAACAATTAACTTAAGCTTAAACTCCTTAACATTACAGTCGTTATTTTTTAAAAAACACATAACTAAAAATTAACACCCAACAACCAAACAAACAGTATTTTATAAATAAATTCTATTTTTAAAATTTGTTTATGTTCCCTTTTTAAGTGAGCTATATATAGCCCTTATATACATTGAAGTTCCTATTTTAGTAAAAAAAAGTATCTTTATCGAGTGATTTTTATTTCAAAACATATTATCCCAAAAGGCTTTATTGGATTAACCTTATACCCTTTTATATTTTTAAAAAGAAAAGATTTAAAACATAATTATGAGCTTGTTAACCACGAGAAAATTCATTTAAAACAACAACGAGAGTTACTTGTTATTTTCTTTTTTTTGTTTTACGGTATTGAATGGTTCATCAAGTTAATTATATACAAAAACAAATATTTAGCATACAAAAATCTAAGTTTTGAACGAGAGGCATATTATAACGAAACAAACTTATATTATTTAGAAAAGCGAAACTTTTGGGCTTTTTTAACTTACTTGTAGGTTGATCTGTTAATTATGATAATACTATAAACTCAAATTCAAAAGACTTAACCACCGAAGAATCTCCAAGTTAAATAAGACTACAGAATAAGTTAAACACTTCCAATTACTTTAGCTCGCTAGTTTTCTTGTTATTATTCTTAATAAATCGGAATATTTTTTAATATTTCCGTAAATTGCATGCCAATAATTCAAGTTAATTTACGAATGGAACAAATAACTCCTTATAAACCTACATACAAAGTACGAATTGTAACTGCAGCCTCTCTTTTTGATGGCCACGATGCTGCTATTAATATCATGAGAAGAATTATACAATCAACTGGTGTTGAAGTAATTCACTTAGGACATGATAGAAGTGTTGAAGAAGTTGTGAACTGTGCTATTCAAGAAGATGCTAATGCTATAGCAATGACATCATACCAAGGTGGGCACAATGAGTATTTTAAATACATGTACGATTTGTTAAAAGAAAAAGGAGCTACTCACATCAAAATTTTTGGTGGAGGTGGTGGAGTTATTCTTCCAGAAGAAATTAAAGAATTGATGGATTATGGAATAACTCGTATTTATTCTCCTGATGATGGAAGAGAATTAGGCCTTCAAGGAATGATTAATGATTTAGTAAAAACTTCTGATTTTGCTATTGGTGATGTTTTAAATGGAGAGGTAAAAAAATTAGCTTCTAAAGAAATTGGTAGTATAGCTCGGGTAATATCTTCAGCTGAGAATTTTCCTGAAGTAGCTAAAGAAACTTTAGATACCATTCACGAAAAAAACAAAACATCTAAAACACCTGTTTTAGGGATTACTGGAACTGGTGGCGCTGGAAAATCTTCATTAGTAGATGAGTTAGTTCGTCGTTTTTTAATAGACTTTCCTGAAAAAACAATAGGACTAATTTCTGTAGATCCTTCTAAACGTAAAACTGGTGGAGCATTATTAGGAGACCGTATTCGTATGAATGCTATTAACAATGAACGCGTTTACATGCGATCGTTAGCGACTCGCCAATCTAATTTAGCCTTATCAAAATATGTAAATGAAGCTGTTGAGGTTTTAAAAGCTGCTGAGTTTGATTTAATCATCTTAGAAACTTCTGGTATTGGGCAATCAGATACAGAAATTATTGAGCATTCTGATACATCTTTATATGTAATGACGCCAGAGTTTGGTGCTGCCACTCAGTTAGAAAAAATTGACATGCTTGATTTTGCCGATTTGGTTGCTATTAACAAGTTTGATAAGCGTGGGGCTTTAGACGCTATACGTGATGTAAAAAAACAATACATGCGTAATAACAATTTATGGGATGTTCATATGGATGACATGCCTGTTTTTGGTACTATTGCCTCTCAATTTAATGATCCCGGAATGAATACGTTATACAAACGTATTATGGATAAGTTAGTTGAAAAAACTGGTGCAGATTTAAAATCTAATATGGAAATTACTAAAGAAATGTCTGAAAAGATATTTGTAATTCCACCAAGTAGAGTTCGCTATTTATCTGAAATTTCAGAAAATAATAGAGCTTATGATAAAAAGGTAGATAGCCAAGTAACTGTTGCCCAAAAATTGTATGGTATTCATCAAACTATAGAATCTATTATTAATTCAACTGTTGAAATTATTAAAACAGGACTAAATGAAGATGAAATTTTACAACAAGCTCAAAACGACGAACAAGATTTCATCAAACTTTTAATTGCTCAATTTGACAAGGTAAAACTTAATCTTGATCCTCATAACTGGGAAATCATTTTAAATTGGCAAGAAAAAGTACAGAAGTATAAAAATCCTATTTACACATTTAAAGTACGTGACAAAGAAATTAAAATAGCCACACATACTGAATCTCTTTCTCATTCTCAAATTCCTAAAGTAGCACTTCCAAAATACCAAGCTTGGGGAGATTTGTTACGCTGGAATTTACAAGAAAATGTTCCTGGAGAATTCCCTTATGCTTCCGGGTTGTATCCTTTTAAGCGTACAGGTGAAGATCCTACAAGAATGTTTGCCGGTGAAGGAGGTCCTGAACGAACAAACAGACGTTTTCATTACGTAAGTTTAGGCATGCCTGCAAAACGTTTATCTACTGCTTTTGATTCTGTTACTTTGTATGGTAACGACCCTGGACACAGACCAGATATTTATGGTAAAATTGGTAACGCTGGAGTTTCGATTTGCTGTTTAGATGATGCTAAAAAGCTATACTCTGGGTTCGATTTAAGTCATGCTATGACCTCAGTTTCTATGACTATTAACGGACCAGCTCCAATGTTGTTAGGTTTCTTTATGAATGCTGCTATTGATCAAAATTGCGAGAAATATATCAAAGAAAACAAACTAGCACATAAAGTAGAAGCTAAATTTAAAGAAATATACGACTCAAAAGGTTTAGATAGACCAAAATACCAAGGTGAACTGCCAGAAGGAAATAATGGTTTAGGGTTACTTTTATTAGGTTTAACTGGTGATATGGTTTTACCTGCCGATGTGTATGCCGAAATTAAAGCTACTACACTAGCACAAGTTCGTGGTACTGTACAAGCTGATATTTTAAAAGAAGATCAGGCTCAGAATACCTGTATTTTTTCTACTGAATTTGCATTACGCTTAATGGGAGATGTTCAAGAGTACTTTATAAATAAACAAGTTAGAAATTTTTATTCTGTTTCTATTTCTGGGTATCATATTGCTGAAGCTGGTGCTAACCCTATTACTCAATTAGCACTGACCTTAGCAAATGGGTTTACTTATGTTGAATACTATTTATCTAGAGGCATGGATATCAATAAGTTTGGACCAAATTTATCATTCTTTTTCTCTAACGGAATCGACCCTGAATATTCTGTAATCGGTCGTGTAGCTCGTAAAATATGGGCAAAAGCATTAAAACATAAATACAATGCTAACCCTAGAGCACAAATGTTAAAATACCATATTCAAACTTCTGGTCGTTCTTTACACGCTCAAGAAATTGACTTTAATGATATTCGTACAACATTACAAGCTTTATATGCTATATATGATAATTGTAATTCATTACATACTAATGCTTATGATGAAGCAATTACAACACCTACTGAAGAATCAGTTCGAAGAGCAATGGCTATTCAATTAATTATTAACAAAGAATTAGGATTAGCTAAAAATGAAAATCCTATACAAGGATCATTCATTATTGAAGAATTGACTGACTTAGTAGAAGCGGCCGTTTTAGAAGAGTTTGATAGAATCACTGAACGTGGTGGGGTTTTAGGTGCAATGGAAACCATGTATCAACGTTCAAAAATACAAGAAGAAAGCTTGTATTATGAAACTTTAAAGCATACTGGTGAGTTCCCTATTATTGGTGTAAATACATTTTTAAGTTCTAAAGGTTCTCCAACTGTTCAACCAGCTGAAGTTATTCGTGCTACAGAGGAAGAAAAGCAATTTCAAATTCAAACAAAAGAATTACTTAACAAAGCAAATGATGGAAAAGTGCAGGAGCAATTAGCAATTTTACAGCAAGCTGCTATTCAAAACGAAAATCTATTTGATAAACTGATGGAAGCAACTAAGTATTGTTCATTAGGTCAAATTACTCAAGCTTTATTCAAAGTTGGAGGACAATATAGACGTAATATGTAAAAAGGACTATCTTTTTATAGATATCTAAAAACCCTCACAAATTTTGTGAGGGTTTTATTTTAACAAAAACATATTTTTTACCAATATCCTATTTAAATTTACTGAAAAAAAATAGTATTAATATAATATTCGTATTTTTGGTAATGCTATGAAAGAAACACAAAATTACCCTATTTCTGTTACCTTAAAAAGAACTTTACATAAAAAACATGATGTTTTGGTTATTGTATTTCCTTACTCAGATTTAATCATTTCGAAGTTAAAAAAACTAAATGGTTATTACTGGAGTAAAACACTTCGTTCTTGGCTTTGTTCTTTTTCAAAAACCAAACTAAATGAAATTCAACATACTTTAAAACAAGAAGCTTCATTTATTTTGGATACATCACTATCAATTAATCCGACTATTCTAACTAAAAAGAAAAAAAGAAATATTTCTTATGAAAACAAAATACTCATCAGGGAATTTGTTCAATATTTAAAAGGGAAGCGATACAGCGAAAGTACAATAAAAACATATTTCACTTTTGTTGCTGATTTTATTAATTATATAGAACCAAAACCTATAACAGAACTTACAAACAGAGATGTTGAGCTATTTATTGAGAACATTTTTGTAACCTTAAATTACAGTATTAGCTCACAAAGGCAATTTATAAGTGCAATAAAATTATTTGTTATTTTTTACCCTTCATGTAAAATTGATAATTTAAAACTACAACGTCCCAGTAAAAGTAAAATTTTACCTTCAATTTTATCTCAAGAAGAAATAATCACCTTATTACAGGTTACCAAGAACCTAAAACATAGAGCTGTTTTAGCATTAATTTATTCTGCTGGTTTAAGGGTAAGTGAATTAATTTCTTTAGAGTTAAAAGATATTCATATTAATAGATGTCAATTATTTATTGAAAATGGAAAAGGAAGAAAAGATAGATATGTTGTTTTAGCAAAAAGTTTTTTACCTTTATTAGAAAACTATATAAAAACTTATACGCCTAAAAAGTATTTTGTGGAAGGCTTACCTAACAAACAATATTCTGCAAGTAGTATTCGTAAATTTCTTCATCGCTCAGCTAAGTTAGCTACTATAAAACGTGTAATTACTCCTCATACATTAAGACATAGTTATGCTACGCACCTACTTGAAAACGGAATAGGCTTACGCTATATACAAGAATTACTAGGACATTCAAAACCTGAAACTACTATGATATACACGCACGTGGCAAAAAAAGATTTACTAGACATAAAAAGCCCTTTAGATACAATTTTATTATCTTTATCAAATAGGGATAAAAAGGAAGAAAAGTTCCTTTTACCCGGAAAAATAATCGAATAAACGAGAACTTTGTTCTCTATATAAGGAGTTGTGCAATATATGAGATATACAATAATAATTTTTTTATTAATTATATTATTTTATTCATGCGGTATTAAAACTGAAAGAATAGAAATTAAATTAATGGATTGCAATAAACTAGCCTTTATAGATGAAGGTAAACAGTTAAAAGAATTGATGATTGATTATGAGTCAAACTTAATAAAATCTGGTATTATTGCTAATAATTCAGGAAAAAGTTACTTAGAAACAATAAGTAAAATAGCCGATGGCGTTGAGTTTAAAAATAGACCTTTTTATTCATTTGGCGAGATGTTGAATGGAATTAGAAAAAACAATAGTACTACTTCAAATAATTGTTTGCAACAGGTTTTAATAGACTCATCAAAATATGATTTTAAACAATTTTCCAAATTTCAGAAAATACTAAAAAAGACTATCAGTTCTTCACAAGATTTAAGAATAGAATTATTAGCAAAAGTATTTTCAAATGTATTAACCGAAAAAGATTTTGAACTTGATTTATATCGCATGAAAGTATACTTGTTATTTGATATGTTACGTTCCGATAATATATTAAATAGTGAATCAAAGAAAAATAATTACGATAACGAAAATGCTTTACAAATATATCTCAATAGTAAAAATGAAATATTCATAGGTAATAAAGAGTTTAAAATTAATGATTTAAAGTACCGAATAATTAATTACTATAGAAAGAATAAAACTAAATCTGTAATTATCATAAAATCTGATAGAGAAACCATGTATTCAGATTATATTAATGTTGAGAATGAAATTGAAAACACTATTAACTTATTGCAAAATGATTTATCTAATGAAAAATTCGGAAAAAATTATGCGGATTTAAATAATGAAGAGCTAAAATTTATCAATAAGCAATATCCAAAATCGATAATTCAGAAACTAAAAAAGTAATACATTGCACAACAAGAGGGTATAGTTTATTGTTGTTGAAGTCCTTTTATGGAAAAGTAACCATTTAACTAAAGTTTATGTTTTATTAATAACTTTGAACCAAAACACCACAACAAACCATACCCCAAACGTTATAGGCAATAAAATATGACCTCAAAAGAGTTTAAAGAAATATTAATCAATGGTTCGGATGAGTCTAAATACAAGGCTATGTCTAATGCAAATCCAGAATTACTTAATGATGAAGTTTTCTATCTTTTATTGGATCTTTTGGAAGATAATAGTTCAAGTAATCGCTTTTTTGCCATATTTAATTTGATTGAAAAGTTTCCTGAATCTCTTTCAAACATAGAAGGAGTTTTCGTTGACAATATTTATAAATTATTATTTGATGATTATACACCTATTGTAGACAGAGTTCCATGGGCTTTAAGTATAATAGGAGATAAAGCACTCGATAAATTAATAGAGAAATATTACTCTGTGACTATGGATGTTAAACCCCTAATTATACATGCTATTGGGAGAGGGAATTTTAGTAAAAGATCTAAGGATAGAGTTAAAATCTTATTGGAAGGCCTTAAATCAGACCATCAGGATTTAAGATTTGTCGCAATGTGTGAGATGATGTCCAATACTCCAATTAGTCCATGGGGTAATAATGAATGGAATTCTACTGAAGATAAGAGTATTGATTTTAATAACATCTATGATAAGATTTTACCTGTTGCACAGGAATTTTCTAAACATGAAACCGAAGAATACAGGAATTTTTCAAATAGATACATTGAATGGATAGAAAAAGCCTATAACAACACCTAAACTGCATTAAAACGCAGCTTAGCCAAAACGTTGGGCACAATTAGATTACAATGAAAAAATACGACTTACATAAAAATGATTTTGCTGAGCTCCATTTTGAGTTAAAAACACTTGAACCCTATTTTCAGCGCAACAAAGAGAAAGCTACCAAGCCACATAGACATAGTTTTTTTCAGATTCTTTGGTTTAAGGAAAGAGGAAACCATTATATTGATTATAATGTAGTTGAGCATGATGTCAATACTCTTTTTTTAATCAATAAAAATCAAGTACATTACTTTTGTCCTGATTCAAGTAATTCTGGATATCTGCTTCATTTTAATGATTCGTTTATTTCTAATTCTAGTCTGGATTTACTGAATAGGTTTGAGCTTTCAATTTTTAACGAGATTGATAGTCCAAATTTTTCTTTAGACAAAAAGGACGCAAAGATTATTGATGATTTAACATATAACTTGCTTGTCGAACTTGAAGAGAAGAAGTTGAACCATTTACAAATAATAACCCATGAATTGATAAGCTTACTGTACTACATTGAGCGAATCAAGCAGAACAGTGGTTCATTTAATAGAAGCACAAAATCTGGTTTTTCAGCGGTTGTCACGTTTAAGCAAGCCGTATTTGAGAATGTTGACAAAAACTATGGGGTTCAAGATTACTCAGAGCTTGTAGGATCTCATCTAAAAAGCTAACTACCCTAACAAAACAGCATACTGGACTAACCCCTGCAAACCTCATCAAAGACATAAAGATACTAGAAGCAAAGAGAATGCTATCTAATCAAGATGTCTCAATAAAGGAAGTAGCCTATAGCTTAGGATTTGATCAACCTACCTATTTCACCAAATACTTCAAAAAAGAAACTCAGCTCACACCAAAGGAATTTCAACACAGTATTTTGTAGGGATATTTTTCCCTTTTCTCTAATTTACCATTCTTCGCTTTTAATTTACCATTACAAGTCTATAATCCGCTATACTTTTGTGTTATTAATAATTAATAAACATTTTAAATAATGAAAGAACAAGCAATTATAGTAGGCGGTACAACTGGAATGGGTAAAGCCACTGCTGAATTATTACTGAAAGATGGCATTGAAGTAACCATCATCGGTAGACCAGATAAAAGTTTAAAAGTTGCTGAAGAGGAGCTATCAAAGATAGGTTCTATAAAAGCAGTAGGTTTAGATCTTTTCAACTCATCTGAACTACAAATTTTCATCAATAATCTTAAAGCGAATATCCCTAACCTAAAGTATATAGTAAATGCTGCGGGTTATTTTAGTCCAAAATTATTTTTAGACCATACATCTGAAGACTATGACCTCTATCATAACTTCAATAAAGCATTCTTTTTTATAACTCAAGAAGCTGCTAATATTATGAAAGAAAATGGTGGTGGATCTATCGTAAATATAGGGTCAATGTGGGCAAAACAAGCCATAAAAGCGACACCGTCATCGGCTTATTCAATGGCTAAAGCAGGTTTACATAGTTTTACACAGCACTTGGCTATGGAATTAGCAGAACACAATATTAGAGTAAATGCTGTATCACCCGCAGTAGTGGTTACACCAATATATGGAGCCTTTATTGAAGAAGATAAAATAGAAGAAACACTACAAGGGTTCAACGATTTTCACCCGATAGGTAGAGTTGGAAGACCTACAGATATAGCAAAAACAATCCATTTTTTACTTACCGACCAGAGTTCTTGGGTAACAGGAGCTATTTGGGACATTGATGGTGGGGTAATGGCTGGACGAAACTAGTAACAAAATAAATATAATTAAACAATAACATTAAAATTTAAAAAAATGAAAAATTTAGTAAAAACAACAATTGCATTAACTCTATTTTTATTTGTAGGGTTAGCGGTAAGCGCTCAAAACACGTCTTACAAAGTAAACAAACAAAAAAGAGTATTATTGGTAATGTCATCTTATGACGATATGGGTATTAGTGGTAAGCAAACAGGAACTTGGTTTCAAGAGTTAGCTGCGCCTTATTATATTCTAACAGAAGCTGGTTATGAAGTGGTATTTGCATCACCAGATGGTGGAGAAGCTCCAATAGACTTATTGAGTATGAAAGTGCCATTCACTACAGATTATACTAACAAGTTTTTAAATGACCCTGTAGCAATGTTTGCTGCTAAGCGTACAAGAAAATTGAGGAATGTAGATTACAGCACCTTTGACGCTATTTTTGTACCAGGAGGTTATGGCTTATTAACTGACTTAGCATCAGACCAGTATTTAATTAAAATGATTAGAGACTTC
Source organism: Tenacibaculum sp. nBUS_03 (assembly GCF_051201695.1). Classification (GTDB taxonomy): domain Bacteria; phylum Bacteroidota; class Bacteroidia; order Flavobacteriales; family Flavobacteriaceae; genus Polaribacter. The sequence continues at coordinate 3,878,485 of NZ_CP179214.1, read as the reverse complement.
TATGAGTCAGGACGATCAATTGCGATGGTATGCCATGCACCTGCAATTTTAAGAGATGTTAAATTGACCAATGGTAAGTACCTAGTTGAAGGTGTTAACCTTACAGGGTTTAAAGATTCCGAAGACGCTGAAATTGAATTAGATAGACATCTTTTATTCTCCCTAGAGCAGGAATTAAAAAGAAGAGGAGCAAATTACAAAAGTGTAAAAAACTGGGCACCTAATGTGGTTATAGATGGACCGCTAATGACAGGACAGAGTCCTGCATCGGCTGCACCTCTTGCTGAAGCCTTAAGAAATCGATTGAAAAAATAAGATTAAACAAAAGGGAAGAAGAAGAAAAGGTTTCTTCTCTTCCCTTTACCACAAAAGTAATATTATGAAAATAGTTGTTCTAGTCTCTCTCTTCTTTCTCTTTTTGGAAACAACCCAAGCACAACAAATAGAGAAAATTGGTTTTTCATACGGAGGAGCTATAGTCATGGGATATGTTGATAATGGAGCTTATATTAATTTTACAGGACCTGGGATAAAGACAAAGAAAGGGAACTCAGAAGTTCTAATAAGCGTTTTGCCGACACTTCGGTTCAAAAATGATAAGGGTGCTACTAAAAATACTTTTATCACTCCTACTCTAGGGTTTGGAATTACTTATACCTATAAGGCTTTTGTGGTTCAACTTCCTTTTTATTACAATGGTAAAACAAGCACTTCAAACGGGAAATGGAATGCAGGGGTAGGAATAGGAATTAATTTGAAAACATTAAAAAAATAACGATTATGTTAAATGGAATAAATTTAGAAGGTCTGCAAGAATATACAGACCTAATAGGAAAAGAAGAAAAAGAAGCATACTCTAGCTATGGCATTACTGCACAATGGCAAGGAGGCGTCAATACAAAAATTACAACACACAATCAAAAAGTGGGAAGTAATGAAGTACAAAAGGACTTTAGCTTTGAAATAGGTGAACCTAATGAACTTTTAGGAGACAATTCAAGACCTACTCCCCAAGACTACTTATTAGGAGGATTGGCAGGCTGTATGATGGTAGGATTTGTGGCAGGTGCATCTAGTAAAGGGATTAAGCTTGATGATGTCAAATTACATATTACAGGAACTCTAGACTTGAGAGGCTTTCTAAACGTAAATGATAAAAGTCCTATTGGATTCGATACCATAGAATTTGCTTACGAAGTAAGTGGAGATGGTACACAAGATCAATATAATGAAATCATTGACAACGTGCGTCAATTTTCGCCAAATTATCGAACTATTACGGACAAGGTTAATATGAAGCTTAAAAATTAGATAAGTATAAAGGAGCTAGGTTACAATAGCCTAGTTCCTTTGTTTTACAATGAAAAAAACTTGAAAAATGAAACAACATATTAGCTTAATAAGAGCTAAAATAGAAGAAAAGTACTATACTAAGCTAAAAGTATCAGGCTTTAATCTTGAGTCAGATGAACCCGTAGCTATTGGGGGAACCAACAAGGCCCCAAGCCCCATTGACCTCATGAACAGTGCATTAGCAAGTTGCACAGTCATGTATTTACTGAGTAAAGCTGAAATAGAAAACATAAATACTGGGGCAATTAAAATTAAAATTGTAGTAACTAAAAATGAGAGCCGCTCTTTTAGGTTTGAACGAACGCTTAGTTTTGAGAATAATTTATCAGAAAATGAAATCCAAAAATTGCTTCTATTCGCTGATAAAACTCCTGTAACGAGAGCTCTTAAGGAGGGTAATGAAATCTTAACCTCTATCAAATAATTATAATTTTATCATGCAATCGAACATACTAATTATCGGAGCTGGTCTGTCTGGATTATTGATTGGGTATAGGCTAAAAAAAGAAGGAATTCCCTTTACAATAATTGAGGCAAGAGATAGAATAGGTGGACGTATAAACACTAAGATTAGTTCCAATGGAACGCCAGTTGAAATGGGAGCAACTTGGTTTGGTAATCAACATAAGAACTTAATTCAGTTGCTTAAAGAATTGGATATCAAATACTTTGAGCAATACATGCAAGGTAGTGCTTTCTTTCAACCTTTTTCAACCTCGCCAGCTACATCCATTCCAATACCACAGCAAGCTCCTAGTTACAGAATAACTGGAGGAACCTCTGTTCTCATTAATGCTTTAGCAAAAAAAATTGGAGCTCATTCTATAGAGTTAAACCAAAAAGTAAAGCGGATTGAATTTTTCGAAAAAAAAGTAACCGTTTATACTAATAATAAATCGTTTGACGCTTTTAAAGTAATACTCGCAATTCCACCAAAATTATGGGGTAATGCCATAGACTTTAATCCGCTATTACCTAAAAAGCTTAAAGACATAGCTATAAAAACACATACTTGGATGGAAGATAGCATAAAGATTGCTTTAACTTTTGAACGACCATTCTGGAGGCAAAAACAACAATCAGGAACATTATTTAGTAACACTGGACCCATTACGGAATTCTATGACCATTGCAATTTTGAAGAAAATAAATTTGCTTTATGCGGATTTATCAACTCTAGCTTCAATGAGGTAACTGATCAAGAACGAAAAAAACTTGTTCTACAACAATTAAACATTGTGTTTGGAGATTCAATAAATAGTTATAACGATTACAACGAACAGATTTGGAGTCGTGAAAAGAATACCTTTTTTGAAAATGAGTCACCTTTGTTTCCTCATCAAAATAATGGAAATCCAGTATTTCGAGAGACATATTTCAACGATAGGTTGATTATTTCTTCAGCAGAAACAACCCCTATACATTCTGGTTATATGGAAGGAGCTGTAGTCTCCGCAATTAGTGTAATAGAGAAGATAAAAAACTGTGCCCAACAATGCATATGAAATCATAGCCTCCTATCGGCAGGCTACGCTTCATATACTCACCGTTGTAATTCATTAGATAACGAATTTGACTAAAAAAGATCCCCCTCAAAAAATCTAAAAATAATGTTAAAAACACGAAAAACATTTCAGTTAGCATCAGGATTTATTATATTTACTATCATTTAATTAACTTCATAACAAGGTGACATTACACGTAGTAAAAATCACAATTTTGAGCTTGTTTTTTTCCATAGGATTTAGTTCTTATGCACAAGAATACCTTCCAGAACTAAGTCCCAGAACACAAATAACTCAAGATGTAGGATACAATACCATATCTCTAGATTATTCTCGTCCTTCCTCTAGGGGTAGGGAGGTATTTGGTGGACTCGTCCCATATAACTTCATATGGAGGACAGGGGCAAATGATGACACTAAAATTTCATTTAAAGAAAATGTAGTAATCAATAGCACTAAAATTGAAGCTGGTGAATATGTTATCTTTACAATTCCAAATAAAACTTCGTGGGAGTTTATTTTGTATCAAAAAGATGAAAATGAATCAAATGGTGTTCCTGATATAACCAAAAAAAACCAATATGTATGGGATGAAAGCAAGGTCACATTACGAGCTATTGCACCTGCCATTCAAGTAACAGAATATACTGAGACGTTTAGCATCAGCTTAGTAAATGTGGAATATGACGGTGTTACTTTGTTATTTAACTGGGCAAATACTGCGGTAAAATTTGACATAAAAACAGATAGCGACAGTAAAGTCAAAAGCTTCATAAAAGATGTTGAAGATAACGACCCAAGTTTTTACAATTATTATCAAATAGCTGCCTTTTATTTAGCTATATCACAAGATCAAAAAGCATTAGAAAAAGGGCTTGAATATGCGAATAGAAGCCTAGAGCTCTGGGAAGACTATGGAGCGAAATATAGAATACTCCTAATTAAATCCAAATATTTGTCCAAGTTAAATAGAACAAAAGAAGCTATTCAAGCTGCTGAAGACGCTTTAATGTTAGCAAAAAAGGAAAATGATAGTGAGTACATTGAGCGATTAAGTATTCTACTTAATACATGGAAATCTACAGAATAAATTCACTATAAAATGAAAAATTTGTTTTTAATACTTTTTTCGATGATACTTACCTCATGTGATTTTTCATCACAAAAATCTACAGAGGAAAGTAATAGTTCAATTGATTTTACAGGAGAATTAAAAGCAAAATCAATTGTGGAAAACTCAATTAAAAAACACGGAGGCGACCTGTACTCCAATGCTTCCTACACTTTTGACTTTAGAGGACAGGAATATTCATTTAACCACGATAAAGATGGCTATACATACAGTTTATCTTGGAAGGACGAAGATGATACGGCTATAGAAATACGTTTACAAAACGAACAGCTTTTAAAAACTATAAATAATGAACTGGTTCAACTAAATCAAGACGATATTTCTAGTTACCGTGAAAAGATAAATTCTGTTCTCTTTTTTGTATTACTTCCTTTTAAACTAGAAGATCCGAATGCTACCACAACATACAAGGGAAACAATGGTTTAGCTGTTCGTTTTCGAAGTTTTTATAATAGAAGAAACGTCAACGGTATTATATTTCAAGATTATAATAACTATACATGTGACCCTAATAGTTCATTAAAAGAAATAGCTGAACTTTATGAAAATGATAAATTAACCTATGTTTCTAAAATAGAAATTAAAAACATTATCAAATATTAAATTTAAAATGAGAATAATTTATGTAGCTGTAATCCTAACGATTGGATTACTATTTAGTTGTAATAATTCAAAATCAACTAAAAAAACAGAGAGTAATGATAAAGGAGAATCGATTAAGAAAATTGAGGTAAAAATCCAAAGCTATGCCTCAAAAGTCAATGAAAATAGTACTGTTGAGATAGACTGGATAGATGTGCCAGCTGGAAATTTTGTAATGGGTAGCCCAGAGGATGAGTTACAAAGAGAATATAACGAAGTGCAACGAAAGGTATCTATCAAGGCCTTTAAGATCAGTAAATATGAGATAACTTTTGATCAATATGATGCTTTCTGTGACGCAACAGGACGTGAAAAACCTAAAGATGAAGATTGGGGAAGAGGAAAACGACCTGTAATTAACGTAGGATGGCAGGATGCTAAGGATTTTGCCGAATGGGTTGGAGCTAGATTACCTACAGAGGCAGAATGGGAATACGCCTGTAGAGCTGGAACAACAACAAGATATAATGTCGGAGATTCTATTACCAGAGAGCAAGCAAATTTTATGTTTGAGGTTCCTGGAGAAGAAGAAAAGTATATTGGAGGTGATGCTACTGTAGAAGTAGGTTCTTATCCTCCAAACGCTTGGGGTATATACGATATGCATGGAAATGTTTTTGAGTGGTGTAGTGATGAATATCACGGTCCCGAAGGAAATAATTGTCTTACCTACGTAATAAGGGGTGGCGGTTTTTTCTCTGTTCAAGAAACATTACGTAGTGCAAGAAGAATAGCAAAAACACCTGATTTTGCATTACCTCCTTTAGGTATTCGATTAGTTAAAAACAAATAGTAATATATGAAAAAGTCAATTTATCTACTTAGGATCATTGCATTATCGCTTCTATTTCATAGTTGCGCTACTGCTACTAAAATTAAAGAAAACAAATACACAACTAACCACACCTTTAAAGTAATCTTTAATGGTATTGATTACCAATTATGCAAAGGTAGAACAGCACTTTGTCCGAAAGAATGTGGTAATTCTGGAGAAATTGCAAATTTTGATGTGATAGAATACGTTAGTTTAACAGGAAAAGGAGAAGCCCAAAAAGAAGAACTAAAAAACTTTTCAATTCAAGTTTCAGATTATTCTAAAAATAGATTTAGTGAAGGTCATATTTCAAAAATTGAAAATCTTAACCTCAAGGATGAGGTTATTTTGGAAGTGGTCTTTGTTTATGACACTTCTCTCACTGACATAAAAACCGAACGAAGAATAATTTCTATAGAAACCGTAAACTAGCTCAAAAGTCAATGAATTTTAAACGAACGTTAGCAAGCGATAATTATAGTGGGGTGCTCCCCGAAATGATTGAAGCAATTACTAAGGCTAATAACAGCCACGCAAAAGCCTATGGGTATGATGATATAACGGAAAAAACGAAGCAATTATTTAGGGAAATATTTAATCATCCTGTAGAGGTTGCTTTTGTTTTTAATGGAACTGGGGCTAATGTGCTCTCTTTGAGCCTCTGTACCAATTCATTTAATTCGGTTTTGTGTGCACGATCATCGCATTTGTACGAAGACGAATCTACAGCACCAGAAACCTTTACAGGATGTAGATTCATACCCTTAGATACAGATAGTGACGGAAAAGTAAGTATCGAGACCTTAAAGTCTGCAATTGTTAGAAAAGGAGACGAACATCACCCCCAAGCAAAAGTTTTTTCTATAGCTCAACCAACTGAATATGGTACAATATATACACTTAAAGAACTTGAAGAAATTTCAGAAATATTAAGGGAAAACGATATGCTTTTTCATGTGGACGGAGCACGTTTATTCAATGCGGCTGTGTCCTTAAATTGCTCGCTTTCTGAACTTACAAAAGACGTAGGTGTTGATATATTATCACTTGGAGGCACCAAGGTTGGAATGATGTTTGGCGAAGCTGTGGTTTGCTTTAATAACGACATTTCAAAAAACCTTAAATTCAGACATAAACAAACTATGCAGCTGCCTTCAAAGACTAGATTTATAGCTGCACAATTTCATGAATTGTTGATAAATGGTATTTGGAAAACATCTGCAAAGCATAGCAATGAAATAGCTAAATATTTACGCGATAAAATATTTAATCTTGTCGATAGTCAGATAAAAATTACTCGGACGGTTCAAGCTAATGCCGTATTTGCTATTATTCCAAAACAATGGAATGAAACTCTAATGGAAGTTTCCCCATTTTACGTGTGGGATGAATTCACCAATGAAGTAAGATGGATGTGCTCTTTTGATACAAAAAAAACAGACATTGATAATTTTTTGGCTAAAATAAAAGAGTTAGATTCTAGATAAACGAATTACAACAATGTGTATAAGCAATAGCTGTTTAAGTGCAAACTTGAACCGCTTTTTGTATATGGTTAAGTATCTGATAGCCGATAGATAAGTGTTTTAAATCCGCTACTGCTCATACACTGAGCCGTTGTACACAATTTGAGCAAAATCCGAACAGAATTTAAAAAATGAGCAAAATTGACAAAATTGGAATAGGATTAATGGTTATTTTGGATTTTTAATTCCATTTTTTGTTCTTTTTGGATTTATAATTGGATTTCCGATTTATATTGTTGGTGCGATTTTACTTCTATTTGGAAAACTAAAAATTAAACATAAATTACTTTGGATTTTAGTTCCTTTAATTTTGTTTTATCCTTCATATAATCTAGCATCTTCAATCTCTTTATACTATTCTGACAAACAAAAAGTAGATTTAATTTTACCATCAGATTTTAGTGGAAAAGTTATTATAATAGATAATATTGATTTTGGACAGAGCTTTGAGAAAAAACATAAACGTGAACAAATTATCTTTGATAAAAACGGAATTGCTTTTTATCCCAAAAAATTGGAATTGGACAAATCCAATTATCGAGTATATTTAAAAGATGTAAACGGAAAATTAAGGCAAATAAATTGGTTCTATAAAAGTTCGGAGAAAATCACTATAAATGAATATGGAGAAAGTATTTTTGAAATAAAAACTGATTCTACTAGAAAATATATTCTTTATGATTAAATAACTAATTTAATAAAATGCTAACTTAAGATGTATATAGCAAATAGGGCGTTCAGTGGCTTAGGAAAGTTCAGTAGTTATTTATAATACCGCCAAATCGTTGATTCGGCTTTTAAAATGAATAAATTAAAAACAAAATACAACGTTTTGGCTAAGTGCAAACCCGAAAGTTTATCGCTTTCTATTGCCCTTCTTGCCACATACTAAACGTTATACAACATGATGAAAAAATGACAATTGAAAAAGTATTTATTTCCTTATTCTTATTAGTTTCGACATTTTCTTTTTCTCAATCTAAAGATACAATTAGAGGGAAGCTTTTCTTTTCGGATTTTTTTATAAAAACTTTGACAAGATTATTGTAGAGGAAACTAGCTCAAAGCAATCTATACATCTTGATGGAGAAGGAAAATTTGTTCTAATTCCAATAAAGGAAAAAGAGGAATATAATTTAATTTTTACTTGTATTGGAGATACAATTAGAAAATTTAAATTCAAAAAAAAATGGACTAAAAGGAAAAGACCTAAATCTATTTCGTTAAATGATAGTTGTAATTTTAGTTATAAAAATGCATTAAAAGATTACAAAGAAGGAAGAATGAAACTCTATATTTTTAATAGAAATCAGCTTCATCAAGGATTGAAAACAAAAGATAAAAGGCAAGAGAAAAAATATAATTTTGATTATATGTATTTAGATTCTGTAAATCAATTTGATTGTTATTATGATTATAATCAAGCAATTTTAAAAATCCTTAGATTAAAACATGGACATCAAATATTGAATAAAATTAATAAGAACGTAATAGGTTTGTAACAAAAATAATAACGTTGTATAACAAAATGTATAATTAATTGCTAAATTTAGGCTACTTTAGAAAGTGTTTACTAAAACCCAAAACCATTAATTTTTGGTTACATTTGGTGAAAAATTGCAACTAATCATACACAAAACGTTGTATCTAATTTGAAAAATGACAAACCGAAAAACTAATATTATTATTCTAATTGTGTTCAGTTTCACAATTTTGAGCTGTGCTTCATTTTCTAAAAAAAGATTTCGGAAAGAAGTTGTAAATCTTGAAAAAACCGAACTAAAAAAACTGACTGGCAATTATTCATTGAATCCTATAAGAAGATATTATAGTTTAGGAAAAGAGAAATCGAATGGCAAAATTCCAGACATTTTAAAAAAGAATAATGGATATTACTTTTTAACAAACGATAGTTACGACAAAAAAATAAAATTTGATTCTTTGAAAAATATCGGGAATGATTATTGTTTGAGCTTAAACCTTGAAAAAACAAATAAATTGAGAATAAAACTATTAGAAAACTCTAAAATAATTAATGACACATTATTTTCAGGTAAATATAAAAATGGAATGTTTTATTTAGATAATAAATACCTCGATTGTAATGGAGTTCCTTTTCTATTTGGAGGCTGTCGAAATAATAAAAGAAGAATTGGACTGACTAAAAATGGAAATTTACTTATCAATGAAGCAGTTAGTAATGAAGGAGCATTATTGTTAATAATCGGAGCTGGATATAGTTACAATGTGACATACGAATATGAACGAAAATAAAAACTACACACAACACCACCTAAACTGCATTAAAACGCAGCTTAGCCAAAACGTTGTAAACTATATCCCTTAACGAATATTAAAAATGAAATTGCTAAAGTTTATGCCAAACCGAAAATTAACACATATTAATCTGTAATTGACATTTATATGAGACTGTTAGCTACAATTCTCTAAGTATAATACTTTATATGAAAAATTGGTTATTATTCCTTTCAATGTTACTACTGTTCAATTCTGCATTTGGACAGAATAAAAGTGTAATTGACAGCTTTGAAAAAGTAGTTAAGGAAATCTCCTATAATACTCTTAAAGCAAATATTGGGTTAATTCAAATTCAACAGAGCGATAAAATTGGATCTATCAACAAAAGTAAAGTTTATGAATCTTCAGAAAAACATTGTAAAGATTTAGTGAGGCTCGATTCTGCTTACATACTTGCTTCTTCTATTAATGACAAGCAACGAGTCATGTTAATAAGAACCAACCAAGGAATAGTCTATACTAAGTTGGAGAAGCATCAAAAAGCTAACGAATTGTTTAAAAGTGCCTATGAAATTGCAACAAAAAATGGGTGTCTCTACCAACAGATGGAATTAGCAGGGAAATTAGCCATTAGCAATGAAAGAGTAAAGAATTTTAAAAAGGCGGCTTCATATTATAAAATCCAAACGAACCTGAAAGACACCATCTTCAAAAAAAATATGAAAACGGTAATTGCGGAAAAGCATACCAAATATGAAACACAACGAATTTTAAATGAGAAACTAAGCGAAGAACGTAAAAATGTAGAATTGCAAAAAGAAAATGTGATTAAAGATTTAAAACTCTTAGAAGAAAGAGCTGCTAACAAAAACTTAATACTTTGGGGTGGACTAAGTTTGGTATTAATGATATTACTAGGGTCGACTTATTATTTTAATGCACGAGTAAAAGAGGCAAAATCAAAACGTGAGGAAGAAACTGTACGTTACAGAGCTATGCTTGAAGCAGAGGAAAAAGAGCGTTCACGTATTGCAAAAGACCTTCACGATGGTTTAGGGCAGTTACTTTCTACAGCTAAATTAAACGTAGCTGGGTTAGAAGATGAAGTAAATGATGAAGATAAAATATTAGTTCAAAATTCAATGAATTTGATAGACGAAGCTGTAAATGAAGTACGTACTATTTCACACAATATGATGCCAGCCACACTCATGGAATACGGATTGGTTTCTGCCATTGCATCATTTACCGGTACAATAAATGAGTCTAAAGCACTTCTTGTTCATTTTAACTACAAAGGAATGGATAACCGATTAGAGGGAAGTAAAGAAATTGCATTATATAGAGTTGTTCAAGAAATTCTAAACAACATCATTAAATACGCTAAAGCTGATAAGATTACTATAGTATTAAATCGAATAAACAACAAAGTACACCTTTTAATTTCGGATAATGGAAAAGGGTTTGATGTAGCTACTATCCACCAAAGTAAAGGTATAGGTTGGCGAAATGTTTTTTCTAGAGTTTCCATGATAAATGGTGAAATTAATATTGTTTCTGCTGAAGGAAAAGGAACAGATATCACAATTAATGTAATTATTTAAATATGCAAGCACCTGTAAAAATAATGATTGTAGACGATCATCAAATGTTTATTGATGGAATTAAATCGTTACTTCGAAAAGAAGAATACTTGCAAATTGTATCTGAATACCTTTGTGCTGAAAATGCATTAGAGCAACTTAAAAAAGAAATTGTTCATATTGTTATTACAGATATTAGTATGCCAGGAATGAATGGAATAGAGTTTACTAAAACAATAAAATCTATTTACCCAAACTTGAAAGTACTTGTATTATCAATGCATAACGACAAAGAAATTGTTAGCGAAATAATGATGAGTGAAGCCGACGGCTATATTCTCAAAAACACAGGAAAACAAGAGCTCATAGAAGCACTAACTAAAATTACCGACAATGGTACTTATTATAGCAAAGAAGTCTTGTCAGTTATGGTGAATAAGGTAAAAAAAGAACGAAGAATTGAAATAGAAACAAATGAACTGACCAATAGAGAAATAAAAGTTCTCGAATTAATTTGCCAAGAATATAGCAGTCAAGAAATTGCAGACAAACTTTTTATTGGAAGACGAACAGTTGATACACATCGTCAAAACATTATCCAAAAAACAAAAGTAAAAACCATTGTTGGTCTTATTAAATATGGCATAAGAAACGGATTTACCTCAGATATCTAATAGTACTCAAATTTCTTCTTTTATCACTCCTCCGTAATCCTACGGATATAAAACCAGTACAATTACCTATTTTATTGACTACATATTAAAGCTAGTTTTGCTGTATAAAAATATTAAAATACTCATTTTAATTCGACATTGTAAACCATAACTCAAAAAAACATTACCCAATTATGAAAAATTTATTTATTGTATTCTTTTTACTATCTATATACACGCAATGTTCAAGTCAGACTAAAGCAGAAGCGCTTCTGTATTTGAATGAAAAAATAGATACACATAAACTTTATGATAGCGAGAAAAATTACAATTATTTACTTCATGAGGTTGAAATTAATAATAACAAAACGATTAAATTTATACAATTCTGTACAGCTTTTAAACTTTGTTCAACAGCATACTACTTGACCGCAAAAGAGTATTCAAAAATTACAGTCAAGGAAGAAGTTGAAAGTAAATACATTCAAATATTTTTTCCAAATAACTCTATAGGAACTAAAAAAATTAATATAAAAACTGAAGAACATTTCGATGGGAAAAATTCATCTAGTATAACAATTTTTCTAGAAAAAGAGACACCTCATTCTGAAGTCGATAAAATAAAAAAGGGATTTGTTGATTTATTTAAAATGTATAATATTGAGAAAATGAAAAGAGTAGACTAAAATTATTGAACAATAAACAGAATATTAGAGATGAGAAGTTGATAAAATTTGTTTCTGAGCAAAGGAATTGATTTTAGCAAATTATTGAATAGCATCCGTTACAGTTTACAACAAAGTGTATAGTTAATCGCTATTCCTTGCTAGACCAAAGGTAAGTGATTTTTTATAAAGCTAGTATTTAGCTATAAAAAAAGTACATTTATATGCGCAACTAACCATACACAAACCGTTGTAGATAATTTGCAAAACGACTACATGTGAAATCATCATTTTTGGAACATTCAATCAAAATTAGAAGCCATTCTGTAATTCTTATAAAAGATCTAGATAAATACAAGGCTCACGGAAGTGGAGTTTTAATTCGAATATGAAATTTACATCTTCTCATTTCAGCAGCATATGTATTTGATGATTTTGAAAAATATTTATTCCTATAGAAAACGGGAAATTTATGTTCAAACCTGGAGGAGAAATAATATCTAACCATCCCGGATTGAATAGAGAAAACGACAATTTAGATATTGGGATATTAATATTAGACTCCGAAAGCATAAAAGAATTAAAAACAACTTATTCATTTCTTGAAGAAGAACAAGTTTTGATTAATCATAATTTTGTAAAAAACCAGATGTATATGCTTTATGGATTTCCATCAACATGGTCAAAAAAATCGTTTACCAAAAAATCATTCCATATTCGTCCTTTTTATAACTTTACTTTTCCAGTAAATAAATCTTAATACACAAAGTATAATAGAGAACACTACTTAAATGTTATTGTTGAATATGATAGAAAAAACGCCCTAAACGTTAAGTCACAAACGTTAAGCTTTGGGCCTAATTTGTTTGGAATGAGTGGATGTGGTTTATGGGAAATAAACAATTTATCAAAAGTAAATCTAGTAGCTATAATGACCGATTGGCCAAAAGAAAATAGGAATAGAATTATTGGTGTAAGAATTGAGATAGTAACTGAATTTTTAAGAAAGCATAAAAATTTAGACATAACCGAGTCGAATTTATTTGGCATAAAATAAAACTGCCTACAACAAGGTATAAGAAAACATAGGGCTTTCGGGCTTAATCGAAAGGTCTTTGTTTTATTTGTAAAGCCGCCAAATATAAAATTTGGCGTTTATAGAAAAAGATAAATGCAAAATATTTATATTTAGCTAAGTAATAAACCGAAACGAAAGTGGTTGTTTATTGCCCTACGTTTCTTATACTAAATGTTACCTATAATTATGAAAAAAATCCTTGCATTAATCATAATATTTACATTAAAACAAAGTGTATTTTCTCAAATTGAAAATTGCTCTGAATGTGATTCACAGAAATATTCCGAAGAAGATATTAGCCATTTAACACTTTTGGAGCTGAAAATTCTGCGAAATGAGATTTTTGCAAGACATCAATATGATTTTAAAGACGAAAGGTTGAAAGATTATTTCTTAAACAAGTATAATTGGTACAAACCAAATAACAAACAAGGAAACAATATTGATTTGAACAGTTTTGAAAAAGAAAATATAAGTCTTTATTCAAAAAAGGAAAAGGAGAAAATTAATTTAAAAAAGACAATAATTAAAGAATTGGAAATGTTTTTGATTTCTTTGAACAAAAATGATACTTCAGAAATAAACATTGTAATAAGTAATGTGACCAAAAATTTTAGTATTGAACATAAAAATGCTGTTGTATCTGAATTAAAAGATATTCTAACTAAAATAAATATTAAAGGAATACATTGGTATAACGAAAATGGACTTTATAAAATAACAACTGATGATGGCTATTTTCTAAACGAAACTTCAATTAAAATAGAAGGAAAAAAAATTGTATTAAGTTATAACGATATGGGACATTCCGAATTATTATCAGATGATACTGCATTTGATTTTGGAAGTACTTATGATTCAACAAACGAATATGCATCATGGTATACATTTGAAATTCAGAATAACAAATTGATACTAATTGAACATCAAGCGGCAGGATAAAAAACTAACGCTAACAAAGAACTGAGGTAAAAACCAAATAAAAATCCTTTAATTTATAACCAAAGTACTTTTGTACTCTTTATTGAACGGAACACCGTTTTTAACAATTGAAAAAGCTTGTTTTAATAGTTTGTTAGACACTGCTATTAAAGCAAGTTTTTTACTCTTACCTTTGGCAACAATTCTATCATAAAGAGCTTTACAAGCTTGGTTGTATTTGCAGGCATTAAAACTGCACATAAAAAGTAAATTTCTCAGTTTTGGATTTCCCATTTTACTAATTCTTGGTCGTCCTTTAACACTAGTTCCACTTTGTCTTATTATTGGAGTCAGTCCAGCATAACTACATAACTCTTTAGCACTTTGAAAACGCTGAAATCCATCGGTAAGAACTAGTAACATTAAAGCTGTTTTATTACCTATTCCAGGAATGCTTTTGAGTAAAGTTAATGATTCTTGGTATTCTTTTTTTACATTTTCGAGTAATGCCTTTTCTAAAACCTCAATCTCCTTTTCTAGGTTTTTCAAACTCCTTTTAATAGATCTAACCACACCTTTTGCTGTAGTACCTAATACTTCTTCTCCATGTATTTTATTTTTTAATTGTGTGCTCTGTTTACTGTAAATACTGAGCATACGAGTTACTTGTAAGTTTTCTTGTTGTTTTTTTGATTGCCCAGTCCACAGTGTAGGTTCGCAATCTTTTGCATATTGCTGAATCATTTTTGCATCACTCTTATCAGTTTTTATTTTCGATAGATTCATTTGGATATAGCGCTTAATTTTTAAAGGATTAACCACACAAACTCCGATACCTGTGTCAAGTAAAAAATATGCTAAACGACTATGGTAATACCCTGTGGGTTCCATAACGCAAATGGAATTTGTAGCTAATAATTTTAAAAACTTTTTAAAGCCTGAACTGCCATTGGTAAACTGATAATGGGCTTTGTTATTGTCGCATACATCAAAGACGTCTTTACTAATGTCTATTCCTAAATATTTTATATCTTTATTCATAAGAAAAAAGGATTGTAAAGAGCCACTCTATTGTGAATTCAACAACCTGAAATCGAAGTCTAAAGCTTCATAGAACTGAACGAATTTAACATAGAAAAGAGTAGGGATTATGAATGTTGACGAGATCATAGTCTCTACGTGTATCATAATCTTATTCCACTCTTTGGTTCTTTATGATTAAATAACTAATTTAATAAAATGCTAACTTAAGAGGTATAACCACAATTACGGCGGATTCGACTACGTCCGAATCCACTCGGAATTGGTAAAGTGAGTGTCAAACCGAAAATAATTACTAATTTACCCATAACTGACGGTTATACGAAACCGTTGTACACCATTAAATAAAAAATCTAACTATGAAAATACTATTGACTTTAATTTTTAGCATTCTACTAATTAGTTGTTCCCAAAACAAAAAAATTGAAACTACTGAAAATATAGAAGACTTACTTGGAACACCGGAGGCATTAAATGATAATAAAACCAATTCATCTTATTCTTTTTCCAAAAGGTATCATGAAAATATTATTGAAAAACTATTTCATGAAGCTCTTGATAAAAACAAAGAATTGAAAGAATTGAATATTAGAATTAATGAAATTTTAGCTGATAGTCTACAAGAGAAAACAAATGATTATTTAGCTTACAGGAAAAACAATGTTGAATATTGGAATACAGCCAAATTTTATGTTAATAATATTAGTGATAGTATAGGAAAAATTGAAATACTTAAAATAATTAACAAACTTGAAAAAAACTATGAGAGAAAGCTAATAAATCATGAAAACAAAATGGATTCAATTACCTCTTTGCAGTTACACTTATCTGATCAAAAAATATTGATGAAGCTATTTATAACTCAAAAAATGATAAATAATTATCAAAATAATGAATTGCCAGAAATTGATAAATTGGAGTCAATGATTAAAGATTTGAAGAATATAGTTAGACAAACTAAAGAATATTCTAAAAATTAACAAATAACAGCATTCAAAGGCAATTTATACTAAACGTTAGCTTTAATGCGAGAGCTTGTATACGAAATCAAAGCTTTAAATGGAAAACAAAATAATAAATATTAAATATTTTTTAGACACTGGAGAAATCATCTCCGACAAAAAAATTGGTCAAAAAGTTAATGAAATAAAGAAAAATAGCGATGAGAATTGGAGTGGGATTTTGACTTTCAACTATGACGGATTTAGTGTAGAATTTATTATTGACGAAAATAATAATGAAATAAAAGGAGAACAGATAAAAGTTTGGAATAAGCCAAATGACTTAATTTTAAGTCAAATTTACCTGTTAGCAAATGCAGAAAAAAATCTAAAAGAAGTTTGTGCTGTATACTTTGATAATGCAAATGAGACTATTATTTTTTTACAAAATGGAGTCAACATTCATTATAATTCAGGCAAACTGGTACTAATTACATCTAAATCAGAACAGACTAGGAAATTGGTTTCAGAAACAATGACACGAAAAAAATAATTCTAAATTTCATACAAGTCTTGAGGGGTTAAAAGCTACAAAGAGTCAAACTAATAAAAGCACTAAAAGCTAACAATGGTTATAATTAATAAGGGTTTTAGGGTTTTGTACTAAGGTCTTTGTATATTTAGAATGTCCGCCAAACTTCTGGATTTGGCTTTAGAACAAAAAAATAAAGAAAATAAAAAGTTTTGGCTAAGTGCTTAATCGGAAATTAATCTCTTTTTAATTCCCGTACTAACCATAGCTGAAGCGTTGTAAAACATTTTAACCGTCTTAAAATATGATAGAACTGATTAGGATATTTGAAAACAGTGAAAGAATAATGAAATCATCCTATAATTCTGGGTATAGAAATTACTTAAATAACTGGCCGAATGAAGCTCAATACTCCTGCGCATCAAAGATTGGAAGTAGACTTTTGTTGTTAAAAAAATTAAAACCAAAAATAAAATTAGATAAATCCATTGGTATGATAGTTATAAGTGAATATGTTAAGGAAAACAAATCGTATGTTTCCATATATCCGAAAAATCATAGGATTTTGAATTTAGGACTCTTAAAAATTAAAAGAACTGAGGACTCTTTATTTGAAATACATGTAATCTCTTCAAAAAAATTATCGCTCCTAGAAATAGCATCACCAGAGAGGTTTAATCATAAAGTTGCAGAAATCATGCCAAACAAAACGATAAGATACCGAACAAATCATAAATACGACACTTGGGGTATGAGAAGAGGCGAAAGATCTTTTGAAGAAGAGGATTTTGTAATACAGCATCTCGGTTTTGTGGATGAAATTGATTTCTCAATGAATCAAAAAACTGAAGTTAAAATTAATATTGACAAGGTTGTCAACGAAAGAAAAATATTGAAGTAACGTTTTACAACAAAATGTAAAAATACAGTAAAACGCATTTTACACAAACCGTTGTACTCAATTGCTAATTAGAATTCAAAATGGGAATATTTAAGAACATATTTAAAAGGAATAAATCAATACCTGAGTTTGACTTTATTGAAACGTATGAGCACAAAGACAAATATTTTTCAAGAATAAAAAAATGGAATTGGATTAACTCTGAACAAATTTCAATATTTGAAAAAGATGAAAAAGGAAAAATAAAAATGACAACAATGGAGTACTGGTATCAAGAAATGTTTCTTGACGCTGATGGGCAGATTACAATAGCAGAATATTTAAGTGTTTTAGTAAAGCAATTTCAAGATAGTAAAATGGAAATTCCTACTGATTTAGATAAATTTATGACTAAGACAATTTGGAGTTTGAAAAATGACTTAAAGGCGATAGAATTTACCGATTCAAAAGTTCAATTAAAAGCTGAATATAAAGACCCTATTGAAAAACCATAACTGTGACCCCTCCTGAAATAATGCTACATAATTTTAAACATTATGTATAGAAATGACAAAGTAATTAGACGTTACAGTGAACCTTTCAAATTAAAAATATTAGCCGAACTTACAATCGGAAAACACACAAAGAGCGAACTTTGTAAACTCTACTCTATTGCTCCTACAACTGTCAATGAGTGGATTAAAAAGTACAAACGTAAAGACTTAATGAACACCAGAGTAAAAGTGGAAACTAAAGACGAAATATCTAGAATCAAAGCACTTCAAAAAGAGATTTAACAGCTTAAAAAACTACTACTTAAAAAGGATACTCAATGCTATGGTAATGGATTCTTACCTTGAAGTAGCAGCTAAAGACCTTGGTTATAAATCAGTTAATGAGCTAAAAAAAAGCTACCTATAAAGGCTTAATTAAAGCTAAAGAAAAATCTAAGAGATTTGCTTCTTTAACTACTATAACACATTGTTTTGGTCTTAAACGTGATGCGTATTACAAATACAAATCTAGAGCTGATAAACGTTTAGAACTCGAGAAAAAGATTATAAAAATAGTTAGAAAAAGACGCAAATCTCTTCCTAGAGAAGGCGTGCGTAAACTTGTAAAATCATTAGATGTAGATTTTAATAAAGGTACTATTAAAGTTGGTAGAGACACTTTATTTAATGTGCTTAGAAAGAATCAGATGCTAACACTTAGAAAGAAAACAAGTGCTAGAACTACAAACTCTTATCATCGTTTTTATAAATATAATAACATCATAAAAGACTTAGAAGTTACTAGAGCTAACCAAGTTTGGGTTTCTGATATAACATACATTAGAACCGTAAAAGGATTTTGTTACTTGGCCTTAATAACTGATATGTATTCAAGGAAAATAGTGGGTTATGACCTTAGTGACAGTTTGGAATTAAAAGGATGTGTAAGAGCTCTTAATAAGGCTATTTATCAAGCTAAAAATATTAAACAGCTTATTCATCATTCAGACAGAGGTATACAATATTGTAGTAATGTATACACGCAAATATTAAAAAGAAAAAAGATAGATATCAGTATGACCCAAGAAAATCATTGTTATGAAAATACCATGGCAGAACGTGTAAAGGGTATACTAAAAGACGAGTTTTATCTCGATCAAACCTTTGATAACGTAGCACACGCAAAGAGAGCAGAAAAAATACAATTAATTTATACAATGAAGTAAGATTACATTTATCTTTAAACTTTAAAACTCCAAATCATGGTATATAAATTATCAGTGTAAATTCAATTTTTACCTGTAGCTATATTTCAGGACGAGACATTAAAGAAATGCACGAAAAAATAAACTCATATCTAAATGAAATGCAAGAAGAATCTCCAAATTGTGGAGGTCAATATTATTTCACAAAAGTGAATCTTCCAAATGGAAAGAGTTTGGTCAATCGACTTAAAACTTATTTGCTAAATATTGAAGCATACAAAACACCTTTTGTTATGATTGGTGATAAACAAAAAATAGTTGAAGAAAGGAAAATTGAAAACTTAAAGCTATTATCAATTCCTGATTTTAAAAATTTGATTGAGGATAAATTAAAATATTGGAGAGAACATAGAACAAGTTTAGATTGTCGAGAAGAGTTAACAGAATTTTATTACCCAAAAGAGGAATTATTTAAGACTTCAATTTTCGAATTTCTTTCAAACATGTCTGATTTAAATACTTATAAACTGGAAGGTATTGATACATATTTTGCTCATGAAATAGGCGGAGATATGGTTGGAGATGATATTCTCTTTGAAAGTAAAAACGAAATTTATGCTCTTCATTTTGGATGGAGCTCATAAAAACACAAATTAAGAATTGATTATGTGGGATTTATTTAACAATAAAAAAGTAATTATTGAATCTGATAGAGACAGTGTATGTATGGGAGATGATATGTCTAGACATAATAAATTTTCAGAATTCCCTAATAAAATGAAAATGGGCAAGTTAATTTTAGAACTCTCTAAAATCCACTTCATTTCTAAAGGTTGGGCTATTTGGGCAGGAACATATGATAATTATAAGTGTATAAAAGATGGTGATGGAAACTGGTTAATAGATAAAAACATTACTTTGAAAACTTTTTTTAGAGATACAGAAAAATATGTTTTCTTCGATAAAGAGTCCTTTGAAAAAAAATGTAAAAAGAAAAATACCGCTAACAAAATCTAAACTTCATTAAAACATAGCCTAACCAAAACGTTGTGGTACATATCTAAAATCTAAATCAATAAATGAAAATTGGGGTAATAACTGGATGCAGTAAAGGAATAGGATTTTCTACAGCTGACTTACTAACTAACAATGATAACGTAAAAATTATCGGAACTTCTACTTCTAAAAATTGTTCAATTTCAAAATTGAACTTTGAGTGTTTTAAATTAAATCTCTCTGAAAGTAAATCAATAAATGAATTCGTTAAAATTATAGGAAATATGAAGATTGACTTTCTTATTAAGAACGCTGGAATTTTATTAGAAAATTGGAACGTATCAAAAATAAACCTTGACCTCTTAAAGCAGACGTTTGATATCAATTTATTTGGAACAATTGAATTAACTGAAAAATTGGTTCCCAATTTTAATACTAATGGACAAATAATTAATGTTACTTCCCGTTGGGGTTCGTTCAGCGAAAAAAATTTCGATGAATTTCAGCCACACTATAAAATGTCAAAGACTGCCTTGAATATGTACACAAAATTACTGGCTAAAAGACTAGATTCACAAAGCATAACTGTCTCGTCTTTTGACCCAGGGTGGACACAAACTGATATGGGGGAAATGATGCATCAAGAAAACCAGTAGAAGTTGCCAATGATTTTAAAACCTTACTTAACAAAATCCCTGAAAGCGGCAAATTTTGGCATAAAGGAAAAGTAAGAGAATGGTAAAACACACAACAAAAGGGTATAGTTTATTTTGGTTTAAGTGATGCTATATGCAACTAATAGCTTAACCAAAGTTTGCGTTTTATTTTTTGATTTAGAACCGAAGCTCCAAAACAAACTATAGCCCAAACGTTATGTTTAATTGAAAGAAATTAATATAATAATAATTTAAAAAGAATGGAAAATAATATTTATGATGTTTTTTTAGAAAAAACAGATTTAAAAAATAAAATAACACATGCAATTAAGAGTGATATTACTTATCATGCTAAACATCAAAAAGACTTAAATATTGCTGGGTTTGGACTACATGTTCTGTTTGATGATAGTGTATATCAAGATGGTTGGAATAAGTCATGGTGGGTATCTTTACTTTCAGATAGTGAATATGAAGATTTAGATAAAGACTCATATTACGATACAGGTGCATGGGACTATTTTGATTTAGAACAAAATGATGAATCTAAAGGAATGACATCAAATATTCTTAGTGAATTACGACAGTTTAAGAAGGATAATGAAGATGAAACTTCTGAACTAATTGAAAGAATA
This sequence comes from Tenacibaculum sp. nBUS_03, assembly GCF_051201695.1. GTDB lineage: Bacteria > Bacteroidota > Bacteroidia > Flavobacteriales > Flavobacteriaceae > Polaribacter. The sequence continues at coordinate 3,856,974 of NZ_CP179214.1, read as the reverse complement.
AAACTAATAACATTAGAGATATTATTAAAACAAAAAGAATTTATAAAATCATCTTTTGGTATTGAGAATAATGATTTTATAATCTCACTATCCGATGATGATACATATGATCCTGAATCACGAATTAAATCTGTTTGTAATATTATTGATCCAATTCAAACAGAATGGATACATATATTAAAAGAACAAACCTATGTATGGGGTGTTACAAGAGATATAGCTAATAAAACAGTATGGAGACTTTTGCCTGCCGATAAAGATTATGACTACACTCTTGTACTTTTTAGTAGTGAAGAAGAAGCATCTGAAAACCTATATAATTGGGGAAATCAAGCAGTTAAAAAAATAAGCATTAAAGAATTATTAAATATTGAAAATGTTGAAGGATGTTATTCTAGTGAACATACTCATTCTTTTCTATGGATTGGTCTAAAAAATAAAAATGAAGATAGAGTATTAGAAATAAGTAAAACTCAATTTCTTGACGCATTAAAACTAGTAGTTTAGTACCTACAATAATTTAAACTGTTTTTTGAATAAAAAATTCAAACAGATTACGAAAAAGCTATTAACAATGGTACACCGCTAAACGTTTTGAAAATAAATGATGTTAAAGGTTCAAAAACATTTTTAATTCAAGAAGAATATAAAAACTTCTTCCATGCTAATCAAAACAAAGAAAATTTTAAATCTATACAATATAATAAGCTAAAGTCATTTATTGAGGAGAACAAAAATCATCCATTAAGTGGAAAAAATTTAGGGGAATTAGCATTAGTACAACCAATATTAACTAAAAATGAATTTATAGAACTTTACACATAAATTGACACAACACAACAAAATAAAGATGGTTTGGAAATGTTTAAAATGGGAATCGCAAACCTTGATGATTATGGAATAAATAAGTCGTTTTTGAAATTTAGTCTACCAAATACTAAAGACAAAGTTATTGGCATTACATAATTTTTTAGGTAAAACAACATTGGTTGACTTTTGGGCTTCTTGGTGTACCTCTTGCAGAATAAAACATCCTGAACTGATAAAACTCAAAAATAAATTTGATAATAAAAATTTTGATATTGTAAGTGTATCTATTGACAATAACACAAAGAGTTGGCTTCAAGCAATCAAAAAGGATACTCTAAATTGGACTAACCTAATTGATATAGACAAAAAAGTAAATGATGAACTCGGAATTCAAGCAATTCCATTCAATTATTTAATAGACGAGAATGGCATCGTTTTGGGTGTAAATTTATCAATTGTAGAAATTGAAAGATTAATAAGTGAGAAAGTCAGTAGGTAACACTTTATAAAATTAATTGCTAGTTTATAACGTGTTTTCTATCTGTAATATATTTGCTAAATTTAGTGCTTAAATAACGCAACTAATTTTATACAAATAAGCTAGCATTCATTAACGGAGCGCATTAAAAATTTTAAGTTGTTAAAAAAAAGAAAAAATTATGAACAAACTATTTAAAGGTAATATTTACACCGATTTAATTTGGCTGATTATAGGGATTATTGGAAGTGTTTATTATTATTCAAAAGACAAATATTTAATTTGTGGAATATTTTCATTTCTTGGTATTCTTTATATCTTAAAAGTAATTTCAAGTTTTCTGAAAAAAAACAAAAAATTGACTTCTCACTCAAATACTGAATAAAAAATATAACGGATTTTTAGCAAGTTTATGAAATTGAAATATGAATTGAAACTGAAAACTAAACAGAATACTGAATTTAGTAAGTTTCTGAATTGTTAACTTAACTGAAATTGAAAAAGTGTGCAGAGTAAAACACAGGCTGAACTATATAAAAATCAGAATAGATCCAAAATACTACAATAATCCATCCCCAAACGCATTGTATTTGACAAAACTGACCAAAAAATGAAAGAAATTGATAAAATAGCATTTATTGAAATAAAGAATGGACAAATTTTAAGTACAAGATCTAGAGGAAAAACAAAATACTATATTCCTGGGGGAAAAAGAGAATTAGGAGAGACTGACGAACAAACTCTTGTAAGAGAAATATTGGAAGAGTTAGACGTACAAATTAAAAACGAAACAGTTAAATATGTAGGAACTTTCAAAGCCCAATCTGACGGAGCAAAAGAAGGTATTTTAGTTAAAATGACTTGTTATAAGGCGAAATATGAAGGGATTTTAAGTCCGAAAAGTGAAATTAAAGAAATAAAATGGCTGAATTATAACGATTTAAACATTATATCAGAAGTGGATAAAAAAATATTCAGATTTCTCAAAGAAAATGGAGAACTGAAATAAAAACTCATTACAGCAAAAGCTATAATTAATTCGGTTTTTGGTATTTAATTCAAAAACTAAAAACTACTATTTTTAATAATGTATTACTAAATATTTTGAGTGTACTTATAAAAATAAATAATTTTAGCTACGTGCTTATTCGGAAATTAATCGCTTTCTAATTCCCTTATTAACAGTAACTAGAACGTTAGTAAATATTAAACACATTTAAATTTATAAATAGAGAACTATGGTTAAAAAAATTTCAATTCTTCTTATCTCATTATTCGTTTTAAGCTGCAGCCAAAATGACAATACAATATTTTCAAACGACCACCTAATCGGGGAGTTCTCATCAAAAGAAGGTGGACAGGTAGAGTTTGTAATAAAAAAAGATGAATCTGGTTATTATCTCCAGCAATTAATAGAAAACGGAACAACTTGGTCACCTAGAGAAAATCTAACTCCAATGACAGAAAAGGAATTAGAAAACAATTTAGGTGCTAATTGGAAAGATTATACACTTGCCGGTTTAACTTCTGGTACATGTAGTTATTTTAGAGGAACTGAAAGTAAGTTGTCAAGCGGAATTACAATTGGAGACCAAGACAAATCGAAATATTTTAGTCGCTGTTTTACAGATAATAATTTCTTCAGGGTTAAATAAATCTCTAACATTTGCTAACACAGAACTGAGGTGAAAAGTAAATAAAATTATTTGTAAAGTTTAGTAAACTTTTAAAAGAACTAACTGATAACAAAAACAACAATTTTTAGTTACATTTGAATAAAAATTGTAATTAATCATACACAGAACGTTGGCAAAAAGCTAATCGAAAACCTATGAAAAAATTAATATTCGGAATAACAGCATTACTAATCATTTCCTGTAACGAAAAAGAAAAAGAGGAATTTTCATTATTTGGAACTACAAATGGAATTGAAAATAAAACTAAACTTTTTCTGAGTTTTGAAGATGATTTAATTGATTCAACAGAAGTTATTGATAACAAATTTCATTTTAAAACTATGTTAACCAAATCACCAATGCAAGTAATTTTAAGAACAAAAGATTATTCACATTATAGATTTTTATGGTTGGAAAATAATAAAATGACTATGGATGCAACAAATTCTGACTTTAGAAATGCAAAAGTGATGGGGTCTGAAACGGAAACATTAAGTACAATTTTTAGACACAAAATCGATACAATACCCAGAAATAAAAGACACAAATACAGAATTGAATTTATAAAAAATAATCCTGATAAATTATTTAGTGCATATTTATTATCATCTTATGCCAAGTCTTGGGGAAAAGAAAAAACGAATGAATTATTTAACCAATTTTCAAAAAACAATAAGAATTCAGAATTTGGTAAAAGTACATTCAGATATATTAAACTAAATAAAGATCCTAAAATCGGAGAGAAATACGTTGATTTTGAAATGACAGACGCTACAGGTGACAAGAGAAGATTATCTGAATTTAATGGAAAGTTAGTATTATTGGAGTTTTGGGCTTCGAATTGCGGCCCTTGTAGACAAGAAAATCCAAACTTGGTAAAAACTTACAATAAATTCAAAAATAAAGGGTTTGAAATTTTTGCAGTTTCTGAGGATACAAAAAAAGAAAGTTGGTTAAAAGCAATTGAAAAAGACGAGTTGCCTTGGTTACAAGTAAGCGATTTGAATAAAAACAATACAGCTTTTCTAATATATGGAATAAATGGAATTCCTGATAATTTTCTTATCGACCAGAACGGAAAAATAATTGAACGAAATTTACGTGGAGAAAAGCTAAATGAAAAACTTACAGAATTACTAAATTAAAACCAGTTACCAATAAGCTTACATTATATATTTCTAATTCTAGCCTACCTTTGAAAATTCAAACGGATTTTTTACTCAGTTTATATTTTGTTAAAATATTTGCTAAACAACACAACTAACCTTACACAAACCATTAACATTAATTAAAACGCGACTTCCTGTATTCAATAACTTAAGCCTAAAAATAATTAAATACAATGAATTCTACCATAACTGTAATACCTACTGAAAACACCGAAATTACTTTTGGAGAAATAATAAAACTATCTGAAAAATACATTAACTCATCCCTAGATATAATTAAACTCCAAGAAAAGGTCAAAATTCAAGCAAGTATTTTTGACTATAACGGAGCAGAAAATAAAGAGTCTTATCTTGAAGTTAATCTAGGAGATATATTCAAATGGAAAAAAAATCAATTAATTATTTTTTCTTCCAAAGAAATTTCAGGCACTATAAAAACTGACCATAACGTAATTTTCGACCCAGAAACTGACCCACAAGACCCTTGGTGGCCATTAAATGGAAAAAAAGACAATACTAAAACTATCAATAATTTAGAAACTAAATTTGAGAAAGCTAAAAAAATAAACAAATCATGGTTTTTACACAATTCAGATAAAAAGGATGAGACTACGAATATTATTTGTGCAATTATTAGTGCTTCCATTGCAGAGTTAACTTCAGGCCTCATAAGTTCTAGTGATCAAATATGGGGATTTGGACAATACTTTATTGAAAAAGATGAGTTTTTAAAATTTTACCTTCAACCAACAAACGAAAGTATTAAGGAAAATTTCTTAAATTCAAAAGAAAATATTATTAACACAGGCTTTTGGTATAAATTAAAAAAAATATTTAGATGAAAATTTACCGACTTTCTTTTTTCCTACTAATGATTTACCAACCCTTAACAAACATTAAAATAAAACTTACAATGATTAAACCTTTCATTCTATTTTGCATTATATTATCTAGCTTTACAGTGTTTTCACAGGAGGTTATTGAAATTGAAGATACTGTTGAAATATCGGAGTTTCAAAAAGTGCCTCTTCATATTGTACAACAACCTCCAAGATTCAAAGGTGATAAAATCTCAAGTACTTCTGAAATGGTAAAAAACTTTAATAAAGGAATTACAAAACATATTAAAACAAACATACAATACCCTAATGAAGCTAAAAAAGACTCAATAAATGGCTATGTTTACGTAGAGTTTCTTATTAATAAAAAAGGCGAAATTAAAAACATAAAATCTAGAGCTGAAGCTTACATTAAAAATTTAGAACAAAATAAAAATAAGATTTCTAAACTTTTTGATAATGAAGCGGTAAGAATAATAAAGTGTCTTCCTAAACTTCATCCTGCTGAACATAAAGGAAAAAAAATAGAAGTAAGATATACACACAAAATAAAGTTTAACTTATAAGTTACAAATTTGTTAACCCTATGCATAAAACATAGCTGGTATTTTTTTAAGACAAAATTTTGTGGTAATCTAAAAGAACACCATATTTTTAATTTACTCACTACAATTTTATTTAATTTAGAGATGTTTGTGATTTGAAAAATTGGCATTAAAAAAAGACAAAATCAAAAAATATAAAAATTTAGCTATTATGTTAATGTGAAAAGTAGTCCCTTTTTGTAAGCTAAGTTCCATGCAAAAATGCTAACAGCGATCATAGGCTGTCCTGAAATAAGGCTACATAATTTTAAATATATGTATAAAAATGCCAAGACAATGTGCGTGTGCATATGTAATTTTAAAAGGCTAATTACATCTAAAACAATACTTTGCAAAATAAGACCACACAAAAAAGCAGCAAAAAATGTAATTAATTTATACAACAAAATAAGATTACACGCATATTTAGACTATAAAGCATCTAATAGAATACTTAAATTATTAGCCTAAATAAATTTTAACCCATAGCTATATTTCATGGCCAAACATATGAAAATACAGAATGAACAAACTAAAAAAAGGAGAATTTTACGGAACACATTATCAAAAATCAGCTTTTGACAATCTAATAATTACCGATACAGAATATACTCATTGTAAAGTTGATTGGCATTATCACGAAAACCCATACTTCACCTATCTACTTCAAGGAAAATTATTTGAATCTAATAAAAAAGAATCCTACTATTTAGAATCTGGAGACCTATTATTTCATAATTGGCAAGACACACACTACAATATTAAACCACCAGTATTTACTAGAGGTTTTCATATTGAACTAAATCAGGAATGGTTTTTAAATTTTGACATCGACTTAAAAGATTTTGAAGGAAGCATCAACTTAAAGAATCCAATAATAAAGAATTTGATGAATCAAGTCTTTATCGAAACCAAAATAAATGATCAGTATTCGAATATAAGTATTGAGAGTAGTTTAATTAATATTTTTAATACAATAGGCAAAAGTACAGAAGAACAATCTAAAGCCCCTATTTGGGCTAAGAAACTTCAAGAACTGTTATTTGAAGAAAACATCGATTATTCCTTAAATAATTTAAGTTCGATTTTAGGGGTACATCCTGTACACTTATCTAGAGCATTTAGAAAATATTTCGGAACAAGCTTAGGGAATTATATAAGAGTAATTAAAATCAATAAAGCTTTTAACCTAATCGTTTCAAACAAACTTTCAATGACAGAAATTTGTTACCTTTCTGGTTTTTATGACCAAAGTCATTTTATCTCAAACTTTAAACAAATTTACCACACAACACCTTCAAAACTCTTGAAGAAAATTTCTCAATGTTAATTTTATACAATTTTTAAAAATTAAATACTCTCATCTTTGTTCTTTCATCAAGAATCAATCAAAACTCATAGAATGAAATCGAATTATCTTTTAGTTCTTATAACCTGTGTACTAATATCTTGTAAGAACGGTACCACTTCACAATCAAAAAAAACTAGTTTAGACAAAAAAGAGAACTTATATTTTTCCAAAGATGACATCGAAAAAATCAACTCGACAGCATACAATTACATCAATAGGTTCACTTTAAACAAAGATGGGGTTCTCAATATTCATTTCACTCTAGAGGAGCCGCTAATACAAAGTCTTCAAAAAATAGCTCCAAATTTAACAGAAGATGAATTATTAGAAAAAGGCAATTTCCAATTTTCTTTTTTTGTAGATGAAAAAATAGTTTACGTAGAAAATTTAAATAAAGGAGCAGGATTAAAAGCGTCTAAAAAAGAAAAACTTAACCACACTATACGTTTGGTAGCAACAAAAAAATTAGATTACTGGGGTTGGTTTATGTGGTTAAAGTTTATGAAATTAGGTGGTGGTCAAGACGAATTAAGTGAAGGGAGTCATTCACTAACCATAGAAGTAAAACCTTATGTAAATTTAGATACATTAAAGGTAGGCACTATTTTAGCTAAAGGCAGTATTAATGTTGAAGTAGCTAAAATTAAGATAGATGAAAGTTTAGTTCCAATTCAAAAAATTCAACCAAACAATGGTTGGGAAATATCTACAGATTATGTTGATATTCAAAAAATAGAAGCATTAAATAGAAAAATAGTAGAAGGGAGATTTGAAAATATTAATGGGTTAGTAGTACTTAAAGATGGTAAACTCTTACTAGAAGAATATTTTAATGGAGAAAGTAGAGATAGTTTACACGACTCAAGGTCTGTTGGAAAATCAATAGCATCTTCATTGTTAGGCATTGCCATTGAAGAAGAGTTTATAAAAAATGAAAATACCGAGTTAAAAGATTATTATAATTTAAATTTATATAAGAATCATAGTAGTAAAAAAGAGTCTGTAACATTAAAATCACTCTTAACTATGAGTTCTGGTTTTGATGGTGACGATAATGATTACAGTAGTTTAGGAAATGAGGAAAATATGTATCCAACAAACGACTGGGTAAGATTCTCCCTTGGCTTACCTATGAAAAAGGAAGCAAATATTGGTAAAGAATTTACATATTTTACGGCTGGTGTAATAGTTTTGGGAGACATTATCCATAAATCCACTCCTAATGGTTTGGTTTCTTATGCTGACAAGAAATTGTTCAAACCTCTTGAAATAACAAATTATCAATGGGAGTACACACCTCAAAATATTGGTAATACTGCAGGTGGAATTAGATTGAGAGCACTTGACTTTGCTAAATATGGGCAACTATACAAAAACAAAGGACTTTGGAATGGAAAACAAATTTTAAACGAGAAATGGGTAGAAAAAAGTCTAAGTAAACAAATAAAACAAACTCTTGATAAGGGCTACTATGGTTATTTGTTTTGGAACAAAACTTATAAAGTAAACAATAAAGAATACGAAGTTTCCTATTGTAGTGGTAATGGAGGAAATAAGGTGTTTATTTTCAAAGATATTCCTTTTGTTGTAGTTATTACTGCTTCAGCATACAACAATCCAAGTGCACATTCAAATGTTGATAAAATGATGATGGAATACATATTACCTGCAATACTCGAAAAAGAATAAAGCCAGTTACTTACAGCATACAACTTAAATTAAAACACTATAAATCAAAATATTAAACATCAATAAATATATTACTAAAACGAAAATGAAGTATTTCCAATCCAATACTTCGCATATACTAAACCGTTGAGTAATACATTGGATTACAGAGTACACATTAAATAATGGCATGATTTTCGTTGAGATAAAAACAATCCTTGTTTTCAACTATGTTAATTTATAAAACATAAGTATATTAATTATATAATTTGATTGTTGATTAAATCTCAAATTATGAAAAAAAAACACAAAATATAAAGCTTGCGACTTTATTATGGGTAATAAGTTGCACTGAAAAGTCCTCACTAATAACTTATCATAGCGTAGCAGATAAAATTAACAACAAAAATATTGGTGAACTGAAAGATTTAGTAAAGCTTTTTCCTGAACTATTTAAAGATAAAGTATCTGAAAAACAACTTTTAAAATGGAAAAATCAGATACTCAACGATAGAAATAGTCCTGAGAGACTTAACAATATAACCACCGATGATGTATATTGTAATCGTTTTATAAATTTACCAGATTTAGACATAGTAGACGAGTCGATAATGCAATGGGGAATAAAACATATTTCTCTACATTTTATTGCCAAGGATGAATTTTGGAAAAAGATAATACCACTTGCTTTGCCTCTACTTTTAATACTAGTTTTAACATTATCATTATTTATATTTTCAAACAAAGCATATCAAAATCATGAATTTACAAGTGTGAAAACTGGGGGAAAAATAATAGAACTCAAATCAAACCTAATATATCCGAATTACAATAGTTTTGTAGATAGATTAGGGAAATCACTACTTTTTGACCTTTATTACAATAATAAGATACGTAACAATGAACTAGATTATGTTCGTGTCGAGCTATATAAGTTAATGCCATTCATTAGTGAAATAGATTTTAATTCAATCAATCAATTGCTAACAGATTATCAAAAGCTTGTTACTAAATATGATGTAGGAAAAACTTTAACTGAGAGTCAAAAAAAAGAAATATTATGTAAATATTCAGAATTGATTAAAAGCGTATGGGAAGCTATTAATAATCAAGAATTAAAAGTTAATCCTGTAAAATGAGAAAACTTTACTATTATAAATAATCAAATTTTTTAAAAGGAATCAAATTTCCTATTATACAAATCGAACAAAGGAAACAATTAAAAAAAAATGATAATTATGAAAAATTTAATTTTAATATTTTTATTTATTCCTTCTTTATTATTAAGTCAGAAGTTTAGATTTGATGTTAATACCGATCAAGGCTACATAGAAACCATCTATATACTTGATGGTAATAAAGTATTCAATATATCAGAAACTATTGATGAAATCTACTTATTTAGTTCAAGTTCATTAGCAAAAAATTATTTACAAACCCGAAGATCAAAATATTATCCCTAAAAAGAAATATCAAGTAGGAGGAACAACAATATTTATAAATTCTGCGGCTTCTATTGACTACTATACCAACAATACCCCATCAGGTTCATCAGGACAAATTAAGTCAATTAATAACTTAATATTCACTTATGCCCCTAAAAATAGTTGGAATAAAAATTCTGGTGTTGTAGGTAAGCTTTCTAAAATTGGAAATAATAAAGTTACTTATTGGACAGCTTCTGGATATACACAAAAAGGTAGATACAGGGGTAAAATAAGATCATTCGGAAGCAAACAATTTACATACGAAAGTTGGTCAAGATGGGGTGAAAAAGCAGGAATGGTAGGTAGAATAACTTCCATCGGGCCGATAAAAATTAATTACTATGAAACCGATTATGATAAAGGATACAAAGGAAAACTTAAATCTATTGGAACTGTTAAATTTATTTATTTTAAAGATACATACAACAATCGGAAAGCCAACATTATTGGTAAATTTAAACAGCAAAAAGGGCAAGACAGGCGACTTATAATTCATTAATGTATACTAAGATTATCATAAATTAAACCAGCTACTAAATACATTTACCCAACAATAAATATAGAAAATAGTGCAGTCGGTTACATTCAAGAGGCTTATCTGGTTGTTTAATCACCGCCTAAACTATTGTTACGACTAATTGACAACAAATTTATAACCCAAACAAAAGTTTCGGTTCTGAACCTTTATGGAAAAGTACGTTTTTCAAATATGAACTACACTCCCTATTCACAACCTAAGTTCTAATAAAACTATCATTATGTTATGTATGATGATTCGGGTTATTATTTAATTTCTTGTTTTGACCATCTTCATTATATATATAAACAAAAGTTCAATTTCTAGTTAAAAACATCATTAATTAAGTAAGACTAATTTAGATTAAAAAACATGAACAGCTTTTTTTTAAAAGGAGATAGCCAATTTTACTTTCTTACAAAGAGAACATTTAAAGATAATTAAGAGGAAAATTTATAAATCTTTAAAAAAAAGAGAAATGCACCAAATAAAAATTGCTTGTTCTATTTTAAAAGAAAACAGTTTTTAATTTTCCTATCAACATAATTACGAAAGAGATAGCTCCTTTTAATTTCTCTAAAGTTGCATTTTATATTCCTTTGTCACCAGACAAAAAACTAATAATACCATGCAAAAGAAAGTTCCATTTGAATGAAGTACTAACATAGAGCATTTATGCTAAACCGAAACGAAAGTGTTTATCACCTGTCTTACGTATCTTATACAAGCCATTACCACATATTTTGATCTTTCCTGAAATAAGGCTCCATAATCTTAAGATTATATAAAAAACACAACAAATCGACAAATCTCGATTTATTGTATTATATTTGCATTATGAATTTTTTAGAAATAAATAAAGTTTTGTCAAATAAAGTGAGAATTGATATTCTTCATTGGCTTAAAAAACCGGAAGAAAACTTTCCCCCACAAATAAATGTCCCTGATTTTAATGATGGTGTATGTGTTTGTCATATCCAAGATAAAACAGGCTTATCTCAATCTACTATTTCCCATTATTTAACTATGATGCATAAAGTAAATTTATTAATCGCTACAAGACATGGGAAATGGACATATTACAAAAGAAATGAAAATGAAATACTGAATTATATAAGTTCTTTGAAAAACGAACTTTAAGTTTTTTTAACTATTTTGAATTATAAATCGAGATATTTAAATATAACGGATTTTAAATTAACATCCTAGGTTGAATAGGTTCTTTGATACTTGCACGTGCTTATTGGCTAAACAGTAAAAAAACTAATCAATATTCAAACCAAAATATATGAATTAATAAACATGCATGGAAGTTTATCACTCATGATAAATTCGTTCTATTATGGTGTATCTACCTAGTCAAGTTAATGTTGTTTGGCTCTTAATGGGACTTTATCAACTGAACAAAACCTTAAATACTAAACAAAAAACAATATACAAATGGAAAAAGAGTTACTAAAAATAGGAGCTACGGCATTGAGAAAAGCAGCATTAAACAATAAAGCAAAGGACTACATACTTTCAGATGTAGTGTTATATAAAACAATTAAAAAAGCAGCTGAAAGATATATTGGAGGAGAAACATTGAATGAAACAATTCAAAAAGTTAAAGATCAAAACAAAAATGGATTTAAGTGTTCAATGGAATTTATGGGAGAAAATACACTAACTGAAAAGGAAGCGAATAAAGCTACTAATGAATTTTTACGAATAGTTCGTGAAATAAAAAAACAAAAACTTCATTCAACTGTTTCATTAGACCTCTCTCATATTGGATTGGCAATATCAAAAGAACTATGCTTAAACAATTTAGAATCAATACTCAAAGAGTCACAAAATCACAATACTGAAGTAATAATAAGTGCAGAAGGTGTTGAAAGAACTGACGATATAATAGATACATATAAAAGTTTTTCAAAAAAGTATGATAATGTTTCTATCACGTTACAGGCATATTTGCATAGAACAAAAGACGATTTTAAAGATTTAATTCAAGAAAGAGGGAGAATTAGAATGGTAAAAGGAGCTTTTGAAACACCAAAACATCTTTCTATTCCAAGAGGAATGGAATTAGATAACGCTTACTTAAATTATATTGACCAGTTACTATCAAAAAATCATAAATGTTCAATTGCTACTCACCATAATGAAATTCAACAGGAAGTAACCAAACTAATAAGAAAATATAGAACCAACAAAAATATTTATGAATTTGAAAGCTTATACGGGATACAAACAGAACAATTATTACAATTGAAAAAACAAGGTTTTCCTACTAAGTTATACTTTGTATATGGTAAGGAATGGTACCTCTATCTATGCAATAGAATTGCGGAATATCCTATGTATTTGTTCAGAGCTTTGAATGACATTGTACTATAAATACTATGCTTAACAATAGCTATAATTAATACTTTTAATTCCCATATCAACTACTGTCGAAACGCTATCAAGCATTAAAAAAATTAGTGATTTACGCTTTAAAATTTTTCTTGATAAATATATTAATAAATCTTACAAAAGAATAAATATTGAAGAAGTAAAACCCAATAAAAAAGGAGAAATACAAGTGCCTTCAGATACTTTTTTTATAAAAGATTCTAAAAAAGTTCGTTGTTTATTATTTTATGCAGAATTTTCTTGTTGCTATAACTTATTTATATTGTTACTCGTTTATCGGAGAAATTTTAGCGTTAGATTTTAACAAGAACCAGAATTTATTGATTATTTCAACATCTTTACTATTTGTTTTCTTATGTTTTTTGAAGCTTATTATTATTATTTAGGACCAGATAAAAAACTAATATTAGATAGGATCAATGGTTGAATTGTATTACCAAGGCCATATTTTTAAAACCAAAAACAATCAAAATTAGTCAATTACAAGCTTTTAAAGTACTGAAAGGAAAGGCTGGCGATTATGATGGGAGTAATGAGTATATTGATTTGTGTCTTACACAAAAATATAGTGATTATAAATTAAAAATTAACACACACCACACAGACACTCATGTAACTATTAAACAACATGTTAACAACTACACTATTGACTCATATTGGAGTTTTATAATTTGGTATATGGACAAAAATAGGCCCTCCCAAAAAGAAGCGCTTTCGATTATTATAGGGATAAAGATTTTTAACGTTTAAAATCTGAAGGTTTTCCACTTCCTCTATATAATGAACGAGAATACAAAATATTTCCACAATAATTAAAAAAAAGACTGCCAACTTAAGTCTTATGTATTAACCGTTACCTATGATTTTGGTCCGTTCTTAAATAAGGCTACATAATTTTAAAGATTATATTATGAAAAAGATAATTCTAATCGTATTTATAGTAACTTCTCTTAAGAAAATAAATTCAAAATACAATCAAGAACGATACTCTTAGTGGTAATTTTTACCAACTCAAATTGATTATGAAAGATAGTAATAGAAAAACAAGATTAACATACAAGAAGAACCTATTAGAAAAAATAAATTTTCCGATACTTTTTCTACAACAAATCACATCAACAATATTTAAGAAATTACACCTCTAATTTAGCACAATTCCTAGGTCTATTAATTTTTCATTCATAATTCAAAATAAATTTGTAAATTTATTTAAGCTAAGAACGGAATTACCTGATGATTACAACTAAAATTTTGAAATTGAAGGTATGTGATTTTTTCTTTAAATATTTTCAATATAAGTCAATGAAATAAATTTAGGAGCAAATAATTCTCACTTAAACGTTCTTGTATTCTCTTAGAATATCGTTATCTGATTCCTTTAATATTATACTAATTGATTTAGTGATATATAATAACTATAAGAAGAATATAGATAATTGGTATAATAAAACAATTTCATAAACAGATTGTTAAGATAATAAATAGACATGCTTATAAAGAAAAACAACCAACACTCATCAATTTATATAAAGTAGTAGCAATCTAATCAGTAAAATACTCATTATATTCTAACTATTAGAAGCTATTAAATGTTATAAGTTTCAAGAAAATTAAAACAAAAAAAAACACTATTCACCTCTTCATTAAAACATATTATAAATTAAAAAATGAAAAATTTAGTTCAATTATTAACTATTATCACCTTAATCATACATTCTTTAACAACAAATGCACAATCTCTTTTATGGGAAATATCAGGTAATGGCCTTAAAAAACCATCTTATATTTATGGGACAATACATTTAATCTGCCCCAATGAATTAGTAATTTCTGATGCTCTAATACAAGCATTTGACAGAACTGACCAATTAGTTTTAGAATTAGACATGGACGCACCAGATTTTATGCAAAAAGCTCAAAAATTGTCTCTAAATCCATCAATGGAAAACTTATCTAATCAATTAAATGTTGATAATAAAAAATTAATTAATAGTTTTTTACAGAAAAATTTTAAAACAGACCTAACACAATTAGGAATTTTAAAGCCTTTTGCCTTACAAAGTATGGTTTTAATGAAAACATTAGAATGTCAACAACCTGCATCATATGAATCTTCCTTCATACAATTGGCCAAAGAACAAAAAGAAGAAATTTTAGGCTTAGAGGAAATGGAAGACCAATTTAAAATTTTTGATGAAATACCTCAAAAAAAGCAAGTAGAATGGCTAGTAGAAAATATTAAAAACTTTACGAACACTAAAAAAGAAATGCAAGAAATTTTAAAAGCATACGAAAATGAAGACTTAAAAAAAATACAGGAAATAACAATTCAAAATCCTCAGTATAAAGAATATTTAGATCTTTTTTTAACCGATAGAAATAAAAAATGGGCTCCCAAAATAGAAACTATAGCCAAAACAAAACCAACTCTTTTTGGTGTAGGAGCAGCCCATTTAATTGGTAAGAATGGAGTTATAGAATTATTAAAAAATAAAGGATACAAATTAAAACCAATTGAACAATAAAATTCTCAACGAAAATAGAGAAACCTATTCATTAATTACTAAGCTACTTTGGAAATCACCTCTAAAAAATCAATATTAATCAATAAAGTCTGAAACAAAAAAAGTCAATCAATCAATCAATCAATCAATCAATCAATCAATCAATCAATCAATCAATCAATCATGATCAAAATCTTAACAACAAAAAGCAATGTTATCAAGTTCTTACAAATAACCCCTCTCCTATTTACACTCCTGTTTGTTTTTTCTTGTAAACAAGAAAAAAAAACTAATCCATTAAATACTTCAACTGTCTATTATGCCGGAGATATTATCACAATGGTTGGAGATTCTCCACAATATGCAGAAGCTGTTGTTGTAAAAGAAGGAAAAATTGAATTTATTGGAACTACAAATGAAGCAATGAGAATTGCAGGTGAAGGACACCAAGCAATTGATTTAAAAGGAAAAACTATGGTTCCTGGTTTTATTGATGGCCATGCACACTTTGCTTCTTTTTCAGGCCAAGCAATTGGGGCAAAAATATTACCTCCACCAGACGCTGGAGCAAAAAATATACCTGAACTTATTAAGATACTAAAAGATTGGAATACCCCTGAAAATCGAGAATTAACAGGATGGATTTTTGGTATGGGATTTGATGATAGCGTGCTTGAAGAAAAACGTTTCCCTACCAAACACGATTTGGATAAAGTATCAACAGAATTTCCAATAATGATAATTCATATTTCTGGTCATTTTGCGGTAGTGAACACGAAAGGATTGGAAGCTCTAAATATTACTGCTGAAACTAAAAACCCAGAAGGCGGAATTATTAGGAGAGAAAATAAAAACGAACCTAATGGTGTGCTCGAAGAATTAGCTGCAATTCCGTACTATACAAAAGTTCTTTCTCCATCATCAATTGAGGCTGCTAATAAATTTTTTGAATCAGGGCAAGAAATGGCGTTATCATATGGATACACTACTGCACATGAGGGAAGAGCCATGATTGAGAACCATAATATGCTTGCTAATGCAGCTAACACAGGCAAACTAAAACTAGACGTAGTGAGCTATATTGATTATATGTTCGTTGATACGTTAATGAAAACTGACTGGAATAGTAAAACTTATAAAAATCATTATCGTATAGCAGGAATGAAATTAACCCTTGATGGCTCTCCTCAGGGAAGAACAGCTTGGAGGACGCAGCCTTATCTAATTCCACCAGATGGTGCCAAAGAAGGATATTTAGGGTACCCTGCTATTCCGAGTGATAGCGTAGTTGAATCTCTTTATGAAAAAGCATTCAAAAATAATTGGCAAATTATAACTCATGCAAACGGGGATGCCGCCATGGATCAAATGATAAGAAGTCTAAATAAAATCACTAAAAAACACGAAAATATTAATAGACGAAACGTACTAATTCATGGACAATACATCAGAGAAGACCAATTAGATTCGTTTAAAGACTTAGATATTATAGCTTCTTTATTTCCGCTACATACTTATTATTGGGGCGATTGGCATAAACAAATTATTGGAGATAGTTTAGGTAATAAAATTAGTCCGACGAGAACGGCCTTAAACAAGGGGTTAAAGCTAACTATCCATACTGATGCTCCTGTTGCATTACCAAATTTAATGCGAATGATAGGAATTAGTGTAGAAAGAAAATCACGATCAGGTAAAACAATTGGTGCGGATGAAAAATTAACCCCTTATGAAGCTTTACAAGCAATTACAATTTGGTCTGCATTTCAACATTTTGAAGATCATAACAAAGGAACATTGGAAAAAGGAAAGTTAGCAGATATGGTAATTTTAGATAAAAACCCTCTGAAAGTATCTGAAGAAAAAATTAAAGATATAATAGTCGTAGAAACAATTAAAGAGGGTATCTCAGTTTATAAAAAATAACTACTACCAACTTTATGAAAATAATAGTTTTTACTGAATAAAACTAAAGTTATTTTTTACGCTAGATTATAGATAATTTAAAAGAATAAAATTAATGATACATTTTATACAATGTATTATTGGGCATAAAAATAAAATTCAGAAATTATCTAAAAAAATGATTAAACTAAAACCGTGCTTCAGTTGAAGCACGGTTTTAGTTTAATCTCATTAATAGAATCTTTGATATATGATATCTTAGTGAATTCAATAATAGTTGATGCTCAAATTAATAAAACTTTTTAATTACTTTCCAAATCAGTTCAAAAAGTTCTAAAAGAAATTTCCAATAAGATAATATTGGTTACACCGAAACCAACATTACTAATCAAAACATTATCAAATGTCAACCTAAATCATAACTTAATAAAAATCAACATATTAAAATAAGTTATTCAGGAAATAAAGTTTGATGAGTAGAAAACTTACCCGCCCATCCAGATTGTTCACAAATTATTCTTCCAAAAACTATTGTATTCTTAGTTAAAATAAAAAATAAATAAAATAACGATGAAACTAATTAATAAATAATTATCCGAAAATATAGTATGGGTTTTATAAAAATAATAGCCTAACTACATTTATAAATTTATTATATTTTTATTAAATCATTCTCTAATAGCTGCTCTTTCAATACCGTAAATAATTTTACTTGTTTGCTCTTTATATTATGTTTTTCTGTAAAATGAACATAAGTTAACATAGCTCGTTTGAGTTCAGACTGTAACTCAACAATGTTAAGTTCTTTGTTTGTTGCTAAATGTAAAAGATAATACACCACTCTTTTAAGTAAGCTTTCCGCTTCTTCTTTCTTACCAAGTTCCTCATACGTATTTGCTAAGTTATTACAAGAAATTATATATACTTGCACAAATGAAGTTTTTAATCGTATACAATCCGAAATATTATTATTCAAGACCTCTGCTCTGTATAAAGCATCTTTATAGCCCGATAGTGCTTTTTTAAAATTTCCTTTTTTAAAAAATTCATTACTCGAGGCTGTTAAAGTTTGCCAATACTTTTCTATATGATTCATACAAGTATCACTCATTATTTTTTTAAATTTTTGTTTGCAAAATCCCAGTTTACTATTTCCCAAAAACCTTCTACAAATTTCGGTCGTGCATTTTTATAATCTATATAATACGCATGTTCCCAAACATCTAATGTTAAAATTGGTTGTTTATTTTGTGTTAATGGTGTATGAGCATCTTTCATTGCAAGGATCTCAAGTTTACCTTTTTCATCTTGTGTTAACCAAGCCCAGCCCGCACCAAATAACTTTATTGCAGTAGTTGAAAATTGTTCTTTAAATTTCTCAAAACTACCAAAATCACGAGTTATCAATTCACCTATTTCTCCATCAGGAGCCTTCCCTCCGTTTGGCGAAAGACAATTCCAGAAAAAAGAATGGTTCCAATGCTGCGCAGCATTATTAAATAAAGCTAAATTACCGTCAGTATGTCCTTTTTGAATAATTTCTTCAATACTTAAATCAAATAACTCAGTATCTTTTACTAACCCATAAAGATTATTTACATATGCATTGTGATGTTTTCCGTAATGATAATCAAACGTTTCTTCAGTAATAATCGGATTTAATGCATTCTTGTCATAAGGTAGTTCAGGTAATGTTAATGTAATGTTCATTAGTTTTAGTTTTTATGTTTTAATGTCTCTTTTTAGGTACTCATCATTTTAATACCTCTATATAATATTGTATGATAAATCTTTTTTAGATTTGTAAAAATAATATTTTAGACAAGTCTAAAAAAATAAATTAATCAAAAAATAATTCTAAACATAAAAAATAAAGTATGTCAAACTTCTTGTAATTGCTGAGAATAACAAATCATTTAAATACTTTACAATTAACGCATCAACGTAAAACTTTCATTAAAAAATAAAAAAATTAGTAGTAAAACGTAAAAACTCAACCAACAAAACGGGAACTAAAATGCTTTAAAAACTAAAGATTTATCTATAAATAAAATTGGTAACACTACTAATCATCAATTTACCAACTAAATTTTATTATATTTTGGAAGAGGAGCATGAATAAAATTAAAAGTTTTAGTTACTTGTTTAAAAGGAAATTCATTACTTTTAGTTCCGGTACTACCATAAGCAAAAGTAGTACATATATAAACCGAAAAACCCAAATAATATAAACCTCTTTATTATGAGATTTTTTTTTATCAGTATTGTCGCTGCAACTACTCTAGTTCTTATGTCTTGTGAAAATAAAAAAAACAAGTCAACCCCTATTAATAAAACTGAAGTTAGTTCAAAATTCACAGATATTCCATTTGTTATAGCAAAAAATTACTTTGTAAATAACTCAATTAAACAATTAGAAAACTCCAAAATTGAAACAGAAAAAAAATTTAATGAAATTTTTGGAATGGCAACCACTACAGGAGAACACGGAAAACCTACTAAAATAGATTTCACGAATCAATATGTAATTGCTGTTTTAAAACCTGAGACTGATTTAAATTCAGTTATTAAGCCTAAAAGTTTACAAAAGAATGAGAAAGGAGAAATTGTTTTTACATACAAATATCAAACAGGAAAAAAACAAACTTATACGATTTTACCATTTATAGCTATCATTGTAAATAAATCTGAAAATGGAAGTATTTTAATAAATGAAGTTAATTAAATCATACTAAACCACTCGATGCATAAATTACTTAGGCTCTCATTCCACTATACATATAAAATTAGTTGTAATTTTAATGTTATGACTAAACCAGTCAATTACTCATAACTCAAACTTTATATTTATTATAAGAAGAAAAGATATAATTTTTTGCCTGGCGCAACAACTTATTTCACAAACAATAAATTATCTTGTTTAGCTAATGATACTTGGATTGATACAAAATATATTGTTGCATATAAAAAACTAGTGGTATAGAATTTATTCTCATTATAAAAAACACCTAAAAAAGGTGTTTTTTTATGTCCAAGATTTAGGTAAAGGAATTTTAGATAAACTTTAGTAAATGATGAATTACTCAAAAAAATTAAAAAAAGCACATGAATAAAATTTAATAAAAAAGTAAATTGTTTTTATAGGTTATCGCATTAATCTGAATAAAACAAGAAGATCCGACAAACTAATAACACTAATATTTCTTATTGAACAAAAAAGGCTATAAACAATCTGTTAGAAATTGCATATAACCTTTTATTTAGGGGAAACATAATAAAATATTTAATTCTCAAGTTTTAAGGGGAATCAGAATAAACACGTTATTTAGAACAAATCTAAATAATTAAATCTGATAAATAAAATTTAAATTAATAATAATTTCAGTAAAAAAAGAGAAGAAGTACCCCATCAAAAAATACTGCTTCTCTTTTTAATTTTAACAAGCTAAAAATCAATAACTCGTAAATAAATATAATTAAAAAGAAAAAAATTAATTCAAGAAAATAGATTAGCAGAATATTGCTATAGATAAATGGTTATTAAAAGACAAAAAGTAAAATAGATAAAAACTGTGTGGTGATTACAAAGAAATAATTATGCAAGGGAGGTTAAAAAATATTAAATCCAAAGTTAATTCAATAACTATGAACAGTAGCTTGAGTATTATCTTTCAAAAGGTTCATCCTATTTTAAAACATAATATGCTTCTTAATACTTTAAAAAGACTTCACTAATTAACAATTTTTAATAAAAAGCGTTGAAACTTCATTCATAAACAAATAATTCACTTAAATTAATTTACTAAAACAATAGAAACCATAATAATTACATCACGTACTCACTAAATTTTTATATTTCATTTAAATACTGGCTAATTATAAAATTTTCCAATAATTTTAAGTATTGATTTATTGATAAATGAACCCCAAAAAATTAGCTATAAAAAAATAAAACCCTAATGAAAGGGTTTTACAATATTCAAGGGCACCAAACAATTAATTATGTATGGCGATTTTAAGTAATAAGTCATTTTGAAAAAAAAGATACTCATTTAAGAATAAAAA
The DNA here is from genome assembly GCF_051201695.1 of Tenacibaculum sp. nBUS_03. GTDB lineage: Bacteria > Bacteroidota > Bacteroidia > Flavobacteriales > Flavobacteriaceae > Polaribacter. The sequence goes on along the minus strand of NZ_CP179214.1, from coordinate 3,835,521 downwards.
AAGTAGAAACAATGATTTATAACAGATTCAGCTAGTAAAATTATATTAAATCATTAAAAATAGATTCTTCATCACTTAAGAAAAAAATTGTTTCAATATCAGCTTTTCTTAGATTATTTCTATTATTGATATGATTTGTGCATAAACAAAAACCATAATCAATAAAATTATAGCTATAAAATTAAAAAAAAATAAACGGATAGATAAAACACTTAATAAACAATTTAGAAGTCTTTATTGTTAAAAAATATGAACGAAATTCCATATACATAGATTTGTGATGTATTGTTTTTTTATATATATTTGTACTATGCACTCAAAAGAACTACTTAAAGGAACACTATCCGCAATTATTCTGAATTTACTTGCAGAAAATGAAAAAATGTATGGTTATCAAATGTTTCAACAGGTAAAAGAACTATCTGGTGGGAAAATCTTACTAAAAGACGAATCATTGTACCCTGCTTTACAAAAAATGACTAAAAATGGTCTATTATCATATAAAGAAGAATACATAGGAAAAAGAGTTAGAAAGTATTACTTTCTTACAACTAAAGGGAAAATGGAAAAAGTACGATACCTTGAAGAATTAAAAGACTTTTTGACGACTCTTAATAAACTTGTTTTTCCTGAAATCAAACTTGCATGAAATTAACAACTGATCGAGAAAATATAATTAAAACCCTTGTTGACAACCAAAAATTAACAATCAAAACACTAAGTGATGATATTACAGATCACTTATGCTGTGTTCTAGAAAGTCAGCTAGGAAAGGGTAAATCATTCGACGATTTGTTAAATAATGCTTTAATGGATTTAGCTCCAAATGGTTTGATTGAAATTCAACATAAAACAATTTTTTTACTTAACTCTAAACGAATAATACTTATGAAAAGATTAATGTATTTAATTGGATTTATTGGTTCAATTACCCTAACTGCTGGAATAACTTTTAAATTACTTCATATGCCTTTTGGAACAGAATTATTTACAATTGGTTTTTTAACCTTACTCTTAATATTTATTCCTCTGGTAACCTTTAATAGGTACAAAGTTGCTATATCTAAATCAATTTCAGTAAAATTGAAAATGATACTGGGAGCTATAGCTTCAATCATTACTGGTCTTTCAGGACTATTTAAGTTAATGCATCTGCAAGGAGCTGAATTATTATTGATTCTTGGGGCATTTATATTTGGGTTCGGATTTTTGCCTTTCTATTTTTTTACAATGTATAAGAAATCAGTCTCTTAAAATTGAACACTAAATACTTGGTAACACTTTATTAGGAAAGAGAATACATTAATTATAAGTAACGAACTATAAGTATCGTAACCTTTTTATTTTTATATTTTATTAATGCAACTTAGTTGCTTTTTATAGTATTAAAGTTTATTTTTACACTTTGTTAATGTTAAGGATGCGTAAAACATTAATGTATTATGTAGAACTTAAATGATGTTCGATCAGTATTAGGTTGGAACAGATCTAATTATATAAAATCTGAACAATAAATACTTAATAATAACAAAAAAAAATAGTGTTAAAAAAGGTTTTACCATAATAATTTAAGCATGCGAATAACATTTTTGGCTTTTGTATTTATAATTCTCTCTTCAAATTTAAATTACGATCATAGCCTAAAAATGTCTTTTAGCAAACTAATAATCAGCCCTAAAGGATTTGTAGATATAGAAACTCGCATCTTTCTTGATGACATTACAACGCATATAGAAAGTGTTTATGGGTTACAACAGGCTGATTTTACAAATATTTCAACAAAGGGAACGCAAGCATTACAACTATACTTTCAAAATCGTTTTTATTTTTCACAACGTGAAAAAAAAATAAATTTAGTAATCAATAACGTTTCACTATCTAAAAACGGGCAAGCTTTAATTGTAAATGCAAGTTCAACTAAGTTATTAGACTCCTCAAAAAAAGTTTTTTTGTTTAATACATTATTATGTGATAATTCAACAAAACAAGTAAATGGTATAAAGTATTTAGGTAAACACTATCTTTTAAATATCAGCAATCCAAAAATAGAAATACAACTTGAATAATGAAACACTATATTGAATTAGGTATTGACCATATTTTAGATTTAAATGGATTAGACCATTTTTATTTCATTATTTCTTTTTGCATCGTTTATTCAATAAAAGATTTGAGAAAAATCCTTGGGTTAATAACAGCATTTACAGTTGGTCATAGCATCACACTTGCTCTTTCTTTATTTAATTTGGTATCTATCGATCCAAACTTAATTGAATGGCTTATTCCTCTAACAATACTAATAAGTTGTTTAATTAACTATTGGACGCTTCTAAATAAAAATAACTACCAGCTTCCAAAAGGATACCTTATTTATTTTATAATTTTAACCTTTGGTCTTATTCACGGACTAGGATTTTCGAATTTTCTTTCTACCATGTTATTTAAAGATGAAAGTATATTAATACCACTACTTGGTTTTAATATTGGTATTGAAATTGCTCAACTAATAATTGTTTTTGTAGTGCTTTTAATTCTATCTTTTAATAATAAACAAAAAAAGATTAAAAGAAATATTAGATTAATAGTGAATACTATAATTTCACTTCTAGTGCTTCATATGATCTTTCAGTAAATCTACATGCATTAAAAATTAAATTTATCTTTCACTAAACTTTTTTTTAAACAAACAAACAAACAATTAAAAAACATTGTATACTTCTATTTAACAATAAATAACACTTTAATGTAAAGATAGAAGTGCTAGTTATTAGTGTCTTTTTTATTTATTATTAAAGCTTTCATCTTAATAAATTCGTAAATTTATGTCTACTAAAAAGGATGCTTTTTTTTTCAGGCGAAAATAAATTTAATGTTTAACAAAAGTATTGTATCTAATAAAACACTTAAATTAAATGATTAAGACAATTTTTGAAATTACTAAAATGGATTGCCCTTCTGAAGAAAATTTAATTCGGATGAAATTAGATGAATTTTCAAGCATTACTCATTTAGATTTTGATATTGCTAATCGAAAGTTAACAGTTTTTCATTTTGACCAATTAAATCAAATAGAAAATGCAATTATTGAATTAAACCTTGGTGGAAAAAAAGTTACATCAGAAAAAACAGATCAACAAAGCTTTGAAAAGAATAAAAATCAGAAAAAAACACTTTGGTCAGTTCTCATCATAAACTTCTCCTTTTTTATTATTGAAATAACTTCAGGAATTTTTTCTAAATCAATGGGCTTAGTTGCAGATAGTTTAGACATGTTTGCTGATAGTTTAGTTTATGGAATTAGTTTGTTTGCTGTAGGCGGTTCACTAATAAGAAAAAAGAAAATTGCTAAAATTGCAGGGTATTTTCAAATTGCACTTTCATTTATTGGTTTCTTAGAAATTTTAAGACGTTTCTTTGGAAACGAAAAGCTCCCTTCATTTACAACAATGATTTTTATATCAGCATTAGCGCTTATAGCCAACGGTATTTGCCTTTATATTTTACACAAGTCAAAAAGTAAGGAAGAAGTGCATATGAAAGCAAGTATGATTTTCACTTCAAATGATGTAATCATCAATTTTGGTGTAATAATTGCCGGAATTTTAGTACACTGGCTTAATTCAAATAAACCTGATTTAATTATTGGTACAATAGTTTTTATTTTAGTTATTCAAGGTGCTTTTAGAATATTAAAACTAAGTAAATAAAATATTTTGAATGGCAGTACTGTAAAAATCAATACTTATAAACATAAATACTATGAGTAACATTATTAAAAATACACCTTGAAATCAAAATCAGAACTAGTTTAATAAACTAGTAATATTATTTTTATACAATTTACCTATAGGAATAATATTTTCAAGAATTTTAATTCTATTGCCCTCTACACTATCAATACTATTTTTTGCAACAATAAATGATTTATGTACTTGCATAAAATATTTTTGAGGTAGTTTCTCTACTATTTTTGAAATTTTTTCTCTTACAAGAATTTTCTTTTCTTTTAAAGTTACTTTTGAATAATTACCTGCAGCTTCTACATAAAGAATATCATTTATTTTTACCTGAACATATTGTTTGTTACTATAAAAAAACATGTGCTTCCCTTCATTACTATCAGAATGTTCTATTTTTATTGTTTTTTCTTTTTGTGAAATAACCGCCTTATTTACTGCTTTTAAAAATCTTTCAAAACTAAAAGGCTTTAACAAATAGTCTACAATTTCTAATTCATACCCTTCCAAAGCATATTCTTTGTATGCTGTTGTTACTATTACTTTAGCTGGGTTAGACAATGTTCTTAAAAAATCAAAACCTTTAAGTTTTGGCATGTTTAAATCTAAAAAAATCAAGTCTATAGTATTTTCTCTTAAATAATCTAAAGCTTCTAATGCATCATAACAATGTTTCTTCAATTGCATGTTAGACGCCAAGTCACAGTAATTTTTTATAATATCATGAGCAATATGCTCATCATCTATAATTATGTAATTTATCATACTCTAATAAATAAAGAAGCTTTGAAAACTGAATTATCATCAGTAAAAACAAGCTTATGGTTATTTGGATATACTAATTCTAATCTACGTGCTAAATTATTTAATCCTATACCCTCTCTTTCTGGTAACTCAGAACTATCAAAATTATTTTCTATATTAAAATGAATGGCCCCTTTACTAGTTTTCAAATTAATATACACGTAAGAACTCTCTCTTAAGTTTTCTACACCATGTTTAAAAGCATTTTCTACAAGAATAATAAATAATAATGGGATTATTTGAATTGAATAGTTATCAATATTTACAGTAAACTGTATATCTATATTCTTATGATAACGCATTTGATGAAGTTCTATATAATTTTGTAAATAAGTAATTTCATCTTTAAGGGGAACTTTGTTTTTAGCTCCTTCATAAATGCTGTACCTCATCAAGTCAGATAACTTTAAAATAAGAGCTTTTGATTGTTCAGTATCTTTATCTATTAAACCATATAAATTATTTAGCATGTTAAAAAAAAAATGAGGGTTTACTTGACTTTGTAAATGCAGTAATTCATTTTTAACTTTTTCATTTTTTAATATAATTAACGCTTTTAACTGTTTAAGGCCCCAAACAATACCCATTACTAAAAGTAACCCATAATATATTAAAACAACAATACTAACAACCTGAGGATAATTTCCTAAAAAAACAATCGAATTTTTATTAAGTATTACAATTTCATAAGTAGTAATTCCAACTGGAATTATAATACTTATAAATACTACTACCTTAATTAGAAACCAGTTATTCTTTTTTAAAATCGCTATCATATTACAAAAATAGAGGAATAGAATGGATACCTAATAAAAAAGTGATAAACACCAATTCTTATTGCATATAAAAACTCTATTGAGTGATAAAACACCTATCTATTTAAAAATAAAGTATACAACACTAACTACTATGCATTCATCACAAAAATTTATAAACAAAACAACTTCAAAATACTTTTGTTTCAAATAAAATAAATCATAAAAATGAAAAAAAGAGTTATACAGTACTTTAAAAATCTATTTGGCACTATAATCGTTTTATCTCTCGTTGGTATTCTTATTATAATTTCTTTAAACGGAAGTTTTGAATATGGTAATAATCCTTCAAGATTAAATTTAGATAATGAAGGTCCTTATATTTTTTATAAAAATGATAGTATATTAACCATTAATTATATTAGAGGAAATAAGTCCGATGGTTTTTATTTAGATAAAAAAGAATACACTAGTAATAGTAAAAATATTGTTGCAAACTGCTACTTCCCTTTAGACAGCACAACATTTAATTTTACCGTAAAATCGAATTTTGAAACTCCCAAAACAATATATAACGACAAACAGCCCATTATGGCTATATCAGATATAGAAAGTGGCTATAAAACATTTAGAGATTTCCTTATTACTAATAAAGTTATAGACAAAAATTTACATTGGACATTTAAGAAAGGACATTTGGTATTAATTGGTGATTTTGTAGATCGAGGTTTTTCTACAACACAAGTATTATGGTTTATATACAAACTTGAACAAGAAGCCAAAAAGCAAGGAGGACATGTGCATTTCATAATAGGGAACCACGAGCTTTATAACATGCAAGGAAAATATAAATCTGCTTCATACAAGTACTATGGAGTAGCTTCCATTCTAGGTAAACAACATCACGATTTATATGATAAAAACTCATTCATTGGAAAATGGATTTCGAGCAAAAATTCATTAGAGCTTATAAATGGAAATCTTTTTACCCATGGAGGAATCCATCCCGATTTCTCAAACTACAATATAACAATCGATGAAGTAAATCAAATTAATAGAGCTAACTACTATCAATCTTACTATCCAAAACCACAAAAAAACGTTAATCAACTGATTATTTCTAGTAAGAATGGAATATGTTGGTACAGAGGGTATTTCAACGGAAATTTATCTCAACAAGAAGTAGAAAAAGGGATTAATGCGTTTAATGCTCAAACTGTTGTTGTTGGGCATACTTTACAACGTAAAGTAACTAAACTTTATAATGGGAAGGTTTATGCTATTGACGTAAAACATCCTAAAGATTACAATAAGAATTGGCCAAGAAAAACTTCAGAAGGATTACTTATTCAAAACAATAGGTATTTCCGAGTGTCGTCAACTGGAACAAAAGAAGAAATTTAAAACTGATAAATTTACTACAAGATATAACGATTGTTGTAGATATATGATTAATTTTACAACAATCTAATCTTGTAGTGGTTTGCTAAAGAAGTATAAATAATATGCCTTAAAACGAATATATCGTTCTTTTTACATAATTTAGATTCTTATCTACAAAATTTAAAATTCTATACTTATGAACTTGAAAAAAAAATTACTGCTACTCTTAACAATAATTGGATTACAATGTTATGTAAATGCTCAAGAAAATAAAGAGCTTTTTACTATATACTTAGTTAGGCATTCAGAAAAGGGAGTATCTACTACCAATCCTAAAAATCCACCTCTTACTACTTGTGGAGAGCAACGAGCAGAAAGTTTGAGTAAATTTCTTAAAAAAGTAGATTTAGATGTTATATACAGTACCAATTATATTCGTACTAAAAGCACTGCAAAGCCGACTGCTAAGAGCAAAAACAAGACTATCAAAATATACAACCCAAGAAAACTTAATCAATTTGCAAAAACATTAATCGAAAAAAAAGAAGATGCGCTAGTTGTTGGGCATAGTAATACAACTGGTGTATTAGCTGGATTATTAGTCGGTAAAAAAATTGAACCTTTTGATGAAAGCATTTATAATAGGATTTATCAAGTTGTAATTCATAAAAAAACTGGCCGTTTACATGTTCTAAACACATCTTTTTCTTGCGATAAGTTCTAATTAGAACTTCACCTTGTTCTCTACTGAAACATTAGATCCTTCTAACAAGAATACAGAGGTTGGCTTTTGATTCCTTAGAAAAAGAAAATCCTTGTTATACGTTTCTAAAAAGTTTACTGATATTTTGTAATTTATTACTGGGTAAAAGCCCCATTTTGGGTGTTTCACCTCATATTCAGTTGTTTGATTATTATCTTTTGAATACCCCCAATAATGTTCTGCTATAAATTCAATTTCTGAATTTTCATCCATTTTCTGTATGTTATTTAGAGCTTCAACTTCAATTGAGTTCCATTCATTATTAATTTTCCATTGATAAGAAACATTCAATTTATCTTCTTTTATATTCCATAAATGTTTCATTTGAAGTGTTTGATAATTTTCATTATAAACAGTGTTAGCTACAAAAGTTATGGCTGCCTTAGGAACAATTTCTTTTATGAAAACCACTCCTCTTTTTACTACACCATCTTTTACTTTTTTCACATAAAACCTAAGATTTACTTCCTCAAAATTAACATGAAAAGGAATTTTTACTCCCAGTAATCTTGTGTTTAAAAACATAAAACCAACAACACTTAAATAACACTTACCTTGAAAAAAATCTAGATCAGTCCCTAAAGGTAAATACGGTTTTAATACATCTGGATTTACTTCATAATTTATCATTATTAATTTTCGCCACTCAGCCCTTAAAAAACTCATATCTATTACTTTTTATTTTTTATTTCACTTTTATATAACAAAATTACCAGAAAAAGCTACTCCATGTAATCTCATAAACCACCCTGAAATTAATATGTTCAAAATACACATACTATTACTTATACAATTAAATATAATGTTGTTGTACTATTTTCTCTTATAATTTATTTTATAAATTTGTTCAACTGTATACGTAAAAAATAATGATAAAATTATGGGTAATAACATTAAAATATACCCTATAAAATTTATCTTGTATGGAATAAATTCTCCCATAAAATATAAGACAAAGCATATTACGAAATATATACCAACAGAATTGGTATATAGATTTAACTTCTTAAAATTCACAACATCTTTTTTTACTATTAGAGGAGAAAGAACAAGTGCTGCTATTATTTGAAAAACACCTAGCAAAACTGCCAGCAGTAACGCATAAAAAAAGTATTCACTTATTAAAATCCCTATTAAAATTAAACTTAAAAAGAATAGCATAATTACTCTATTTAACCATGTTATAATTAATATTGTTTTCCCATTTTGTTTCCTTAAAATCATATGTTCAAAATTTGTTTCCATTTGTTAGTTTCAGCAAACTCTTTTATTGTTTTATTTCTTTCTAAAAGAAAATTGGTCATATATTTTTTAAGAAATAACCTATCTACAATCTTCCCAAGAATACCTAAAGGGGACGTATATTCTAAAACATCAACTAAAGTAGTTACATTTTCATTATAATAGAAATAATGTTCATGCTTAAAACTTTTAAATGCTCCAGAAATCATTTTATCTGCAAAAAAATCAGCCTCCTTGCATCCTATTACTTTAGATGTAAAATTTTGATAAACACCTAAGTGTTTTGCTCTCCAAGTTACCGTTTCATTTAATTTTATTAGGCCAGATGTTCTTCCCGAAATAACTCTTTCGTTTGTCTTTTTAGTAGAAATTTTATGCAACTCTATGCTTCTAGAAAGATTAAATACAATTTTTTGAGCTGCTTTTATTTTTGTGAATAATAGTATTGTAGGCATATTTTAAATTTTGAATTCGTTAAAAGTATTTGTAGAAAATTTAAATCCTAAACGTAGCAGCTTCTCTGGATATACTTTTCTACTTTTTAATAATAACTCAGTTTCAGTACCTATAAGCTTTGCTCCTATTTTCAATAACCATTTTGGAGAATTAATTCCAAAATACACATTTAACTTACTTCTTAATTTCTTTTGAAACTCATTATTTTTTATTGGATTTGGTACGCATATATTATATACTCCTGATTCTTGTTTAATTAAAAAACTAATAGCTCTTATATAATCTTTCTCAGTTACCCAACTTATAAATTGATTCCCTTTTCCTTGTTTCCCTCCTACCCCAAACTTTGTCATTTTCTTCATTAACGGAAAAGCTCCTCCTTTATTCCCAAGAACAATAGAGGTTCTTGTTATTATTTTTTTTGTTCTGGGTAGTGCATAATTATTAAAAACTTGTTCCCATTTTTTACAAACATCCATAGAAAAATCTATGCCAATATCTCCTTTACTTTCAGTCATTAATTTGTTTTCTGAATGTTTATAAATAGTAGCTGAAGAAGACTGGATAAATACTTTTGGTGGATATTCTAAATTATTAATTACTTCACATAACAAAGCTGTACTATCTAATCTACTTTGATAAATCTCTTCTTTGTTTTTACGGTTATATCTACAATTAACCGACTTACCAGTTAAATTGATTAAAACATCAGTGTTGTTAAGCAACTGCCCCCAATATCCTTTAGAAATTCCATCCCATTGCAAATAGCTAACGTTATCACTATTTACTCTTTGTTTTCTACTTAAAATATAAATTTGATTTTCTTTTTCTTTTTTAAAATATTCAGTAAGCAACTCTCCCAAATATCCAGTTCCTCCAGCGATTACTATTTTCATTTTTATCTATTTTAAAATAATTAGTAAAGCAATAATTCTATATACTACCCATGTATGACTTAAATAACTTGGTAAACCTAACAACCTAACTCTTCTTCTGTGTTCAAAAAACATGAAAGAAACAACACCTAAGAATAATATCGCTACAATTGTTTCTGGTATTTTTAATAATCCATTTAAAATGATTAACTGCAGTATTCCTATACTTCCTATTAATGAAACTGTCATTAAATTGCCTAAATAATTGATAATTATTTTTGAACTACCCTTTAGTAAAAACAAGCTTTGAAATACTAGTTGACTTATTGTGAGTATAAGCTCACTTTTATAATCAGCTACTGGTAAACTAGGAAGTAACCTTGAAAAGGATAATAATGTATAAGCAGTAATCAGAATTGATAAAATAATATATAAAACCCTATAACTAATATTAAAATCGGGAATACATTCTATCGTTTCTTCTTCTTTTATTTCACTAGGAACTATTACTTTTCTGTTGTAAGAAATAAAAGAATATAGCTTTTTTAAAAAAAAGTAAATGGGTTTGAATTTTCCTACTCTTTCAATAAAAGGATAAGAGTTTCCAATTACTTTTAATAAACTATCAATACCATATATTACTTCATGATTTTTAGTATCAACCAATGCTATTTCATTCGTTGCTCTTTTAATGTCAACATATTTTTTTTCATCATTTGTAATTTTTTTAAATGGTTTTCTACCATTTTTATCCAACATTTTTGAGTGTACAAAACCAGATGTGTAAACATTACATAATGGACAATCATCATCATATAATAGTGTATAATTTTCTAGTGTTTTCATAAGTTCTCTTTTTTATCTAATGATTCTAAAAAAAATGAAAAATATAGCGCGATTATCATTGGTAAAATAATATAGAATATCACACCCAAATATGCTTCTAAACCAACATCTATATTAAAAAGCCAGACCGTTCCATACAATAAAACTACTGCCCAGTATATCAATAACTTGTTTTTACCTTTTTTAGAAAAACTTTTCATAAAAAATAGTAATACAAAAGCTAATAGTAACTGATAAGCCCCAAGAAAAATTTGTATAAGTAGTCCAAAGTAAATAGTGGCATACATAACTATTGTTGCTACAATCAAGGCTCTATTTAGTTTTTTTAAAATATTTATATATTTCATATTTTCAGAAATTTTTGAAAGTTTAATGACAAATTTTTTTATTTTTTTATCATTTTAGTAAAGCTTGATAATAACCAATGCTCATCGGCTTTAATAGCTTTGTCTAAAATTCCATTTACAGTGTTTGTAACTGATGACAAGTCACTCATTAATTTTTTAAACTGAACTGCTTCATCTGATTCCTCAACTACATCTTTCTGCAATTCATCTAATACTTTCAATACAGGCTCTACCTCTCTCCTTTTACGTTCTTTAGTAACTTGCTTAAATAATTCCCATATATCTTTATCAGCCACAAAAAACTCTTTGCGCTCGCCTACTACAAACTCTTTGCGAACAATTCCCCAATCAATTAATGCACGTACGTTCATATTTACATTTCCCCTAGAAATTTTAAGCATATCCATAATATCATCGGCTGATAAAGGTTCAGTGGAAACCAATAGAAGAGCATGTACTTGCGCCATAGTTTTATTGATACCCCAGCTAGTAGCTAAACTTCCCCAAGTTTGAATGTATTTTATTTTAGCATCTTGTAATTTCATAAGACAAATATATAACAATTTTTAAAACTTTCAGTAATTATTGAAAATAAAATATCTTTAATTTTTTAATAAGATGTAAATCATGCCCTAGAATGTGACATCCTAAAACACTTCCGCTTGCTTTAATTCAATTAGTTATACCTTCAGGAATTAATACTCTATCAAACAAATATTTAAACAGCAATTTAATTACTAATTTCAACACCTCATACTCTTATAGTATGTTTTAAAATATTCATTCAGAAGTATCATAATTAAAGCCACAATATTCTTATTTAAAACTAGGAAGGTTAGTGTTACCTTTTCTCATAAAATAAAAGGATCTTTACTAATAAATTATTTCAATGGTGTAACCAAAGTTTTAAAGATGAAGATCTTAAAATATTTTTTTTTACGGATAATAATTCTACAAAAGGGTATAATAGCAGAACTTATTTTACTATTAATTTTGAAAATAATTTACTACTTACTTTTCCTGAAAAACATTTGGTTGAATAACTAACGTTACATATAATTCAAAAAAGCTTGCTGAAGGGTGTTTTATAACTGTTGAATTTTAAAATTCTCATTCCTAAGAATGATACAATAAAATACTTTATAATCTTTTTTTCTGCAAAATAGTTAATGCTACTCTAATTTGTTCATAAGGCACTTTTTCTTCTAAAAACTCGAAATACGGTTTCAATGTCATTTCATTTTTTAATACCTTTTTTGCATTTGCTACTGACTTTACTACTTCTGGCGTTGTAAACTCATCTAAACTAACATCTTTTCCTTCTAAATACAGCTTGGATAAATGTGAAAAAATAGTAGCAGGTTTTAACTTTCGTCTTTCCGCTATTTCTTCTATAGTAAAATCCTCCTTATACAACTTATAGGTTTCTAAAGTGGTATCCTTTTTAGTTTTCTTTTTTTCTCTTAAAAAGCTTTTAACCTCTTCTATAAATTCCCCTCCGTACACTTCTAATTTTCTTTGGCCAACTCCACTTATAGTTAAAAATTCTTCATCTGTTCTTGGTCTCTCTCTTTCTATTTCTTTTAAAGTAGCATCATTAAAAACTAAATATGCTGCGATATTTTCTTCTTCTGCTATACGGTATCGCAATTTTCGTAATCGTTCAAATAAGGTATCTTTTGCTGGTCTTTTTCTTGTTTTGGTACTAATTATTTTTTCTTCTTTTTTAATCTCTACTGGAGTGGTTAATTGTACTTTTTCTCCATTAAAAAGAACTCTTTTGGAAAAATCTGTTAATTGTAAGGTATTGTTCAAATGAAATGCAATCTGAGTATACCCTTGATTAACTAATTGAATTAAATAATGTTGCCAATCTCTCCAAGAAATATCATTTCCTACACCATATGTTTTTAAGTATTGATAGTTTTTATCTAAAACAGCAGCATTCTTTGCTCCTCTTAGTACATCTATTACAGTTCCCATTGCCTCCTTTTCACCTAATCTATAAATAGCCGACAATGCTTTTTGGGCAATTACTGTGCCGTCAAAAAACTGTGGTGGATTTTTACAAACATCGCAGTTCCCACAAGTACCTTCAATTAATTCACCAAAATAACTAAGCAATATTTTTCGCCTACAAACAGTAGCTTCAGCAAATTGTTTCATTCGCTCTAACTTTGCGTCTTGCACTTCTTTATTCCCTGTGTTTTCAATAAATTGGCGTAGCTGAATTACATCTGCATAGCTATGAAATAATAATGCTTTTGCAGGCAAACCATCTCTACCTGAGCGTCCTATTTCTTGATAATATCCCTCTATGTTTTTGGGCATATTATAATGAATTACCCAACGTACATTTGATTTATCTATCCCCATTCCAAAAGCAATGGTTGCACAAATAACTTCACAATTATCTTTTATAAAAGCTTCTTGGGTTCTTGCTCTTTCTTCAAATGACAATCCAGCATGGTATGCTTTAGCGTTAATATTATTTTGTTGTAGCTTACTGGTTAACTGCTCAGTAGCTTTTCTACTCAAACAATAAATAATTCCGGCCTCATTAGGCTTTTTATTTATAAATTTAATAATTTGTTGAACCCTGTCATTTGCAGGTCTTACTTCTAATGAAATATTCTCTCTATTAAAAGAACTTATATATTTAGTTGCATTAGAAATGGCCAATTGCTTTAAAATATCTTCTTGAGTTGCCTTATCCGCAGTAGCCGTTAATGCAACAATTGGTACTCCTGGTAATGATTTTTTTAAAAAAGATAATTGCTTATAAGAAGGTCTAAAATCATGTCCCCAAGATGAAATACAGTGAGCTTCATCAATAGCAACACAGCTTACATAACTTTTATTTAATATATTTTGTAACAACCCCAAACTCTCAGGAGCAACATATAACAATTTAATCTTTCTAGTTACTACCTCATCAAATACTGTTTCTTGTTCTTCGGTTGATTGACTACTATTATAATATGAGGCGCCTATACCATTAGCTTTTAAACTATCTACTTGATCTTTCATTAAAGCTATTAATGGAGAAATAACAATAGTAATTCCTTCAAAAAATAAAGCAGGTAATTGAAAACAAATAGACTTTCCTCCTCCTGTAGGCATTATTACCAAAGTATCATTTTTAGCTATAATATTTTCAATAATTTCTTGTTGCTGTAATCGAAAACTGTCATATCCAAAATTAGACTTCAGTTTTTCTAACAATACTTGTTCTGCTATCTCGTGCTCCATAATCGCAAAAATAGGTATAAAAAAAAACGAAGATGCAATATCTTCGTTTTAAAGTGTAGTAGGTTTTAAAATATTATTTTAAATATCATTTAATAATACTTCTACAGCTTTTTTAAGCTGCTCATCTTCTCCACGACTTTTCCATCCAGGGAAGTTTTTAACTAAAAAATCAGGTGTTGCAGGAGCTTCATTCTCCATGTTTTTACCTGAATTTTTAACATACCATGCTCTAAAAGGCATTCTTATAAATCCGTTTTGTAACCCTCTACCTCCTGTAGATATTACGGCACCAAATGTTGGTTGTCCAACCAACTTACCTAATCCTAAATTTTGAAATGCATGTGAAAATATTTCTGCATTCGAATAACTATTCTCATTACATAAAGCGACTACTGGTTTTGTATTTACAGATAGAATTGCCCTCTCATTAAATGGATAATTTTTAGTAAAATTTGAATGATTCTTTAAACTTTTAGTGGCTCCTCTAGGAATAGTATATGCATGTTGTTTTACATTTAATACAGCCATTAAACGATCAGTAGTCCATCCACCACCATTATATCTAACATCAATTACAATTCCTTTTTTACCATATCCACTGGCTTTTAGTTCTCTTTCAAAACGCTCAAAACTTGTCATATTCATGCCTTGTATATGAATATATCCTAGTGTACCTTTTGAATACTTTTCAACTAGTTTTTTACGTGAATTCACCCATTCTTCATACTGTAAATTTCTTAATGATCGTTGTGGCCTAAGTATAACATCTTTTGAATTAGATAGTGTTAATAATATTTCGTTATTCCTTGTATTCTTCATTAAACTATAAAAATTAGTTGTTCTACTAATTTCTGTCCCATTTACAGATGTAATAACATCTCCTACTTTTAATGAACTTTTCGTTTTATTTGCAACAGAATTTGGTAAAACATAATTTACACGTATCCCTTTGTTTATATTAGAAACATCTAACCCCAATAAACCTACATTATCACTATTGATTTTTTCAGGATTTCCTGAACGATACCCCATATGACTTGCATTCAATTGCCCTAATAATAAATTATACATGTATGAAAAATCTTGCTGTGTAGTAGCAGATAAAACCCAAGGCTTGTATTTTTTCACTAAAGAACCCCAGTTATAACCATGAAATTCAGGATCATAAAAGCCAGCTGTCAGTGCTCGAATTCCTTCATTAAAAACTTGCTCATTTTCCTTTTTAAAATTGATAGTATAAGTTGCTGAATGTGGAAAAGATTCAATTTTATCTGATTTCGTGTTTAGTTGTTTTAAACGACCAGATGCTGTAAAATAAATTTTTCCTTTAACTTCAGAAAAATCACCTGCTCTTGCAGATCCTCTAATTGATTTAGGTTTACTTCCATCCCACTTTACTTTATATAAATTTCTTTTTTGGGTTCCAGGATTCGTTGCAGAGAAATAAATAAATTTACTATCTGGACTAAACACTATACTATATTCATCATCAGAAAGCAAAGTTACTTGAACTAAACGATTATATATTTTGTCTTCATCTATTTTTACATTTACCTCCTTCTTTTTGGACTTTTTACTTTTCTTCCCTTTATTTTTTGTAGTTCCTTTAGATTTTTCTTTTGTATAGTAATCACCTTCCTCGTGATCTATTCTTGTTTTTTCCCAATCTTCTTTCTGTAACCAAACCATCCAAACATCATAATTAATTCCGCTTCTATTTGATAAAAAGGCTAGCTTCTTTCCATCTGCACTCCATTTTGGACTGCTATCACTTCTTGGATGCATACTTACATTCATTTTTTTTGATTTATCTTCAATTGATTGAATGTAAATTTCACTATCAAAATTCAAGTCTTCTTGTGAATACGCGATATATTTACTATCAGGGCTCCACGATAAATCTTCCGCAGCTGACCAAGTATCTGAATATATTTGTGAATTTTTAATAGTTCCTTTATTAATATCTCCAATCATTAAAGTTCCTCTACCAACTTGATAAGCTATCTTTTTTCTATTAGGTGATACTATTATATTTTCAATATCAGTATTACTATTTGTTAGCTTAGATATTTTAATTTTCAAACTTCTATTTAAACCTACTAAAGTATCAGCTGAAGTAGCACTATAAATTTCAAAGTGCCCGTCCCTATCTGAAATAAACAAAACTGTTTTATTATCTATCCATTGTGGTTGTTTGTCTCTAAATGAATGCTTACTTATGTTATTTGATCTTTTTTTCTCTTTATCATTTTGTTTAACAAATATTTCACCATTAATCTCTAATGCTACTTGTTTAGCATCAGGTGAAACTGCATAATTTCGAATACTACTACTTACGGTTTTTGTTTCTTCCGAATAAAAACGAGTATCTGAGGGTATTGATAATACTAATTTTGTTGTTTTGTTATTTTCTATTTTATAAGTATCTATTCCAGAAGTATATATAATAACTCCATTTTTACTTACAGAAAAAGAGCGAACTCCATTACTTTTTTGCTTAGTAATTGCTAATGCTTCTCCATCTTTTTTTCCTTCTGATGAAATACTTTGTTTGTATACATTATAACGACCACTTTTTGCTCCTATGTAATATAAGTTACTAGAAGCATCCCATGTTGGAGAGTGATCATTTTTATTACTTGTTGTTATTTGATGATATTTTTTAGTTTGAGTATTATAAATCCAAATATCTCTTTGAGCAGATCCTACATAATCTTCTCTTGCTATTCGACAAGCTCCTTTTACATAAGCTATAAATTTTCCATTAGGAGAAACTGAGGCCATACTTCCATATGCTGTTAATAAACGTTGTGGCGTTTCTCCTTTTTCATTAACTGAGTATATTTGAGCATCCCATTCCGGTCCTGCAAATACTCTTTTAGTAGTAAATACAATATTACCCTTAGCATCCCAACTGGAAGGTGTATTAGTTGTAGGATAGTACGTTAATTGTTTAGGTACTCCTCCTGATACTGGGATAGTAAAAACATTTGTATTACCGGCTCTGTTAGATGAAAAGGCTAATTCTTTTCCATTAGATTTCCATACAGGGTCCCCGTCATATCCTTGATGAACAGTTAATCTATTTACTTGTTTAGTGGAAAAATCATAAACCCAGATATCTCCGTAATAACTAAAAGCCATTCTAGAAGCATCTGGGCTAATTTGTGGTTGACGAATTAACGTTGTTTGAGCCACAATTACGCTCGAAAGCATCAAAGTAACTATTGATATTATTTTTTTAGTTAGCATATTTTATAAATTATGCCACTAAATTACCTTATTAACTAATAATTTAATAATATTTAATAATATATTAACAATTCTTAACAGTTTTCACAAAACTTGCTATTCCTTTAATAGCGAATCTATCTAACTCTTTTATAAATGCAGAACCTATAATTGCACCATTTGCATACCTACAGGCTGTAGTAAAAGTTTTATTATCTGAAATTCCAAATCCTACAATAAGCTTACTTTTTAATTGCATCGCTTTTATTCGGTTAAAATACGCTATCTGTTCTTCAGAAACTTCACCCTTAGCCCCAGTTATTGAAGCTGATGCTACTACATATATAAAAGTGTCTGTTAAACTGTCAATTTTTTTAATACGCTCTTTAGAAGTATTAGGTGTAATTAAAAACACATTACTAATTCCATATTTTTTAAATAAATTTTGATAATGACTTTCAAACTCTATCATTGGCAAATCAGGAATAATAATGGTATCTATACCACAATCTTTTACTTTTTGACAAAAAGATTCTTCTCCATATTTTATAATTTGATTTACATAACCCATTAACACCAAAGGTGTTTTGTTAGTATTTTTTATCGCTTCTAATTGTTCGAAAACAACATCAAGATTCATTCCATTATTTAATGCAACAGAACTACTATGTTGAATGGTAGGTCCGTCAGCTAATGGATCCGAGTAAGGCAACCCTACTTCTATAAAGTCAACTTCATTAACTTCCAATTCTTCTATTATTTTTGAGGTATCGTCAAGATTAGGGAAACCTGCCGTAAAGAAAATAGACAATAAATCTTGTTGTTTTTGAGTAAATATCTTTTGTATTGAATTCATTGTATCCGTGTGTATATTCTTGCTATAAAATAAATGACTTTGTAACCTCTTTAAGAGATTTCTAAATTATACTTTAAATATCTATTCTTCTAAATGTTTAATATATGTTTCCAAATCTTTATCTCCTCTACCTGAAAGATTAATTACTATAGTTTGATCTTTTTTCAAATCCATTTTAGCTAGTACAGCTAAAGCATGGGCGGTTTCCAAGGCAGGAATAATTCCTTCAATTTTTGTTAGTTCATAAGCTGCATCTAATGCTTCTTTGTCAGTAGCATTCATAAATATTGCTCTGTTAGTTTCGTGTAAAAATGCATGTAAAGGACCAACCCCTGGATAATCTAATCCTGCTGAAATTGAATAAGGTTCTTCAATTTGACCATACTCATCCTGCATTAAAATAGTTTTACTTCCATGAATAACTCCTACTTCTCCTAACTGAGACGTTGCGGCACTCTCTCCTGAATTAACACCTAAACCAGCAGCTTCTACCGCTATTAGATCTACAGATAAATCTTCTAAATAATGATAAAAAGCTCCAGCTGCATTACTACCTCCTCCAACACAAGCTATAATAGCATCAGGGTTTTCTTTACCTGTTTGCTCTTTTAGTTGAGTTTTCATTTCTTCTGAAATCACTGCTTGTAAACGAGCTACCATATCTGGGTATGGATGAGGGCCAACAACTGAACCAATTAAATAATAGGTATCTGGGTGTTGAATCCAATAGCGAATAGCTTCGTTAGTAGCATCTTTTAATGTTTTACTACCGCTAGTAGCTGGAATTACTTTTGCTCCTAACATTTTCATTCGGGCAACATTTGGAGCTTGTCGTTTTATATCAATCTCTCCCATGAAAACAATACACTCTAACCCCATTAATGCACAAACGGTAGCTGATGCTACACCATGCTGTCCTGCTCCAGTTTCTGCAATAATTCTAGTTTTACCTAATTGCTTGGCTATTAAAATTTGTCCTATTGTATTATTAACTTTATGTGCTCCTGTATGATTTAAGTCTTCACGTTTCAAATAAATGGTAGCTCCATATTTTTCTGACAATCGTTTTGCTAAATACAAAGGACTTGGCCGCCCTACATAGTGTTTTAATAAATCTTTATACTCTTTTTGAAATGCTTCAGAATTAATAATATCAATATAATTATCTTCTAACTCTTTTACATTTGGATATAACAACTCAGGAACAAAAGCTCCTCCAAACTGCCCGTAATATCCATTTTCATCTGGTTGAAATTTCATCGTTGTTGTGTTGTTTTACTTTTAGTTATTAACTTAAAACTTGTTTTTTAAATTTCTTTAATTTATCAATTGATTTCTTTCCTGGCGCAGTTTCAAACTTGCTATTTACATCTAATGCTACGCAGTATTTTGCTTGAGGTGTTTTTAAAAATGATTTTACTTCATTTACTTCTTCCAAACCTATTCCTCCACTTAATAAATAAGGTTTTATTGAATTGTATTTTTTCAATATATTCCAATTAAAAGTTACTCCATTTCCACCTCTTTCTTTTCCTTTTGTATCAAATAAAAAATAATCTACATGCTCTTCATAAGAATGTAAAACTTTAAAATCAAATTCATTTTTAATTCCAAAAACTTTTATAATTTTCACTTTTGGCAAATACCTCTTTAATTCCTTAATATACTCAATTGATTCATCACCATGCAATTGAACAACTTCTAATTTATATTCTTCAATTAATGAAACCAATATTTCTAAATACTCATTTACAAACACCCCAACTTTTTTGATGTTTTTAGGAACTTCAGGGATTATTCCTTCAAAATTTCTTTGGGATTTTTCGTAAAAAATAAAGCCTAAATAATCAGGGTTCAAACCAGCTATCTGCTTAATATTTTCAACATATTTCATCCCACAAATTTTCAGCTTCATATTATCGAATTTGGCTAATAAATTCTTGACATGCTTGTCCTGGGTTTTCTGTCTTCATAAAATTTTCTCCTATTAAAAAACCTTGAAATCCGTATTCTTTTAATCCTGTAATAATTCTAGGATCAGAAATTCCACTTTCAGAAACCTTAACAGCAGTTGAAGGTATTTGATTAGCTAATGCTATTGAATGTTCGAGATCTACCTCAAAAGTTTTTAAATTTCTGTTATTAATTCCTATAATTTTATTGTCTAAGTCACTGATTTTATCTAAATCTTCTTGGCTATGAACCTCATATAAAACTTCTAAACCTAAATCTATTGCTAATTGCCCATAATTCTTAAGTTCTTGAGAAGTTAAGCAAGTTGCTATTAAAAGTATAGCGTCTGCTCCTATTGCCTTTGCTTCAACAATTTGAAATCCGTCAACTACAAAATCCTTACGTAAAATTGGTTTTTGTTGATTTATAGTTCTTGCTTCCATTAAATCAGCCATTGTTCCTCCAAAGAATGAAGTATCAGTTAATATAGACTGAGCTGCAACATTTGCATCTAAATATCCCTTTGTAACTTCAAGTATAGTTGATTTATCATTAATTACCCCTTTAGAAGGTGACTGTCTTTTATATTCAGCTATAATTCCCGTTGAATATGATGCGGTTAATGACTCTTTTAATGATAACGATGTGTTTTTAAAATTAGGACTTTCAACTAATTTTTTCACAGGAATTTCAGCCTTTATTTTAGCTACTTCCTTCTTTTTAAATGCTACTATTTTATCTAATATTGTCATACTTTTTTCTTTCTGTCACATCAAACATAGTTGTCTAATTATATTATCTCATCTAAATTTTAAATGACATTTATTTTTACCCCTTAACTCTTAATTAATATATTTAAACATTCTTTTGCTTTTCCTCCCATTAATGAGTTTTTTGCTTCTTCAAAGGCAT
The DNA here is from genome assembly GCF_051201695.1 of Tenacibaculum sp. nBUS_03. Classification (GTDB taxonomy): domain Bacteria; phylum Bacteroidota; class Bacteroidia; order Flavobacteriales; family Flavobacteriaceae; genus Polaribacter. The sequence goes on along the minus strand of NZ_CP179214.1, from coordinate 3,814,109 downwards.
CTTCAAAACTTTTTTTATCATCAACTATCATTAAAGCAAAAGCTGCATTTGTTAAAACCACATTATTTTGCGCTTCTGTTCCTTCTCCATCTAAAATAGTTTTAAATATTTTGGATGCTGCCTCAACGGAATCGCCTCCATAAATATCAGACTGTAATAATATTTTTTTATTCAAATCTTGGGGAGTTATTAATTCTTCACCCTTTTTTGTGAAAAGTTTAAATCCTCCTGTTAATGATATCTCATCATAACCATCCAATGCATGAACAATTCCATAGTTTGAATTCTCATCCTGTAAAATATAATTATACAATCGAGCTACTTCTAAATTAAAAGTTCCTAATAACTGGTTTTGTGGTGAACTTGGATTTACTAATGGTCCTAACATATTAAAAAAGGTTTTTAATTTCAACGCTTTTCTAACAGGGCTAACAGCCTTCATCGCTGGATGAAACTTTGGAGCATGCAAAAAACAAATATTTGCTTTCTCTAAATGAGATTTTAATAGTGTCTCATCATTTGTAAATCTATACCCAAAACTTTCCAACATATCAGACGACCCTGATGTAGAAGAAACTGAATAATTACCATGCTTTGCTACCTTTTGCCCGGTACCTGCTACCACAAATGATGTTAAGGTAGAAATGTTAAAAGTATCTTTACCATCTCCACCAGTACCTACGATATCAATAGTATTATAATCTGATAAATCTACTTTTATTGCTAACTCTAATAAAGCTTCTCTAAACCCTGCTAATTCATTAGCCGTAATTGGACGCATCATAAAAACAGTTAAGAAAGAAGCTACATGTGCTTCGTTATAATTTTCTTTAGCTATTGCAATAAGAACCTCTTTAGCTTGCGTCTTAGATAAACGTTTATGTTGGTATAGTTCGTTTAGTATTTCCTTCATTATTGTACATTTTCTAAAAAGTTTCTTACAATTTGCTCTCCTACTTCTGTTAAAATTGATTCAGGATGAAATTGAACTGCAGAAACATTAAACTCCTTATGTTCAATCGCTTGAATTTCACCTTCTTCATCAACAGCAGTAATAGCTATTGTTCGTGGAAAATTTTCTTTAGAAGCAATCCAAGAGTGATACCTTGCTGCTTCAAATTTTTCTGAAATACCTTTAAAAATCGTTGCTTTAGGCTCAACCACTTCCATTTCAGTAGCTACTCCATGAAATACTTCTCCCATGTTTTCAATTTTACCTCCAAAAACTTCTGTTATTGCTTGTAACCCCAAACAAACACCAAATATTGGAATTCTTCCTGCATAAGTAGCAACCACTTCTTTTAAAATACCCGCTTCGTCAGGAATCCCAGGGCCTGGAGATAATATAATTATTTCATATTTCTCAATCTCTTTAATAGTTATTTCGTCATTACGATACACATCTGGTAACTGACCAGTAATATCTTCTACCATGTGAACTAAATTATAAGTAAAAGAATCGTAATTATCTAATATTAATATCTTCATAATCTGAGTATTAAAAATAGAGACAGTAGCATTGAGAAAATAAATAAATCTCAAATAAACATGCTAATATCTCGTTTCTATTTTATATTTTTTCTGCTAACAACAACGCTTTCTTCAACGCTGCTAGTTTATTATTTACTTCTTGTAATTCGTTTTCTTCATTTGAATGAATAACAATACCTGCTCCTGCCTGGAAATACAATACATTTTGTTTACTAACAAATGAACGAATTGCAATAGCTAAATTCACTGAACCATCTAATCCAATAATACCAACTGCGCCTCCATAAAATCCGCGTGATTGATTTTCATAAATATCAATTAATTCCATTGCTTTGTATTTTGGAGCACCGCTAAGTGTTCCTGCAGGAAAAGTATCTCCTACAATTTTAATTGGATTTCCTTTTATTTTTCCTTGAACTGTAGACACTAAATGAATAACGTGACTAAAATATTGAACTTCTTTAAACACATCTACTTTAACATTATCAGCATGTTTGCTTAAATCATTTCTAGCTAAATCTACCAACATCACGTGTTCAGCAGTTTCTTTTTTATCTTCAGATAATTTTTTACCAAGCTTAATATCCTGAGCCATATCACCCGTTCTCCTAAAAGTTCCTGCAATTGGATTTATAATGGCTTTCCCTTCATTGATTTTAATCTGAGCCTCAGGTGATGAACCCATTAGCTTAAAATTCCCGTAATCAAAATAAAACAAATAGGGTGATGGGTTAATAGAACGTAAAGCTCTGTATACATTAAATTCATCTCCTTTAAATTTTTGCTGAAATTGGCGCGATAAAACTAATTGAAAGACATCCCCTCTTTTACAGTGAGCTTTTGCTTTTTTTACATACTCTTTAAAATCTTCATTGGTACAATTTGAAGTTTCATCACCATTTATCTCAAACTTTTGGGTATTAAAAGCCTGCGCTTTTATTATTGTTTCAATTTCTTGTATTCTTGAAGTCTCATTTTCTTTAATATTCTCAATTAATATCATTTCATCATTAAAATGATTAATTGCAATTATAAATTTATAAAAACTATACTGCATCATTGGAATTGAAGAAGGAGCATCTTTTACATTCAATTTTATAGTTTCAAAATACTGAACACTATCGTAAGTAGTATAGCCATACAAACCATTAAAAGATTTAATGCTATCCTCACATATTAAATTAATAGTTTCTGTAAACTGATTAAATAAACTATTGAAATTCCCTTGTATAGTTTCTTTACTTATTTCTTTCCCTTTTACAGAAACTGAAAATTTATCTTTGTCAGCTTTCATAGTAATTAGAGGCTCTATACATATAAAAGAATAACTCTCTTCTTTACTGTGATAATCAGAACTTTCTAATAACAATGTGTTTGAATACGTATCTCTTAATCTTAAATACAGTCCTACAGGTGTAACCGTATCTGCTAATTGTTTTTTGGATATAGTAGTATATTCTGTTTGTTTCATTTTTAGTTATGTTGTTAAAAACAAAAAAGGCTTATCGTGAGATAAGCCTTTTTAAATTTATATTTTACATATACAGGTTATTGCCCACTTAATTTGAGTTAAGAGAGTTCCACCACCATATGTTATTTTGTATTGTCATGATAAAGCAAATTTATAATACATTTTTAATAATCCAAATTTTTATTTCAATTTATTTTCATAAAACTATAAAAAACCAATTTTTAAAACACGTAAAACAAATAAAACTTATGATTTAAAACTAAAAACCACATTAAAACTAAAAAATAAAACCATAAAATAAATATTAGTTTTAAAAAATAAAGTTTATCACGTTGTTTGTATCACCAATTAAAACAATAACTCAATTTACAGTTATTAATTATTAGAAAAAAAAATTAAAAATATAAAATGATATAAGATTATGTGTGGAATTGTATGTGCCTTTGATTTAAAGGAAGAATCAAAAATTTTAAGACCTCAATTATTAGAGATGGCTAAGAAAATTAGACATAGAGGTCCAGATTGGAGTGGTATTTATAGTGATAACAAAACGATTATGGCTCATGAACGTTTGGCTATTGTTGATCCAACATCCGGTCAACAACCTTTATTTAGTAAAGATAAAAGATTTGTTTTAGCTGCCAATGGTGAAATATACAATCACAAAGAAATAAAAAAAGAATTAAAAGAAACTCATGAATTTTTAACAAAATCTGATTGTGAAGTCATTCTTGCACTGTATAAAGAAAAAGGAGAACATTTTTTAGATGATTTAAATGGAATCTTTGGTTTTGCAGTATATGATACTGCAACTGATGAATATTTGATAGCAAGAGACCATATGGGAATCATTCCATTATACATGGGATGGGATAAAAAAGGGACTTTTTATGTGGCTTCTGAATTAAAAGCCCTAGAAGGTTATTGTAACAAAATTGAAGTTTTTCCTCCAGGACATTACTTTACAAGAGAAAGTGGCTTACAGCGTTGGTACTCTCGTGATTGGCTGGAGTATGAAGCTGTTAAAGACAACCAAACTAGTATTGACGAAATACGAGAATCTTTAGAAGCTGCTATTCATAGACAATTAATGAGTGACGTACCTTATGGTGTATTGCTTTCAGGTGGTCTAGATTCTTCAATAACCTCAGCCATTGCAAAAAAATATGCCTCAAAACGGGTAGAATCAGGAGATAAGGACGAAGCTTGGTACCCGCAACTTCATTCTTTCTCAATAGGTTTAGAAGGATCTCCAGACTTAGCTGCAGCCAAGGAGGTTTCTGAACATATTGGTACAATTCATCATGAAGTAACTTTTACTGTTCAAGAAGGATTAGATGCTATTCGTGATGTTATTTACAACTTAGAAACCTATGATATTACAACAATTCGAGCTTCTACTCCTATGTATTTACTTGCTCGTGTAATAAAATCGATGGGAATTAAAATGGTGTTGTCTGGTGAAGGGGCCGATGAAATTTTTGGCGGATACTTATATTTTCATAAAGCCCCTAGTGCAGAAGAATTTCATAAAGAAACAGTTCGTAAATTAGATAAATTATACCAATATGACTGCTTAAGAGCTAACAAAAGCTTGATGGCTTGGGGTATTGAAGGGCGTGTTCCTTTTTTAGATAAAGAATTTATGGATGTTGCTATGCGTATTAATCCAGAAGATAAAATGATTAACGGAGAACGAATGGAAAAATGGGTTTTACGAAAAGCTTTTGAAAGCTATTTACCTAAAAGTGTTGCCTGGAGACAAAAAGAACAGTTTTCGGATGGAGTTGGCTACAACTGGATTGACAGCTTAAAAGATGTTGTTGAAACCGCAGTGACTGAAAAAATGATGGATAATGCTGCACATAGATTTCCTATGCAAACTCCAAGGGCTAAAGAAGAATATTATTACCGTGCTATTTTTGAAGAGCATTTCTCTAGCGAAACTGCTGCTTTAACTGTTCCATCCGTACCTTCTATTGCTTGTAGTACTCCTACTGCATTAGCTTGGGATGCAAGTTTTCAAAACGTAAATGAACCTAGTGGAAGAGCCATTAAGGCAGTGCATGAAGATGCTTATTAATTAGCATTTTAAGTTGTGTTAAAAACCTCATTGTTATGAGGTTTTTTTTATTCAAAATCCATAAAGTTTTCAGCTTCTATTAATTTGATTAGAACATTCACCTTTTCCATCATTTTATTATAAAACTGATTTTGTTCTTTTTCTCCTGAAGTATTTAATAACCTTGAGTGTTTAATTTGTTTTCTAAAATAACTTTGAGCTTCCATACAAGTTTTTTTGTCAATTGCTCTAAAAAAAGGTAAAATTAGATTTCATAAAATGAGACCTGTTGTCTTTATTAAAACAATAAATTAAATCTACTCTTTTTTTAAATAACTTTTTCTGAAATTTTATCAAATAGTAACTTTAATTTATTGCATATCTCTAATTAAAAATAGGTTTTATTTACTAAAAAATAACACTCCATTTATAAAATAAAAAACTCCCTAATAAGCAGGGAGTTTTAAATTCAACTAATTCTAATCAATTAATTTGAAGAAACAAAAAATGGTGATAAATTTACTTTTGCATTTCCTCTAGCACCGTAATAATTAGTATATTTCTTATACTTTTCAATTGTATAAAAAGAATCTACATAATCGTCACTATTCGTATACCAACTATCTGGCATTGCTTGAATTATAGCTCCTGCTACTTGCCCTAAGACGTTTACCCAAGGTTGAGTTGAAACTGTTCCTATTATTTGAAACACACCATTAACAATAGTTGATACTAAACTTTTATAATTCACATTATCATCCTTTTCAAACAACTGAATATTAGCCGCTTGATATTTATAATCATCCCAAAATAATAATATTTGATTAGGGTAATAATTTTTATCTTCATGATCTAAATAATACATCGGTATAACTTTTATTTCTGGCTTGTTATTACCGTCTTTAATCCCTGATGTGATAGCGTATATTTCAGCTGCTCCACTGATCCATGGCTCCTCATCATCATTTAGTCTAATTTTATCTAATTTAGTAGTCTCTAATCCAGCATTCCTTTGAGATGTAGCACTTAAATCTAGTTTGGAAGAATCAAATCTATTATTTTGAACACCTTGCTCTCTAAGGTGCCTATTCATGAACTTCACCTCTTTCTTTAAAGTTTCAAAACCATCAGTTTCAATAACTATAACAGGCCTGTTCGGTGCTTCTTTTGGGTCTAAATAAACAACCTCTTTATTTATAGTAAAAGCTTCAATGACTTTCCAATCTTTTTCATTTCCTTTAGGCGCATATGAAAACAATAACTCATCAACATTCAGCTCCTTTTTAGGGTTATGAAGCCATACTTCAAGAATTTCAATTTTATCAGGGGCATTGTCTGAATCAGCTTTTTTTTCTAATTCATTGGTTAGAACTGATAATTTGTTAAAAGATTCTCTCTTTAAAGACGCCCCAGTGGCCTCCTCTAAAATATTAGACATCTTAACACTTGGTTTTTGCTTTGACAGCATAGTTAGAGTTTTACTTTTAAAACTCTTATTTTTCATCAAATCAATAAACTCAAAAGTAACTTCCTTTTTGTTTACTGAATTTGAATCAAATAATGCTGCTTGATTTTCAACTAGCTCATCTGAAGAATTACAGCTTGTAATTAACAAAGACACTATTAATGTCTTTAATAGAATTCGAGGGATTCTCATTTTTTTTAAATTTAGTAATTAATATTTATTATTTCAAACAAACATACAAAAAACCCAATAAATTATGTTAAAAACGTTAATTTTTTTTAAAAAAACTAACAAAAACGAAATAACACAATAAATAAAACACCATAAACGCAAAAAAGGTTAGAATTCTATAATTTAAAAATAACGAATAAAAAGCCACAACTTTTTAATGATAAAATGAATAATTAACGTTTATTTACTAAATTTAAAACTACAAAATATCACTCCTAAGAGACTTTACAGTTATTTCACTCAAAAAAAAGATCAAAAACTCACTACTCTTTAAAATAACACCTTTTTTAATCGTTTTAAGACATTTTTACACATTTTATAATTGTTGATAATTTTCACTCAAAACAGCTTAAAAACTTTATTTTAAAGTTAAAAAAATGTAAATTTGTAAAAATCATAATCGCTATCAGCGATTATTTTTTTGAAAAATGATAATAATTAATTAACTCAATAATATGAGCGAAGAAAAAAAGCACAATTATTCTGCTGACAGCATCCAAGCACTTGAAGGAATGGAGCATGTACGTATGCGACCATCCATGTATATTGGAGATGTAGGTGTTAGAGGTTTACATCATTTAGTATATGAAGTGGTAGATAATTCTATAGATGAGGCAATGGGAGGACATTGTGATTCTATTGAAGTTACTATTAATGAAGATAACTCTATTACAACAAAAGATAATGGTCGTGGAATTCCCGTTGGTATCCATAAAAAAGAAGGTGTTTCTGCATTACAAGTTGTAATGACAAAAATTGGAGCTGGAGGGAAATTTGATAAAGATTCTTACAAGGTTTCTGGAGGTTTACATGGTGTTGGTGTAAGTTGTGTAAACGCTTTATCTGATCATCTGACAGCAACTGTTCATAAAGAAGGTAAAATTTGGCAACAAGAATATGCTAAGGGTAAAACATTATACCCAGTTAAAACAATTGGGGAAACTGATTTTACAGGTACCATTGTTACATTTTTACCAGATAAATCAATCTTTGCCCAAACTACAGAATATAATTATGATACTTTATCTGCTCGTTTACGTGAACTAGCCTATCTTAACAAAGGGATTACTATTACCTTAACAGATAAACGAAATACTGATGATGAAGGTAATTTTATTTCTGAGACATTTCATTCTACCGAAGGTCTTCCTGAATTCATTAAATATTTAGATAGTACACGTGAGCAATTAACTGCGAATGTTATTTCTATGGAAGGTGAAAAAAATGGTATTCCAGTAGAAGTTGCAATGGTTTATAACACTTCATACGCTGAGAACCTGCATTCTTATGTAAACAACATCAATACACATGAAGGAGGAACTCATTTATCAGGTTTTCGCCGTGGATTAACTCATACTTTAAAAAAATACGCTGATGAATCAGGCTTACTTAAAAATGTAAAGTTTGAAATTTCTGGTGATGATTTTCGTGAAGGGTTAACTGCCATAGTTTCTGTAAAAGTTGCAGAACCTCAATTTGAAGGACAAACTAAAACAAAACTAGGAAACAGAGAAGTTACCTCTGCCGTATCACAAGCAGTTTCTGAAATGCTAACGGATTATTTAGAAGAAAATCCGAATGACGCTAAAACAATTGTACAAAAAGTAATTCTAGCAGCTCAAGCACGTCATGCAGCAAGAAAAGCTCGTGAAATGGTTCAACGTAAAACGGTTATGAGTATAGGTGGCTTGCCTGGTAAATTATCAGATTGCTCTGAAACTGATCCAGCTGCTTGTGAAATATTCTTAGTAGAGGGAGACTCGGCAGGTGGTACAGCAAAACAAGGACGTGATCGTAATTTTCAAGCAATACTTCCTCTTCGTGGAAAAATTTTAAATGTTGAAAAAGCAATGCAACATAAGGTTTTTGAAAATGAGGAAATCAAAAACATGTTTACTGCTTTAGGCATATCTATTGGAACAGAAGAAGATCCTCGTGCTTTAAACTTATCTAAACTACGTTATCATAAAGTGGTTATTATGTGTGATGCCGATGTAGATGGTTCACATATTGCTACTTTAATATTAACTTTCTTCTTTCGTTATATGCGAGATATGGTTGAACAAGGGTACATTTATATTGCAACACCTCCTTTATACTTAGTAAAAAAAGGACAAAAAAGAGAATATGCTTGGGACGATAACCAACGTGATTTAATTGTTCAGAAATTAGGTGGTGGAGCATCTATACAAAGATATAAAGGTCTTGGAGAAATGAATGCTGAACAATTATGGGACACTACCATGAACCCAGAATTTAGAACTTTACGTCAAGTTGTTATTGATAATGGAACTGAAGCTGACAGAGTATTCTCTATGCTAATGGGAGATGAAGTTCCTCCTCGTAGAGACTTTATTGAAAAGAATGCAAAATATGCAAACATCGATGCCTAATTTTTAACTAAAAATAAAAAAGCTCTCATAAAAATGAGAGCTTTTTTATTTTTAGTTAAAACTGAGTACCTAGTATTAGGTAAAAGATAATTTAACATATTTTTGGTATATTTAAAAAATCACGTACACTAACCAAAAACGGTAAAATAATGAAAAAAAGTATTTTAATTTTTATAGCTGTTTTCACCATGATCAAAAGCTCAAAAGCTCAAGATGGTTTTGAACAAGCTCTTTTAGGTAGCACAAAAGATGCTGGAAATCTAATTCAAGCATACTTTAATCCTGGAATGGAAGGATTAATCAATAGCATGAATAGTGGATGGTATCATACTGCTAAAGTTCATAAAAAGTTTGGATTTGATATTACTATAGGTCTAAATGCTAGTTTTATCCCTTCCGAAAAGGAAACTTTTAACATTCAGGATGCTCTAGGGCCAACTTCATCTATTACCTCTGCTTCAACTACAGCATCAACTTTTGCACGACCAACACTCCTACTACGTTTACAGTTACTAGAAATATAGATGTTAACGGTGCCACTCAACAAGTAACAGCAAACTTTGAATTACCCGGAGGAATAATTGGTGATTTCCCTTTAAAATCTATTCCGGCGCCAGCTGTACAAATAGGTTTAGGGCTTCCTTATAAGTTTGAAGTTATGGCTCGTTTCTTTCCAGAAACAAAATTTGGTGATGATGGAGCCAAATTAAGTATGTATGGTATTGGTTTAAAGAAGGAAATCACAAGTTGGTTTGGACCATTAGATAAATTACCATTACATGTATCCTTATTAGCTGCTTATTCAAGTTTAGACGTAAACTATGGTTTTGGAAACGAAACTTCTGGAGCATTAGAGGTTCAAAATGGAATTGGAGAATTTGGATTATCTGCTTTTTCTTTTCAAGCTATCGCTTCTTTAAATTTTCCTTTTGTAAATGTTTTTGGTGGTTTAGGGTATAATACTGGAAACGCAAATCTATCAATGAATGGTACCTTCAGAGGTAATTTTAACTCGCCAGGAGGAACACAAACAGTAACCCTAACACCTCCTAGCTTGAAATTTAACTCTAGCAGTTTTAATACTACAATTGGAGCAAGAGTAAGTCTAGGCTTTTTTAAAATTTTCGGAAGTTATTCTTTACAAGAATACAATACTGTTAATGCTGGTATTGCCTTTAGTTTTAGATAACAAAAAAAACACATCACAAGTAACATAAAACCTCATTGTATTTCAATGAGGTTTTATGTTATTCAATTTATAATTTATTAGTTACATTTGCTTTTCAAAAAATTTAAATTATATATGAAAACAAAAATTTTATTAGTTCTTTTTTTCACTAGCATCTTTAGTTATGGGCAAAAAAAAGAAGAAAAAACAATAAATGGAAAAGATTTATTCGACAAAGTTTACAATAGTTACTCTGGAAAAAAACTATCTATAGTAGTCTTAAAAGATGGCACAAAAATAGAAGGTTATAAAAAAGATGTAGACAGAAAAAAAGGCCAGATCTATTACATTAAAATTAAAGAAGAAAAAACACGTAAGAAATTAAAACTTTATTCAGAAAAAATTAAAGAAATGTACTTGTATCCAGGAGGTTTAGAAAAACTTACTAAATCTTTCAGACATGTTTATGACGTAAGACAATGGGAACGTTCTGATTTGGATAATGATGTTATAAACCAAGGTTATATTTATTTTAAAAATCAAAAAGTATCTCTTAAAAACAAAAAAAAGGAAAGAGAATACATGATGCAATTAGTAAATCCTACCTTTAGTAAATATATTGAAGTTTTTGGTGACCCTAAAGCAAAACAAACTACAAAATTAGGTATGTTTGGATTAAATGTTGCTGGAGGTCTTGCAAAATCATACTACATAAAAAAAGATGGAGTTATATTTTGGCTTCGTAAAAAAGAATTAAAAGTAAGATACGAAGGCTTGTTTGGAGACTGTGAAGAATTTATGAAAAAGTATCCTTTAAAAGATGTTAAATGGCGTTATTTTAGTGAGTACGTACTTGAATACACTAAAATGAAAGCAAAACAATAAAAAGAAAAACCATTGAAATATCAATGGTTTTTTCTTTTTTATGGTTATACAAATAGCTATTTTTGTGCATCTTATTAATAATTTTCAATAAAAAATATATAAAATGAAAGTAACAGTTGTAGGAGCAGGTGCTGTAGGTGCAAGTTGTGCTGAGTACATTGCTATTAAAAATTTCGCTTCAGAAGTTGTTCTAGTAGATATTAAAGAAGGTTTTGCTGAAGGTAAAGCTATGGATTTAATGCAAACTGCTTCTTTAAATGGTTTTGACACAAAAATTGTTGGAACTACAGGAGATTATAGCAAAACTGCTGGTTCAGATGTTTGCGTTATAACTTCTGGAATTGCCCGTAAGCCAGGAATGTCACGTGATGAATTATTAGGTATCAATGCTGGTATTGTAAAAACTGTTGCAGCTAGCTTGGTTAAAGAGTCTCCTAATACTATCATTATAGTTGTATCAAATCCTATGGATACTATGACTTATTTAGTTCACAAAGCATCTGGTTTACCTAAAAATAGAATTATTGGAATGGGGGGTGCTTTAGACTCTGCACGTTTTAAATACCGTTTAGCTGAGGCTTTAAGAGCTCCTATATCAGATGTTGACGGAATGGTTATTGGAGGACACTCTGATAAAGGTATGGTTCCTTTAACTCGTTTAGCTACAAGAAATTCTGTTCCTGTTTCTGATTTCTTAACAGAAGAAAGATTAGAACAAGTTAAGCAAGATACTAAAGTTGGAGGTGCTACTTTAACTGGATTGTTAGGTACTTCTGCTTGGTACGCTCCAGGTGCAGCTGTTTCTGGAATGGTTCAAGCTATTGCTTGTGATACTAAAAAGATATTCCCTTGTTCTGCTTTATTAGATGGTGAATATGGATTATCTGATTTATGCATTGGTGTACCTGTAGTTTTAGGTAAAAACGGAATTGAAAGTATCGTTAAAATCAATTTAAACGATGCTGAAAAAAATCATTTAACTGCATCTGCTGAAGCTGTTAAGAAAAACAACGAAGCTTTAACTTTCTAATTAGAGCGAGCCTCTTCATAAAATTTGAATGAAAACCTGAGCTTTAGAAGCTCAGGTTTTTTTATAAAAAAACGTTAAAATCGATTTCTATCTGTAAGATTTTTGATTATAAACCGTCTTTTAAATAAGAGAAACATAACTTATGTTTCTTTTTCATAGTTTTTCATAGCAATTTTCCCACTTCTTTCCTGGAGTGGGTTTTATATTTTACCACAAATTAAAGGATACTACTTTTTCTTATATTGATGAGGATTTTCTCGAATTCCTTTTTTAAATATCTTTCGTAAAAAAGATCTTAACCTGCTATCTAAATTCAAAATTATATCTTTAAACTTCTCGTCAGGCCTACCTCTAAAAGTAGTAACATGAAACTTATCATCAGCTAAATATGGAGTATCAGAAAAATAATAATTAGAAACACAACACCTTATTGATTCGATATTAACCTTACTAACTGAATGCCATGAATTTTGGTGCGTAGCCATAACAACCAGCCTATTAAACTTACTTTCAACAGTAATAGCCTCATTTTTAAGCCCCTTTTGCCACAGTTCTAAGTTACCTCCATTTTCTAACTTCCAATTTGGTGTAACATAATATAACAGATTCAAAACACGCCATTTACCTCTATTTTTATCATGTGAGTTATCTAAATGAGGATTTAAATAATTATTTTTTTTCATTAATGATAAACCTCCAGCATACAAATACTTATCAGAATAAACCCCACTTAATTCACATATATCACTTATTAAAGAGACTATTTTATCTTCCTGAAAAGCATAAATAATTTCTTCTAATATTGCCTCATACCTATTCATTTGATAGGCAACATATTTAAACTCTCTTATATTTTTCTTTTGTAAAGCATCTTCTGTTTTAGGAAACGAATCATGTATATAAGTAGCCAACTCGTTTGGCAACAAATCATCTAAAAAAAAGTATCCTATTGTTAATTTATTTTCTTTATAAAAAGTTTTTAGCTCACTTTTGTTTTCAAAAATCTTTTTAAAAATTAACTCCCCTATTTCTGCTCTACCTAACTGCATGTTGTAGCTTTTTAATTAAAAATTTACAGCTAGACAATATATAGAATACTGGATAAAGCACCATTGAACTTGCTTCAATTTTTAGTTCCGCTTCTTCCTTATACATATTCCATTCTCCCTTTTTAGAAACACCAGACGATAGGCATTTAGCTATTAAAATTTCTGTTATTTTATAATTTAATTTTCTTTTGTACAAAAAGATATTCATAGCATAATCAGATAAAACCTTATAATTTAAACTATACTTTTTGTTTGTAAATATTGATTTTTTATAAAACGTAGCTTGATGATGTACTGAGTTTCGCACCCAAATTTTCCAATTCCATGTCGCTTTTTTTTCAGTTTTCTTTTTACTGTAAATAAAAGGGTAGAAATCTTTAATCGTATATTGAACTTTACCAAAAATCAATTCTAATTCATTTTCCTCAAAATGCACTGCAACTTTTTTTAAAACCTCCTTGCTATAAAACATATCATCAGTTCCAAGAAAATATAGCCAATCTCCTTTCGACCTATTTATTCCTTTATTCATTGCATCATAAATACCTTTATCTTTTTCTGACACAGAAAAAAAAGGAGCTTCAAGTGTTTTCAAAAATTCTTTAGTTCCATCATTAGAATCACCATCAATAATCAATACCTCATAATTTTTATATGTTTGCTTTTCTATGCTAAGCAAACACTCTTTAAGTTCTTTTAAATTATTAAAAGAAGGTATAATTATGGATATATTCGGATTAATAATTTGTTAATTTATAAAAAATTTATCAAGTTGCTTTTGTTCTTTTTCCCAGCACAATTCCTTCTTTGCTCTTTTTTGATTTGCTTTAATTTGATTCATTAAATCTTTATCATTTAATAAATACTTTATAGTTAATGCAATATTTTTAGGGTCATAATCTTTAACTAAAACCCCAACCCCAAAACCACATATTACCCTTTTAATTTCAGGTAAGCTCCCTGCAATTATAGGTAATTCCGCATGAATATAATCAAACAGTTTATTTGGTAATGAATATTCAAAACTTTTACCCAATGGCTCTTCCAGAACCATACCCAAAGTAGCCTTCTTAGTGTAATTTGGCAATTGATCTCTTTCAACTCTTCCTAAAAAATGAACTCTCCCTGTCATTTGCTTTCTTGCTACAAACTCCTTGAGTTCTTTTTCTACCTTACCATACCCAATGATTACCAAATCTATATTGTCTAAAAAAAATAACGCTTCAATCATAGGTTTGATTCCTCTTCCTGGATTCAAAACTCCTTGGTATAAAATAACTTTATTTTGAGTTGGAAAATTAACATTCTTTCCTTCTTTTTCCTGTTTGATTAAAGGCAAGTTCCTAACCAATACCATTGAATTATTGTATTTTTTATGGTAAAAATCTATAATAGATTGACTTACAGTAAATGATTTTTTAATCTTTGGTAAAAAATAACTCTCTAGTCCTCTCCAAAAACCTTGTACAAATTTTCTACCCTGTAACTCGGGACCTTCGGAAAAAAGTTCATGACTGTCATATACTAAATCAACCTTTTTTAACCTACTTACAAAAAAACATGCTGGTAAAGTATCTAAATCATTCGATAAAATAAAATCATACCTTTGAAATAACAAGTAAAAAAACAACCTAATGTTATATTCGGCGTAAAACCAAAAATTATTGTTAAACCAATGTCTTTTAAGATACACTTTATAAGGCTTTTTTATTTTAAAAGTATCTGGCAAAACTCTCCCGTAAACAAAAACATCAAACCCTTTACTTACAAGATAGTTACATGTTTTTTGCACTCTATAATCAGTAGAAAAATCATTAGTTACTGCTACAAAAATTTTTTTTGTCTTTTTTGAAAGATTTCCTCTAAACATTTGTTTGCTGTTGCACTACCTCAAACAACTCTCCCCCTTCACACTTAACTGTCTTTTGCTTAAACTTAACAATTAATTGATAATCATGGGTAGCCATTAAAATTGTTTTTCCACTTTTATGTATTTCATTTAACAACTCCATAACCTCTAAAGAAGTTTTTGGATCTAAATTACCTGTAGGTTCATCAGCCAAAATTAATTCAGGATCATTTAATAAAGCTCTTGCTATCGCTACTCGTTGTTGCTCTCCACCTGATAATTCAAAAGTTTTCTTGTAATACTTTTCTTTCATCCCTACCTTATCAAGTACTTCATGAATTTTATCCTTCATGTCTACTTTATTTTTCCAACCAGTAGCTTTCAGCACAAACTCTAAATTCTCATATACATTCCTATCATTCAGCAACTTAAAATCCTGAAAAACAATACCTAATTTTCTTCTTAGAAAAGGAATATCTTTTTCTTTCATTTTTTTTAAATCAAACCCAACAATACTTCCTAAACCGCGTTGTAAACGTAAATCTCCGTATAATGTTTTTAATAAACTACTTTTACCACTTCCTGTTTTTCCTATTAAATAATAAAAGTCTCCTTTATTCAATGTAAAGTTAACCTTAGATAAAACTAAATTATCTCTTTGATAAATATCAGCTTTGTTAAGATGTAAAACAGGTATATCCATAAGTAAAATTGTTTTTTACAAAATTAAAATTTTATTACGTAATTCTATAACATTTATTACTTTTGATGATTATCTCTCCAACAAAAATAAAAAACTAACGTTATAGTTTCTAGATAACTAATAAATATGAGAATTAATTGTTTTAAAAAGAATGTTTTCTTTTTACTTTTTTTAGCTTTTACAACGGGTATTATTGCACAAAAAACAATATTTAATGCAACCGAAAATGCAGATTTTTACAAAGCTACTGAACTTTATAATAATAAAGCGTATGCAGCAGCTCAGAAGCTTTTTATAAAAACTTCAAAAGCGTCTGAACCTCATAAAAACATAAAAGCTGATGCTGACTATTATGACGCCATGTGCGCTATTAAACTTGTTCAAGATGATGCTAACGACAAAGTATTGAACTTTGTTAACAACCATCCGTACAGCAATAAAAAAGAGAAAGCATATTTAAATGTAGGAAATTACTATTTTTCTAATCGTAAAGCTCCCCATGCTTTAAAATGGTACCAAAAAGTAAATGACAAACTATTAAATCAAGAAGAAAAAGACGAATTAAATTATAAAATAGGGTACTGTCTTTTGGTTTCAAATTACCTAAAAGATGCTAAAGAACGCTTTAAAGCGTTATTAGGAAATCCAATTTACGGTAATGATGCCCGTTACTTTTATGGTTACATTGCTTATAAACAAGAAAACTTTGGTGAAGCTGAAGATAACTTAAGTCAATTAGCTAATGATGCAACTTATCAAGCAAAAGCCAACTACTATATTCTAGATATTAGTTTTAAAGCTGGTCGTTTTGATAAATCTATTCAAATTGGAGAAAAACTATTAAACACTTCAAAAGACAAAAAAGAAATTTCTCAAATTTCTAAAATTATTGGAGAAAGTTATTTTAATTTGAAACAATATGATAAAGCTATTCCTTTTCTTACAAAGTACAGAGGTAAAAAAGGAAAATCGACCAATACCGATTATTATTATTTAGGCTACGCATATTACAAAAAAGAAGACTATGAAACAGCCATTAAAAATTTTAATAAAATTATTGGAGGGACTAATAAAGTAGCTCAAAATGCTTATTATCATTTAGGAGAATGTTACCTTAGACTTGATAAAAAAGCTGAGGCTTTAAATGCTTTTAAAAATGCTAGCGAAATGGATTTCGATCCTAAAATAACTGAAGGCTCATGGTTAAATTACGCTAAACTCAGTTATGACCAAGGAAATCCTTATAAAAGTGTACCTGATGTATTAAAAGAATATTTGGCCAAATATCCTCTCTCTCCTGAACACAGTCAAATTAGCGAACTTTTAATAACATCATATTTACACCAAAGAGATTACATAGGAGCTTTAGAGTACCTAAATAATAACAAGAAAAACCCTGTAAATCAAAAATTAGCAAATGAGGTTTCACTGTATAGAGGTATTCAATTGTTTAATGAACAAAAGCTAAACGAAGCTAAACCTTATTTTTTCAATGCAACCAAAGCCGAAAACGCTATTACTGTAAATAAAGCAAATTATTGGTTAGCTGAAACTGAATATTTACTAGGCAATTATAATATAGCCTTAACTCAATTTTTATTGGTTACTGACAACTCTTCTGAAGATTTTGATCAATTAGACTATAATATTGGGTATACTTTTTTCAAACTAAAAAAATACAATGATGCTGCCACTCATTTTCAACAATTTTTAGACAAAAACATTGATAACGTCGACTTAAACGACGATGCCTCAAATAGACTAGGGGATGCTTTTTATGCTTCAAAAAAATATAACAAAGCAATTACTTCCTATAATAAGGTTATTCAAGAAGGAGGAACAGGTGCAGATTATGCGCAATATCAAACAGCAATGAGTTATGGTTTTTTAGGTAAA
This sequence comes from Tenacibaculum sp. nBUS_03, assembly GCF_051201695.1. Classification (GTDB taxonomy): domain Bacteria; phylum Bacteroidota; class Bacteroidia; order Flavobacteriales; family Flavobacteriaceae; genus Polaribacter. The sequence continues at coordinate 3,796,416 of NZ_CP179214.1, read as the reverse complement.
AGTGAAAATAAAATTGAAAGCTTAAGAAAAGTTTCAAATAGTTATGAAGACTCTCAATTAAAAGATGATGCTCTATTTCAACTAGGAAACACATATACAACTGTGGGAAGTGTTTCCAAAGCTCAAGCCGCATATAATCGTATATTAACCAAATACCCTAAAAGTAGCTACGCTCCAAGTGTTTTACTTCGACAAGGGCTTTTATACTACAACAATAACAAAAGCAATAAAGCTCTTCAAAAATACAAAACAATTGTAGCTAAGTATCCAAATTCAAATGAAGCTAAACAAGCCGTTACCAATGTTAAAAATGTTTACATTGATATAGGTAAGGTTGATGAATACGCTGCTTGGGTTAAAAATGTTAAATTTGTAAATGTTTCTAATGCTGAGTTAGACAACGCTACTTACCAATCAGCTGAAAACAAATTTTTAGAAAACAATACTAACAAAGCTATCGAAGGGTTTACAAATTACCTGCAACGCTTTCCTAACGGAATTAATGCTTTAAAAGCTCATTTTTATTTAGCCCAATCATTAAATAAAATTAAAAAAGCTACAGCTGCAAAACCTCATTACGAATATGTAGCTAAACAAAGTAAAAATGAATTTACTGAAGAATCTTTAGCTAAACTTGGACAAATTTATCTAGACAATGATGACTGGAAAAATGGAATTCGAATCCTTCATCAATTAGAAAGAGATGCTAACTACCCTCAAAATATCATTTTTGCTCAAAGTAACCTAATGAAAGGATACTACAATGATAATAAATACTCTAAAGCTATTACTTATGCTGAAAAAGTTTTAAGCAATGGAAAAATAGACAACTCAGTTATAGAAGATGCTAAAATTATCATAGCGCGTACTTCACTTAAAACAGATAACTATCAAACAGCCGAAGAATTTTTTAATGAGGTGAATAAAAAGGCCACAGGAAAACTAAAAGCTGAATGTTTATATTACAATGCTTTCTTTTTAAACGATCATAAAGAATATATTGAATCAAATAAAGCTATTCAAAACTTAATAGCTAACTATTCAAATTATAAATATTGGGGAGTTAAAAGTTATATTATCATGGCTAAAAATTATTATGCGTTAAAAGATGCCTATCAAGCTACTTATATTTTAGAGAACATTATTAAAAACTTCACCCAATATAAAGACGTAATTGAAGAAGCAAAAAACGAATTACGTACGATTAAAAATAAAGAGGCAAAAACCAACGAATCAGTAACTAAACAAAACTAATATTTGTTACACATTAAAGCTAAACACTTGAAATCAATGAAAAAGCACGTATGGTTACTTGTTTTATTTACAATATCAATTGTAAATGCTCAAGACAAAAAAACAAACAAAGCTAAAGACACAATTATAAAAACAGAAGTGGTAAAAGTAATTACTTCTTATGTTCCTAAAATTACTGACGCTTTTAAAATAAAAGAGAAACCTGTAATTACGCACACTAAAGAAACCGAAAAGAAGAAATTAGATTATCAAATATTTTCTGTTCCTGTTGCTTCTACTTTTATCCCTAAGAGTGGTGCTTTAAAAAAAATAAGCTTAGGAAAACGTGAGCGTTTGTATGCAAATTACCTTTCTGCAGGATTTGGTAATATTGTTTCTCCATTTATAGAAACCTACATAAGAAAAAGTATGAACCGTGATAGTGAATCAGGTGCTTATGCTAAACTTTTACTCTCTTTAGATCCTGTTGAAAACACAAGGCTAAGTAGTACCTTCTATAATTTAGATATTGATTTATATCACCAGCAAGTTCAACGTTATTTTGTTTGGGAAGCTGGACTAAATTTAGAGCGAAATAAATATAACTGGTATGGACTACCTACAAATATTGATTTTACAGATGGAACTATTGATGCCATTGAAGAAGATCAAACTTATGGTTACTATAAGCTTTATGGAAAAATTAATTTTGATGATTCATACCTAGATACTGCTAATGGTTCAGTTTCATTTTTCTCAGATGCTTTTAGCAGCAGTGAGTTTAACATTGATGCAGCTGTTAACTTCAACTTTCCTCTAGATGGAATTCATAGAAATTTAAATGACTTAAAACTAAAAACTTCTATCAATTTTTTAGGCGGAAAATTTGCTAACGCATATGAAAGTCAGAATGAAATTAAGTACAGTTTTTTAACGGCTGGAGTTAACCCATATTATAAGTTTAACATAAAAGATTTTTCAATAAAACTTGGGGGTAAAGGATACTTTTCTATGGATATACAAAAAACTGTAAACCATCTTTTAGTATATCCTGATGTAGAAATATCATATCCAATTATAAAAGATTTCGCGAATATTTTTATTGGAGCTACAGGAGGTTTAAAAAACAACACCTACAAAAGTTACTCTGACAAGAACCCATATGTTTCTCCTACATTAGACATAACTCAAACTAATGAAAAATTTAACGCTTTTGGTGGAATTAATGGAAAAATAAGTCAACAATTTAGTTACAATTTTAAGGCCAGCTATGCGGATATTGAAGACAGACCTTTTTACACACTAAACTACTCAAAATCAAACGGAAAAAAATCTACTGGAAGTAATGGTTTCATCTTAAATGGTTATGAATTCGGAAATTCATTTAGAGTAGTATACAATGATACTAAGCTAATTTCAGTTTTTGGTGAAGTTGCTTTTGAAGGTATAAAAAACTTAACTGTAGGTGCTAACCTTGAATTCAATAAATTTACTCTTGATAATCAATTACACCCATGGAACGAACCAAAAATTAAAAGTGAATTATTTGGAGCTTATAAGGTTGACAAGTGGTACGCTGGAGCTAATTTATTTTTTGTAGGAGAAAGAAAAGGCGTGCAATATGACGGTATAACACCATCTCCTTTTACGACTGTAAATTTAAAAAGCTACATAGATATTAATTTTAATGGAGGATATCATTTCCATGATGATTTTTCTGTGTTCCTTAATTTAAAAAATGTTTTAAATAATAACTATCAACAGTATACAAATTATGGTGTACAAGGTTTTCAAGCTTTAGCAGGAATCACTTGGAAGTTTGATACTTTGTTTTAAAATGAAAAAATTAGCACAGCTATTAATTTTCATTTTTCTAACAGTAATCACACAAGTTGGCGGTATAATTTACATACTGTCAACTTTTTTATTTTTTAGAAAAGCACCATATAAAAGAATAAAAAACACAACAATTTTCATTATTGTATATCTAGTAAACACATTTATTTGAATCCCTCCTATTGCCTCTATGTTTGGAAGGGAAAAAATAAAGAATACTAACTTTGTTTCTCCACATTCTTACTTGACAGTAATATTAAATAGAAACTATGTAAACTCAGCGCTAAATCAATCATTACAAGACATAGGTAAAAGAGTTAATAATAAATACCCTGATATTCAACTTGTATATCTAGATGCTAATTTTCCTTTCATTAATGGTTTTCCTTTATTGCCCCACTTAAGTCATAGCGATGGAAAAAAATAGACCTTTCCTTTATTTATAAAAATAAAAAAGGAAAACATACAAATCAAAAGCCTTCTAATAGTGGTTATGGTGTCTTTGAAAGAACTACAAAACACAACAAAAACATTACTAATTTCTGCAAAGACAAAGGCTATTGGCAGTATGATTTCACTAAATATTTAACATTTGGCTCACACAAAGACTTATTTTTTTTCAGATACAGCAAATGCTTATTTAATGAAATTAATTACAAAAGATAAAAATGTTCAAAAAATTTTTATTGAACCGCATTTAAAAAGACGCTTACAATTAAAATCAAATAAAATTCGATTTCAAGGTTGTAAAGCTGTTAGACATGACGATCATGTTCATTTTCAAATTCATTGATACTATTTACTCCTCATTCTAAACTCAATTTAAAATCTAGACTTCTAATAGTTACTACTATTTTAATATTTACGCTTAGTTAAAAAATTATTTTAAGTGTTTTTTAACAACATTTTATAGATGCATATAAGTTGCAAATTCAGAAGAAACTTATATATTTGCAACTAGGTTGCTTTAAATATTTAACCCATGAAACTTACTTTATCTAAATCAGATAATCTTGGTATCCTTGCAAGTACATTATGCATGATTCATTGCATTGCTACTCCATTTCTATTTATCGTACAAACATGCTCAACAAGTTGTTGCTCATCAACTCCAATTTGGTGGCAATGGATAGATTATTTTTTTTTAACTATTTCTTTTTTTGCTGTTTATCATTCTACCAAAAACACCTCAAATAACATAATTAAAAATGCATTATGGATAAATTGGCTAGCTCTATTTATAGTAATACTTAATGAAAAAACACAGGTAATCAATCTTCATGAAATAATTAAATACATAGTAGCACTTTCACTAGTGGGACTTCATTTATACAATCAAAAATATTGTCAATGCAAAAATGATAAATGCTGTACAAAACATGGATAAAAAACAAATTGAATTAATTGGAGACAACCACGTAGCCTCTAGCATAGAAACTCCCTTATTACCTAATGCTTTTGACACATCAGATGATGAAAAAATTAAAAATATCGAATATTATTTTGGAAAGATAATGCATGAACTTGGGCTTGATTTAACTGATGATAGCTTGTCCGGAACTCCGTACAGAGTAGCAAAAATGTATGTAAAAGAATTATTTTATGGTTTAAACCCAAAAAACAAACCAAAGCTTTCAATATTTGAAAACAAATATGGGTACAAAAAAATGTTAGTTGAACAAAACATTACAATTGACTCAGCTTGTGAACATCATTTTTTACCTATAACTGGTCACGCTCATATTGCATATATCCCCAAAGACAAAGTAATCGGTTTATCAAAAATAAACAGATTAGTCGATTACTATGCTCATCGTCCACAAGTTCAAGAAAGATTGTCTCTTCAAATTCTTAAAAATTTACAAAGTGTTTTAAAAACGGAAGATGTAATAGTAATGGTTTGTGCCAAACACCTATGTGTTTCATCAAGAGGCATAAAAGATAAGGATAGCTTCACTACTACTATAGAGTATGAAGGGGCCTTTAAAGACAAAATTAATCGTGATGAATTTTTAACTATAATTAATAATCAAAAACTATAAATTATGATAACCAAAGAACAAATCGTAAACATTCAAAACAACTGGGGAGAAGGTGTTGTGAAAATTGGCTCATTAAAAGACAACAGAGCTGAGTGCGAAAATTTTGCAAGTGATTTTCTTGATGAACTTTATAATTTTGAATCTGGCTTAGTATCATTTAAGCCAACAAAGTGTTCAATTGAACAATTTAGACCAACTAAACCTGAAGCTTTATCTTACTTTATTGCTGGAGAAGACCGTGCATGTAAAGAAGACACTGGTTTTGCTATACAACCATGGACAAAAGTACGTTTTGAAAACTCTAACCTTATTTTAGAAGAGAATCGCGCAATCGCTATGGGTAATTATTTTTTTACTGATGTTAACGGAAACGAAGCTAAAGTTGAATATACTTTTAGCTATAAGCTAGTTAATAGAAAACTAAAAATTGATTTACATCATTCTTCATTCCCATATAATCCTGAAGCGAATAAGTAAATGCATAACCATCTTTTTCTTTTATGTCCTACGGATTGTTTGGAGACAACTATCAATAACAAATTTAGGTATCAAAACTATTTTTATACCTCGCTAGGTAATTCATTTGTTATAAACAATAAAACAATTGAATCTCTAAAGAATACAATCAGAAAACATAATATTAAAGAAATATCTTTTGTTTTATCAAATAACAATGACATCATCAATGATGCATTGGGAACTCAAGATTTTTCAAGCATACGAGGTCTTAATGCATTATATGATCAAATTATAAGACAAAAGAAACATACAGAAATATTATGGAAGAATACCAACAATCCGTTTTCAATTCTATCTTATTATTTAAATTGTAAAATAAAAGAATTACAATTTGAGTTAGGTAGCATTATAAATTCTAAGTTAAAAATTAATGGTAAAATATACAATCAGATAGAAAATACTTTTGAAAACATTCATCCTGAGTTGATTTGTATTGAAAAACATTACCTAAATTAAATCCAATGGAATACAACAGAAGAAAGTTTATTTCCTTTTTAGGCAAAGCAAGTTTAGGAGCAATTATTACTCCACCAATTTTAATTGGTTGTAATAAAAACTCAACATCTTCAAATGAGCACAAAAACTACCATAACTATCTTGAAAAGTTAAAAAAAGTTGTTTTAGAGCCATTAGCACCTTCAAACCAAGATGATTTAATACTAACAAAAGGCTTGGAGTATCATACCATAATAAAATGGGGAGACAAAATTAATGATACTGATACTTTTGGTTTTAATAATGATTTTAATTGTTTTATTCCTTTAGATGATAGTAATCCGAAGGATGGACTTCTGTGGGTTAACCATGAATACGTAAATCCTCTTTTTGTATCAAACTTTAACTTTAGAGAATCTAAAAAACTGAAACAACATAAAACAAAAGAACAAGTTGATAAAGAAATGTATAATGTTGGTGGTAGCATTGTAAGAATTAAAGAAAAAGATGGTATATGGAAAATTGTTTTAAACGACCCACATAATAGGCGAATAACCGCTAAAACACCAATAAAACTAAACTGGGATTATCCAATCAAAGGAAAAACAACAGTGATTGGAACAAATAGTAATTGTTCAGGTGGAATTACTCCTTGGAAAACATTTATTACTTGCGAAGAAAACTATGACAGCTGTTTTGGTGAAACTAAATACAATGAAAAAAATATAGCTTCTCATAAACCAAGTAGTTATGGATGGGAAGAGTTCTATAATTACCCTCCAGAACATTATGGTTGGGTTGTTGAAGTAGATCCAAATAACGGAACTGCTCAAAAACATATAGCACTAGGAAGATTTGCACATGAATGCTGTACTTTACATGAACTTAAAGATAAACGCATAGTTGCTTATTCTGGAGACGATAAAAACAATGAACATTTATATAAATTTATTTCTTCAAAACCACAATCTTTAAAGGAAGGTACACTTTATGTAGCTGATACCATCAATGGAAAATGGCTGGCATTAGATTGGGATAGTCAACCTATTTTGCAAAATAAATTTAAAAATCAAACAGAAGTTTTGATAAGAGCTCGAGAAGCAGCAAAATTATTAGGTGCTACCGAATTAAACAGACCTGAAGACATTGAAATTGATCCAATTACAGGCAACATTTTTGTTTCATTAACAAATAATAAAAATAAAGGTGATTTTCATGGTTCTATTTTAAAAATTAAAGAGAATAACTCGGATTTTGACGCTCTAAATTTTAAAGCATCCTTGTATAAAGCTGGCGGAGAAGAAAGTGGATTCTCGTGTCCAGATAATTTAGCTTTTGATTTATCAGGAAACCTATGGATGACTTCAGACATTTCAGGAAGTGCGATGAATAAAAAAAATAAGCCGTACACTGCTTTTAAAAACAATAGCTTATTTGTAATACCAAGACATGGCAAAGAAGCAGGAAAAGTAATAAGGATTGCTTCTGCTCCTATAGATGCTGAACTTACTGGTCCTTGGTTCTCTCCAGATGGAAAAACATTATTTTTAAGTGTTCAGCATCCTGGAGAACAAACCAAAGATAAAAATAAACCAACAAGTAAATGGCCTTTCGACAAAGACGGCATACCTAAACCTGCTGTTGTTGCAATTACAGGTGATGTAATCGAAAAAATGAATCTGCTTCATAAAATATGAATTTGATTTTTGAAAAATATAGATAAACATCACTCAATCTTATTTTGTATTAAATTCTAAAAAATAAATATAGCGTATTCACTAATGCCTTCTCCTCTACCTCTGTATTATTTAACAATACAGAATGATATACGCAATAATTTGTAAAAAATATAAAACCCTATAAATATACCTTAAAGTAAAAATTTACATCTTGAACTGAAACACAAAATTTTGACCAACTGAAAACAATATGAAAAAACTACCTGTAACTGTATTAAGTGGTTTTCTGGGAGCTGGAAAAACCACATTATTAAACCATGTACTTCACAACAAAAAAGGATTAAAAGTAGCTGTAATTGTTAATGATATGAGTGAAATTAACATTGACTCTCAATTCATAGAAAACCAAAACACCCTTTCTACGGACCGAAGAAAAATTAGTAGAAATGTCTAATGGTTGTATTTGTTGTACTCTACGTGAAGACCTTATGGTAGAAGTAGAAAAGCTAGCAGCTCAAAAGAAATTTGATTATTTGTTAATTGAAAGTACAGGGATCAGTGAACCAATTCCGGTTGCTCAAACATTTAGTTTTGAAAGTGAAGATGGAAAGATTGATCTTAGTCGTTTTAGCTACATAGATACAATGGTAACCGTAGTGGACGCTTTTAATTTTTTAAAAGATTTTTCAAGTTCGGATTATCTTACAACGAGATCACTCACCAACATTGAAGGAGACAATAGAACAATAGTTAATTTATTAACCGATCAGATTGAATTCGCCAACGTAATCATCATCAATAAAATTGATCTTGTAACCACAGAACAACTAGAAGAACTTCATGCTATTATTCATAAGTTAAATCCAGAAGCTAACATTTTTTCGACTAATCAATCTAAAGTTGAATTAAAAAACGTTCTTAATACTGGTTTATTTGATTATGAAAAAGCAGAAGCGTCAGCTGGATGGGTAAAAGAATTAGAGAATGAGCACGTTCCAGAAACCGAAGAATACGGAATAGGTTCTTTTGTTTTCAGAAACAAAAAGCCATTTCATCCAGAACGTTTTTTAACCTATCTAAACCAGCACTTTCCTCAAAACATTATCAGAAGCAAAGGGTTATTTTGGTTAGCTTCAAGACCAAATCAAGCACTACTATGGAGCTCTGCAGGAGGCTCGTGTAAAGCCGACAATGCTGGTGTTTGGTGGGCCTCTATGTCTTTTTCTGAACGAATTAATTATGCATCTTTTACTGAAAATAAAGATTTAATTGAATCTGAGTGGGATTCTTCGTTTGGTGATAGAAAAATAGAATTAGTCTTTATCGGACAACATCTAAATAAAAGAAAAATGATCAAAGATTTAGAAAGCTGCTTATTAACAGATTTAGAAATACAAGCTTGGAAAAAGGAGTTATTTCCTACACAAGATCAATGGCCTATAGCTATATAACATCCAAATTAAGGACTATAAAAACATAAGATGTTACAAACAGAAAACCTTACTTTTCAATATAAAAAAGGAGAAGAAATATTAAAATTTCCAAATATTACTTTAAAAAAACGAGATAACTTACTCATTCTAGGTAAATCTGGTATTGGAAAAACAACACTATTACATCTTTGTGCTGGCTTATTAACGCCTCTTAACGGGAAAATCACAATTAACAAAACAGATATTAACTATTTATCAAATAACAAATTAAATAAGTTTAGAGGTAAAAACATTGGATTGGTTTTTCAAAAAAATCACCTAGTTCATTCTTTAAACGTAATTGAAAATTTACAAGCACGTCTTTTTTTCAGCAAAAACAACAAAAACAACAAACTAATTGAAGACTTATTGAAGCAGTTAGATATTTATGAATTAAAAAAACAAAAGGTAAACAAATTAAGTGAAGGTCAATTACAACGACTAGGAATTGCTTTAGCTGTAATTCATAATCCAAAAATTATTTTAGCTGACGAACCTACCTCTAGTTTAGACGATCAAAATTGTAAAACTGTAATTAAATTATTAAAAAAACAAGCAGAATTAAACAACGCAAATTTAATTGTTATTACTCATGATCATAGACTAAAATCTCACTTCCAAAACTCTATTACTTTATGAACATTTGGAAAATTAGTATTCGAAATATAAAATTTAAACCTTTATATAGTTTTTTAAGCATTTTTATTTTATCACTAAGTATCATCCTTCTTTTAGGGATTCATCAATTAAAGAAATCTTTTGAAACACAAATTGAAAACAACTTAGGTCAAATTGATTTAGTTATTGGTGCCAAAGGAAGCCCTTTACAATTAATTTTAGCTTCTGCTCTGCATATAGATACCCCAACAGGAAACATTAATTATGATGACGCAAAAAAAATAAGCAAGAATCCAATGATTAAACTTGCAGTTCCTATTTCTTATGGTGACAATTATAAAGGTTTTAGAATTGTAGGTACTACAAATCAATACACCTCTCTATATAACGCGGAATTAGAAAACGGCCATAGAGTTAAAAAATCAATGGAAATAATTTTAGGTAACACTGTAGCTAAAAAACTAAATCTTAAAATAGGAGATTCTATTTTAAGTTCTCATGGACTAATTGAAAATAATATAGAGGTACATTCTGACCAATTAAAGGTAGTTGGGATTTTAAAACCAACACAAAAAGTTATAGACCGCCTAATAATTACCAATCTAGAAAGTATATGGGAAACTCATGACCATGACAACAAAATTAATACAGAAGAAAACGACAAGAAACATGAACATCATGAAAAACACGAAGAACATGAGGAACATGAGGAACATGAGGAACATGAGGATAAAGAAATCACCTCTTTATTAGTAACTTTTAAAAATCCAAGAGGTTTTTTAACTATTCCTAGAAAAATTAATAAGTATACGAACATGCAAGCTGCTTTGCCTAAATATGAATTAGGTAAACTATATAAATATACAAACATAGGACTTCAAACTATTTCTTGGATAGCCTATCTTATTCTTCTAATTTCTTGTCTTACTATTTTCATAAGCACTTATAAAATGGTAAAAGAACGAGCTTTTGATTTAGCTATTTTACGAACCTATGGAGCTAGTAATTTTCAATTAATTAAAATGGTTTTTTATGAAGGCGGAATGATAGTGTTTTTCGCGTTTTTATTGGGTTTATTACTAACTAAAATAACACTAGAAACTATCGTTAGTTTAATACAAATTAGTAACCAACAAATTATACTTCAAGAACTAATTTTTACAGACTTATTACAAATAGCTTCTTTTGTTTTCTCGATGGTATTTATATCTATTTTATTAGCTATTTACCCAATAATAAACATGAACATATCAACAATTTTAAGCAATGAGAAATAAAATCCTTTTTATCTTTTTTTTCCTGTCTTTTTATTTGATCTTTGGTCAACAAAAAATAACTTGGAAAGATTTATCAAAGGTGAAATTTACGGAGAAATATTTTCCTGATTATGATGAAACCTTATTACATCCAAAATTTTCAGAATCTGTTAAAGCTTTAGATGGAAAGCGAATAACTATTACAGGTTATTTTTTAAGTTTAGACCTTAGTGAAAAATATTACATTTTATCAAAAGGCCCAATGTCTGCTTGTTATTTTTGTGGTATAGGTGGTCCGGAAACCACTATAGAACTACAATCTCTGTTTAAACAAAAGTTTAAAACAGATAACATAGTATCAATAACAGGGACATTGAAACTTAACGACACGGACGTAGAACATTTTAATTACATACTAACTAATTGTATAGGGAAATTAGTTAAATAAAAATTTTATTTAAATGAAATTATCATACTTTCTTTGTTTTTTTCTAGTAGTAATTTCTTGTAAAAAAGAACAAACTCACCTTAGGAAAATAACCGCTAAAACAATAGCAATTGATAGTACAATTAAGTCTTCTGAAAAAATAGTAAACATTATAGCTCCTTATAAAAAAAAGCTTAAGGATAATATGTCTGAAATACTTAGCTATACCCCTAAAAAACTAACCAAAGAAAGTATAAATATGCAAAGTTCTTTAGGAAATCTCTTAGCTGATTTGTGTTTTGAAATGGCTAATCCAATTTTTAAGGAAAAGTATAATAAGTCTATTGATTTTTCTATGTTCAATTATGGCGGAATACGTGCAACAATTCCTGCTGGAAAAATAACAAAAGAGCATGCCTTTAAATTAATGCCTTTTGAAAACGAACTTGTAGTTACTGAAATCACCGGAAATAAAGTAATTGAACTTGTTAACTATTTCATTAAAAACAAAGTAGCAAACCCACTATCTAAAAATTTAGAACTAACAATCAAAGACAGTAGCTATATACTAAAAGTTAATGGCAAAATATTCGACAAAAGTAAAACGTACTCTGTATTAACATCTGATTTTTTACAAGGAGGTGGAGACAAAATGATTTTTTTTAAAAGCCCAAAAAAGCTTTCAAAAATAAACTACAAAGTTAGAGATGCAATTATCGACTACTTTAAAAAAGTAGACACTCTGAAAATATCAATAGATAACCGTGTAATTATTAAATAATGAAAAGACGTAATTTTATTAAACAATTAGGAGGGGCTTCAACATTTGCTATGATTGGTGGATTAACATTACCTTCTTTCACTGAAAAAAAGCAAAAACATATTACAATTTTACATACTAATGACACACATAGTCATATTGAGCCTTTTAAAGCAAATCATAATAGGTATGCAAATAAAGGAGGTATTTCAAGGCGCGCAACTTTAATTGAGCAAATACGATTAGAAAATAAAAACACCCTACTTCTAGATGCTGGAGATATATTTCAAGGGACCCTTATTTTAATTATTTCGAGGGAGCTCTTGAATTTAAACTAATGAGTATGCTAAAATATGATGTAGCAACTATTGGAAATCATGATTTTGACAACTCAATAAACGGTTTATACAAACAACTCCCAAACGCAAAATTCGACTTTGTTTCTGCTAATTACGATTTTACGAATACCGTTTTAGACACTCATATAAAACCTTACAAAATTATTTTTAAAGATGGTATTAAAATTGGAATATTTGGTTTAGGCGTTGAACTAGATGGGTTGGTAGATAAAAGAATGTACAAAGAAACAGCTTATCTAAACCCTATTGAAATAACTCAAGACATAACAAATACTTTAAAAAATGATGAAAATTGCGATTTAATTATTTGTCTATCACATTTAGGGTATTATTATAAAAAAAATCCCGATAGAATATGTGACTTAAACTTAGCGAAAGCAACTAAAAATATTGACTTAATCATTGGTGGACACACACATACATTTTTACCAAAGCCAACTATTATAAGAAATATAGACGATAAGAATACGCTTATTAATCAAGTTGGTGCCTATGGAATTAACTTAGGTAGAATTGATTTTTATTTTGATGAAAACAACAATAAAACATCTGAAGGAACAACTATTTTAATATAATTACTCACCTTAAAATTTTACTTAACCACTAACTTTCATTGAAAAATTAAATCCACCTTTAATCCACAAAACAAAATACATTTTTAAATACGTTGATAATTATTACTAATTTAGTTCTCAAAAAAAACTAAATGTTAATAAAAGTTTCTTTCTATATAACAGCTATTGTTTGTTTAATTACTTCTTTTGTTATTAAACGTGTATACTTTAAAGAAAAGAATAAAAATACAGATACAAACTCAATACAGGGTATTAAATGGTTTGCCTTAGCTATTTTTTCTTGGGGATTAGGTGCTTTTATAAATATTTTTTTAATCTCTTTTTTTGATATTTCCACCAACCATAAAATCATTATTAGTCTAGGAGTTTTTTTCTCATTAGTAAATTCTTTGTTCATCTTAATGTCTATCCCTTCAATAGAACATTATGAAAAGAGAAGTATTGTTATTCGAATAATTGAACGATTTACTAATAAAGAAGTTTTTATAATTTTCGGAGGTATTTTACTTATGATTGCTTCTGTTTTTTTAATTTCATTTTACACTAACAACAAAGAAAATGCTAGTAATAATGTTATTTGGTTAATTGATATCCCTATCTCATTAGTAGTTGCTTTTGCACTACTTCAAGAGTTAAATAAAGCTTTTAAAAATAGAGGAATGCGTTTTATGTACCTTCCAACTTTTGCTTTGTTTGTTTTAATCGTTATTGCAGTGACACACAGGATTATTCCCGAAAACGCAATCCAACATTGGATTCCTCTAAATACTTGGAATATATTAGGAATCGTAACAGCGCTATCGTTTAAGTTTTTATTCATTTTATTGTTCACTATACTTTTGTATAGCTGGAAATTATTAGCCGAAAAAGAAGAACAGCAATCTGAATTTATAAAAATAAAAACTATAAAAGAAGCATTAGAAAAAGATAAAGAAACTCTACTGATAGCTAATGAAAGTCACTTAGACACGATTAAACACTTAAAATCCGAAATAGAACAGCATAAAAAGAAATATAAAAAGTTAAAAAAATCATCAAAAGTAGAGCTATCTGACCGTCAAAAAGAAGTATTAGCTAACCTTGGAATTTGTGGAGCAAAAAAATCATACACAGAAATTGCCGAAGCTATGAATATTAGTGTAGATGGATTTCAAGCTCATATATATCAAATTAAAAAAGCATTAAACATCTCTGGATCTGACGGAAAAGAACAATTAATAAGTTATGCTATTGATAAAAACTTGTTAAACTTTGCAACTATTTCATGTAGTTAAATCACATACTTAATCATATACTTAACCATACAAACTCATATTTTCATCAATACGTAACCTTTTATTTTAATTTGATTGTAAGCAACTTAGCCGAAATCAATTTAAAATATCAATGAAACATTTAATTACTCTTATTACCTTATTTTCCCCTTTAATTATTGTGGCACAAAACACACCTCAATCATTAGATCAAAAAATTAATCAATCTTTTCACAATGCGACTAGTTGGTTTACAGATACCATACTGTACCAAATTCCAATCACTGAAAACATTGCTATACCTTGGGTTTTAATTATTTTGGTTGCTGGAGCATGTTACTTTACACTTTATTTTAAAGGAATTAATTTTAGTGGTTTTTTCAAAGCTATCAATGTAGTAAGAGGGAAATACGATAAAATAGATAAACCTGATAATAAAACAGACATTGTTGAAACAATCAAAATAGAAGGAAACGGGGAAGTTTCTCATTTCCAAGCACTAACCGCTGCCCTATCCGCAACTGTTGGATTAGGAAACATTGCTGGTGTGGCAATTGCTTTATCTATCGGAGGACCTGGAGCCACTTTTTGGATGATTATTGTTGGCTTTTTAGGAATGGCTTCCAAGTTTGTTGAATGTACCTTGGGCGTAAAATACAGAGAAATAGAAACAGACGGAACTGTTTTTGGAGGACCTATGTACTACCTTAAAAACGGTTTAAAAGAAATAGGATTTACCAAAATTGGAAAAACACTTTCAGTAATTTTTGCTATAATGTGTGTTGGAGGTTCATTTGGTGGTGGAAATATGTTCCAAGTAAACCAGGCTTTTAAACTATTTGAATATGTAACAGGTGGTGAACAGAGTTTCATATACGGTAAAGGTTGGTTGTTTGGATTAATAATGGCAATATTTGCTGGTATTGTAATTATTGGTGGTATAAAAAAAATAGCAAAAGTAACAGACAAAGTAGTTCCTGTAATGGTATTAGTATACGTTATCGCAGTAATAATTATTTTGATAATTAACTATACCCAAATACCTACAGCATTTAACCAAATTATAGAAGGAGCATTTAACCCTACAGGAATTGCCGGAGGAATGGTTGGTGTTCTTATTCAAGGGTTTAGACGAGGTGCTTTTTCCAATGAAGCTGGTATTGGATCCTCTTCAATTGCACACGCAGCTGTTAAAACAAATTATGCCGCTAGTGAAGGCTTAGTCGCTCTTCTAGAACCATTTATAGATACCGTTCTTGTATGTACAATGACTGCATTAGCACTTATTATAACTGGACAAATAATACCAGGCAACCCAATATCTTTTGAACAAGGAGCAATACTAACCTGTAAAGCTTTAGAAAGTGGAATTTCTTGGTTTCCATATATGTTAACAATAGCAGTAATTTTATTTGCTTTCTCATCTATGATATCTTGGTCTTATTATGGGTACCAAGCTTGGTCCTATTTATTTGGAAGAGATAAAAAAATTGGAAATATATATAAAGTTATATTTTGTATTTTTACTATTGTAGGTGGAGCCGCAAGCTTAAATGCAGTAATTGATTTTTCTGATGCTATGGTATTTGCGATGATGGTTCCAAATATGATAGGGTTATTTTTCTTAGCACCAAAGGTTATTGTAGAACTCAAAAGGTATAAAACTGCCATACAAAACGAATTATCTTAATTCAATTTTGTAGATTTATAGCAACTAAAGATTTACAATTAAATGAAAAGACTAACTATACTATCTATTGCTTCTATTCTTATTTTATCATGTAAAACTGAACAAAAAAAAACATTAAAATCCCCCACTACACTAACTACTGAAGAAAAAATAGATTCAACTAATATTAAACATCTTTTTAATACAGCTTTAACCAAAGGAAAATCTTATGAATGGTTACGTGATTTAACATCAAATATTGGCGGAAGACTATCTGGTTCTCCAGAAGCAGCTAAAGCAGTTGTTTGGGGTGAAAAGTTAATGAATAAAGTTGGACTTGATTCAGTTTGGCTTCAACCTGTAATGGTACCTCATTGGGTTCGTGGAGAAAAAGAAGAAGCTAATTATACAATAAATGGCAGCAAAGTTAACGTACCAATTTGTGCTTTAGGATTTTCTATAGCTACTCCCTCAAACGGAATAACAGCAGAAGTAATTGAAGTTAAAAGCTTGGAAGAAGCAAAAAAATTAGGACACAAAGCTAAAGATAAAATTATTTTTTTTAATGGTGCCTTTGATAATACTCTTATACAAACTTTCAAAGCATATGGAGGTTGTGTGGGTCAACGCTTTGCTGGTGCTTCTATTGTAGGGCCTTTGGGTGCTAAAGGAATGATTGTTAGATCTATGACAAATGGTATTAATGATTTTCCTCACACCGGATCCATGGGATATGGTGACATCGCTAAAGAACATCAAATACCTGCGGCAGCCATTAGTTCAAGAGGTGCTGAAAACCTTAGTAAACATATAAAAGAAAACCCTAATTTAAGATTTTACTTTAAACAAAATTGTAAAACATTGGCTGATGCTCCTTCATTTAACGTAGTTGGAGAGATTAAAGGTAGCAAAAACCCCGATAAAATTATGGTTGTTGGGGGTCATTTAGACTCTTGGGATTTAGGAGATGGGGCTCATGATGATGGTACAGGAATTGTACAATCACTAGAAGTAGCTTATTTATTCAAAAAAAATGGAATCAAACCTAAAAACACCATTCGAGTTGTCTTTTTTATGAATGAAGAGAATGGCATGAAGGGAGCAAAAGAATACGCTCGTTTGGCCAAAAAGAACGGTGAAGTACATATCGGTGCTTTAGAATCAGATGCGGGAGGACATACTCCTAGAGGTTTTTCTATTGATGCTAACCAAAAAAATGTTCATTTACTAAAAAGTTGGAAAAAATTATTAGCCCCATACGGCTTACATGATATTGATAAAGGAGGTAGTGGAGCTGACATAGGCCCGTTAAAAGACGATCATGTTACGTTAGTTGGCTATCGTCCAGATTCGCAACGTTATTTTGACTATCACCACACAGTTACTGATACATTTGACAAAGTAAATAAAAGAGAATTAGAGTTAGGAAGTGCATCAATGGCTAGTATAATTTATTTAATGGATAAATACCTATACACTAACGACACATTAAAACCTTAATTATGAAATATTTAATATTTTCTTTAAAAATTATTTTAGGTCTTTTTTTAATCTATGGTGGTTTTAACCATTTTTACAATGCTGATTTTTACAATGGATTCATTCCTAACCTCTTCCCCAAACTAGCCATTAACTACATCGTAGGGCTTATTGAAATACTACTAGGGATTGGACTTTTTATAAAGGGATATAAAAAAAAATCGGCGTATGGTATTTTCTTACTAATGATTGTATTTATGCCTATACATATTTGGGACTCTTTAAAAGAGGAGCCAGCCATTGGTTCTAAAACTGCTTCCTATATAAGAATTGCTGTCCAAATTTTATTAATAGTCTGGGCTTATGTTATTTTTAAAACTGAGAAATACAAATAAAACAAAAACAAAATAATATGTTTTTAATTTAGCTATATGAGTTTATCATATAGCTTTTTTTATTTCCAAAACTTACTAATTATGTAAAAAAACTCTTTAGTACTTTATTCAATATGTAAATAAATCAACTGCCTTTTAAGCTCCCTCCTCCTTAACAAACAACATCACAAACGTTAATTTATCTAAAAAAAAATATTTTTTTTGCAAAAAAAATTAACAATCAATAAACATCAACCAAAAAACTAACAATAAACAACTTACACACCTCTATTTTAAACAATTTAAACCTTAAACCCTATTCTATTTAATTTTTATTAAAAAAATAATTAGGGTGTTACTGTATTTGCTTGTTAAACATACACGGCTATAAATTTTCACTTTCAAACTTCACCCATCACTATCCAGTGCATGGGGTAATTAAACTTATTTTATAATCAAAAAAAAACACATTCATGAAAAAAAATGAAAAACAGTTATTTTTAAAAGAAAGAGTATTTTTACTTCTTTTTATTACCTTATTTACCAACCATACTATTTCTTCTCAAGAGAAATATAGAATTAGTTTATCCGGGGGAGCTAATAGTAATGATATTACTTATAGTGCAAGTAACAGAGTAAACACGGAGTATACTGATAATTCTGGTAATTATTTTAAAGCTGGCTTTAATTTTAAAGCTTACAAAAGCATTAGTATACAAACAGGACTAACTTACATAGACAAGAATTATCAATATCAAAGAACAGGAAGTAGAGAAGGTATTTCAACAATACATAGAGCAAAATATTTTAACATTCCAGTAATGGTAGGAATACAACCATTACAAAACTCACTAAAAAGTACTAAGTTCAATTTTGAAGTTTTTGCGGGGCCTTATGTAGGCTGGTGGAATTCTTTAGAGAGAGAAAGTACTGTTGAAGTATTTGGTGAACTAGACTTTGGTGGTTTCCCGCGAAAAACAGTAGTAGAATCTTACAACTTTGACAAAAATGAGAATCAATTCAACAGAGTAGATTACGGTTTACAAGCAGAAACGAGAGTTGGATATAACTTATATAAAGACATGAATTTATTCATAGAATACTCTTTCATGTATGGATTATCAGATAATCAAAAAAACGAATTAAGAAAAACGTCTAACTATTATTACACTACCTCTAACTACGGTATTGGAGTATCTTATAACTTTTAATATTAATTATTATGAAAAAAATTAAATACATTATACAAATATTTGTAGTGTTAGTATCACTATCAACATTTCAATCTTGTAGAGAAGATTCATTAGAAATTGCAGAATTAGACAGAACAGATGTGAATAGCTACTCTGATCTTTTTAATACATTTTGGGACACTATGAATAATGACTACAATTATTTTAATGAACAAGAAGAAAATTGGGACAATGTATATAAAACGTATAGCCCTAAATTTAAGTCAATGGCTACATTCAACAAATCAAATGTTGATCCTGTCATTGCTGAAAAAGAAGCTAACTTAGCTTTTAAATATTTTGCTGAAATTATTTCTAAAAAAATATTAGACCAACATTTTGGATTAAGAGTAGAGATACCAATCCCAAGTATTAAAACACTTAACCGTGCTACAACTCTTTCTGAAGTGTTCTATGGCACAATGAGTTATAAGTATACAGATGAAGACGGTTTTTTAAATTTAGGACACACACCTAAGAACCCAACTACAAGCCAACGTGGGGTAAGAATGGTTATGGGATCTAAAAAACTAGACCCTGCTTCAATCTATATTGGTGGACCTATTTTCGCTGGTTTCTTACAAAGTGACCCTGAAACTATGTACATTCAACTTTCTCAATTTAGTGCGTATACTTCATTAATAACTGACGAAGCTTTACCTTTTTTAAAAGACATAAATGGTTTGCAAGGTATAAACCAAACATACTTTAACAACTTAAAAAAGTTAGATAATACTGCTGGTTCGGAATTTGAAACGCTAATGAAAGATAATTTAAAAGAATTCAAAACACTAGTAACTGATATTATGGCTTCTAATGAATACAAAGACTATTTATTAGCTATAGAAAACTTAAAAAAAACTGAGTTAGTAGATGACTTTGAAGCTAGTTTAGTTCCTTTAGCAAACTTTACTAGCAACGCGAAGGGTAACTTTAAATCTAAAAATAGTAGTGTTTTACCATTACTAAGAGCTTACTATAACGCTCCAAACACAACAAAAGAACAAAAAGATGCCGTTAATGAACTATACGGAATTTACCAAAAGAAGATAAAATCTTACCAAACTATATCTAGTTTCGTTTTCAATACTACTTTATGGGGAATTTTTCCAATTACCAATGATTTAGATGATGTATTAAATTCTATAGACAGAAACTATTCATTTGACTTATACAGAAAAGTATACAACCCTATTACAAACGGTAAAGCAAAAAAAATAATCTTAGATTTAAGAGGTAATGGTGGCGGCGCTGTAATTGATGCTCGCATCTTTACTGAAAGATTTATAACTAAACAGAAAGTTTGGGGATACCAGAGAACAAAAGAAGGTAATGGAAGATTTAATTATAGTCCTTGGGTACCTGTTGAAACTAAACCTCACAAATTTGCTATAAAACAAAATGTTCCAATGGCTGTATTAATTGATGAGAACTCTGTTAGTATGTCTGAAATAAGTACTATGATGATTAAATCTCAAGGAAACCATGTAACTATTGTTGGCGATAATAGTGCAGGTGGTACTGCTGGTTTAGGTGGTCAAGATGATTTTAACGGTGGTAATAGACAAAGCAATGGATACCTTCAGTTTTACATGCCTTTAATGGCTTTTCAAGATAGTAATGGACAAATTGTTGAGGCTATTGGTGTAACTCCAGACGTAAAAGTAATTCCTACTCAAGCTCAGGTTGACGAATTAACTATTACCTCTATTGATCCAGCTTTCAATGCTGCTTTAGATGCTATTAAATAAAAAACATAATTTTATTATATTTTTAAAAAGGAAAACTAATTATTTTTCCTTTTTAAAAATATAATAAAATTTAAATACTTTTGAAATAGTATCTATTAATTAATCAAATTTTAATGAAAAAAACAATCCTTCAACTACTCATTACTACTCTTATAATTTCTTGTAATCGAAAAGAGAAAGCTGATTTAATTATAACAAATTCTATCACCTACACAGTAAACAAAGACTTTGATAAAGTTGAAAGTTTTGCGATAAAAGACGGAAAGTTTGTTGCAGTTGGAACGAATACAGAAATTCAAGAAAAATACTCATCAACTAATATAATAAATGCTAAAAACAAACCTATTTACCCAGGTTTTATAGATGCTCATTGCCATTTTTATGGATTAGGTTTACAACAACAAAAAGTAAATTTAGTAGGCACCAAGAGCTATGATGAAGTTTTACAAAAGTTAATCGACTTTCAAAAAGAAAAAAATACGTTATTTATTACAGGTAGAGGCTGGGACCAAAACGATTGGGAAGTTAAAGAATTCCCAACAAAAGATAAACTAGACAAACTATTCCCTTCTATTCCTGTTGCTATTAGACGAATTGATGGGCATGCCATGTTAGTAAATCAAGTTGCCATTGATTTAGCAGGAATAAATGTCAATTCTAAAATAGAGGGAGGAGAATTTATTAAAAAGGATGGTAAACTTACCGGTGTGCTTATTGATAACGCTATGAATTTCATCAAAGTACCTCAGCCTGACAAAGCGACTCAAATACAAGCTCTGAAAGACGCTGAAAAGATTTGTTTTAAGCTCGGACTAACGACGGTAGACGACGCTGGATTGGACAAACAAGTAATTGAACTTATTGATAGCTTGCAGAAAAGTGGAGATTTAAAAATGCGTATTTATGCGATGATATCTAACAATAAAGAAAATTTAGACTACTTCCTTAATAAAGGGATTGTAAAAACTAACAGACTTAATGTACGCTCAGTAAAGGTATATGCCGATGGGGCTTTAGGCTCACGTGGAGCCGCTTTAAAAGACCAATATTCTGATAAAAAAGGACATTTTGGGGCTTTAGTGAACTCTTATGAGAATTTACAAAAACTAGCTTTAAGAATTGCTAATTCTAAATACCAAATGAACACTCATGCCATTGGTGATTCTGCTAATTATGTTATGCTTAAAACTTATAACAATGTTTTAAAAAATAAAGCAGATAGGCGTTGGAGAATTGAACATGCCCAGATAGTAGACTTAAAAGATTTTCATCATTTTAAAAATATTTTACCCTCTATTCAACCAACACATGCTACTTCTGACATGTACTGGGCCGAAGATAGAGTTGGTTCAAACAGAATAAAAGGTGCTTATGCATACAATGATTTATTAAAGCAGTATGGTAAGGTGGCATTAGGTACAGATTTCCCTATTGAAAACGTAAGTCCATTATACACCTATTATGCGGCTACCATTAGAAAAGATTTAAAAGGGTACCCTCAAAACGGATATCAAATTAACAACGCTTTAACTAGAGAGGATGCTTTAAGAGGAATGACTATATGGAATGCTTATGCTAATTTTGAAGAATCTGAAAAAGGTAGTATTGAAATCGGAAAAGTAGCTGATTTTGTAATTTTAGAAAACGATATTATTACCATTGAGGGTAACAAAATTCCAAAAACCAAAGTAAAAGCCACGTATATCAATGGAGAAAGAGTAGCAAATACTGATTAATTTTCGTTACAGTTTTTAATGATTATTCAAAGTATAACACTTGTAAACAAACATTTACAAAACGAACCTATGTTTCAATAATCAACTTAAAAAAACATTGTACTATTAAAAGGCCCAGAAGCTGCTTTATATAGAAGTAGAAGAGCTAATGGAGTCATACTAATAACTACAAGCGCCTGTCTTGCTTACTCTTAGTAGGTAAATTTAAAAAACACTTTTATTTATTAATAAATTACAAACAGGTTTAAATACTTACAAGACTAAGCTTTTTTCATTATATTTGGCTTAAAACATTCAGTATGAGAAAATTTCTACTTTTAACCATTTTTATATTTACTAATATTATTTTTACAGTAGGCCAAAGAAGCAAAAATCTTACTGGGTACGTTAAAGACTCCTTGAATTCACCTATTGTAAATGCTATGGTATTTATAGACGGAAAAAAAACTAATGGAAAAACAGACACTAAAGGTTTTTTCAGAGTTAAATACAAAAAAAGGCCAAGAATAATATCATTTTTGTCTCCTACACATGGAGTTGACAAAATGATCTACAGGGGAGAAAAAACAATTTACTTTACGTACGGAAAAGGTTCTTTAAAAACTAAAACTACTGGCCCTAAAACTAAAATAGTAAAAACAAGAACCCGCAGAGGTAACAATAGAGAGTTTTTAACTATTTATGACTATTTTAAAGGTACCGTTCCTGGTGTAACTGTATCCTCAGACAACACAGTAATTATTAGAGGAGCTGGATCTTTCAATGCCTCAAACGAACCTTTGTTTGTTCTTAATAAAGCCCCAGTTTCTAAGGCTAGTATTGAAAGTATCGCCCCTTCAAATGTAAAAAACATAGTGATTTTAAAAGGTCCTGAAGCCGCTCAGTATGGAACTAGAGGTGCTAATGGTGTTATCATCATCACAACATATTAATTTAACACTTATTAATGCTTCTTTTTTATAAAAATTTAGTCTTATTGATAAAACCATTTCAATTATGACTAAACAAACACAAAAGAGAGAGTTTTACAATCAATTATCATTAAGTAAAATGGCACTTAAAAGCAACAACTTTGAAGTGTCATTTTATCATTTAGAAAACGCTCATATTCTTGGTCAAAAGCATATTTATAGACACACAGTTTCCCACTATTGAATGTTAATTTTTAGGTTAAAAACAAAAAACTATAAAGAGGTAGTTGGTCAAATTTTCAGGATTTTTGCTTCTATTATATTTACACTATTATGGGTTCCAACTGGTAATACAGGAGTCACCCCTCCCTTTAAAGCCAACTCCAATTAGAAAAAAACTCAAAAAATTTTTCTTACTTTAATTGCATCTTTTTAAAGTATTTCTGGTCTACTATATGAACTTAAAACATACATACCATGAAATATATAAACCAATGTACTTGCAATTGTGAAGGATGCAAAACTGGAAGCTGTTTAAATTGTACTTGTGAGAACTGTACTTGTAACAATTGTGGCTGTTAATCAATTAATTTGTTAACTTAATAACAGAAATTATTCTTATCTTTAAGAATAGTTTCTGTTTTCTTAATAAACATAAAAATGACAACAAAACAAGTTTGGACTAAATATGCAGGTGACCTTAGAAACTTTATTCTAAGTAAGGTTAAAAACACGGAAATTACTGAAGATATTTTACAAGACACTTTTATAAAAATACACACCAAACTTCATACATTAAAGGATATCACAAAATTAAAACCTTGGATTTTTAGTATCGCCAGAAATTCAACTATGGATCATTTTAAAAGCGACAATCAGAGTTTTGAATTTACAAACTCAGATACAGAAACTTATATTGAAGAAAACACTCATACTGAAGAAGACTGTTTGCGCGGTATCTTACAAAATTTACCAAAAAAGTATAGAGACCCTTTATTTTTATCTGACATAAAAGGGCTAAAACAACAAGAAGTAGCAACCTACTTAAATCAAAGTTTACCTACAACAAAATCTCAAATACAACGTGCAAGAAAATTAATTGCTCAGGGTTTTATGGACTGCTGTGGATACGTTTTAAACGAAGAAGGAAAATTAGTAGGTGAAGTTCAAGATAAAGATGATTGCAAAGTTTGTGGTTAAATAATATTTAATTTACAATAAAGTCAAATTAATTTCATTTTTTTGCAAAAAAATCCCCACTAATGAAACCATCATCTTTCCTAACTTTTTTGCTTTTACTTTTCATTGCAACAATCTCTTGTAAAGACCAAGAATTAAATAATCAAAATTCAAAAAAAATAGTAATAATAGCACATAGGGGTGCTCAATCAATATTACCTGAACACACTATTGAAGCTTATAAAAAAGCTATTGAATTAGGCGCTGATTATATTGAACCCGATTTAGTACTTACAAAAGATGGGCATTTAATAGTCAGACACGAACCTATGCTTTCTGGAACTACTAATGTTTCAGAAATAACTGAATTTGAAAATTTAAAAACCACAAAAAGCATAGACGGAAAAATGGTAACCGATTGGTTTGCTATTGATTTTACCTTAGCTCAAATTAAAAAACTAAAAGCTAAACAAGCTTATAACGGAAGGCCTACTAACTTTAATTATAAATTCAATATCCCTACATTTAAAGAAGTTATTGAATTAACTCAAAATAGTACTCAAAATAAACAAAAAGCAATAGGCATTTATCCAGAAATTAAACACCCTTATTTTCATAACTCCATATTTGGTTCCCACCATATGGAAAATAAACTAATTAAAACACTAAAAGAAAACAATTTAGACAATAAAGATTATCCTTTATATATACAATGTTTTGAAGTTGAACCATTACAATATTTAAACACCAAACTATCTGTAAAACTAGTACAGTTAATATCTACCTATTCTATAAATAAAGATGGCTCGTTAAATTTTAAGGTTCCATCGGGTGATTTTATATCTTATGTTGCTCCTTACGATTTTCATGTAAAAGGAGATCAAAGAACTTATGAATTCTTTTCAACTGAAGAAGGCATGAAATTCACAGCAACCTATGCAGATGGCATTGGACCGATGGAAGCCTTTTATTATTTCTTATAAAACAGATGAAAAAGGAGTACACACTATACTACCACCGACTAACTTTGTTAAACTTGCCCATAAAAATAACTTACAGGTACATCCATATACTTTTAGAAATGAAAACAAACAATGGAGCAATGGCAATCCAGAATCTGAGTATCATGCTTTCTTCAATACAGGTATTGATGGTCTATTTACAGATTACACTGATGAAGCTGTAAATGCTTTAAAAACATGGAAAAAAGGTAACTAATCATAACACAATATCTTTTTTAGCATCACTCTCCAGTTTTCTATCTAGGATAATTTTTAATTATCAAAAGTCAAATAAAACTTTTGTAAATTTGTGTAAATTCAACACTAAATGAAAATACCACAAAATATTAAAGTTGCCGTAGATGCTGTTGTATTTGGTTACGAACAAAAAGAACTTTCTGTTTTATTAATAAAAAGAGGCGTTTCACCATTTAAAGGCTCATGGGCACTTCCAGGTGGATTAGTTTTAGAAAATGAATCTTTAGAAGAAGCTGTACAAAGAGAACTAGCGGAAGAAACTGGAGTTACCATTGATTACTTAGAACAACTATATACATTTGGAAAACCTGGACGTGATCCACGCAATAGAGTAGTATCAGTAACTTATTTCGGATTAATAAGTCCTAATAATTTTAAAATTTTTGCTGATACAGATGCGGATGAAGCAAGATGGTTCTCTATCAAGAAGCTCCCAGTTCTTGCTTTTGACCATGATGAAATTTTAAAAATAGCTTTAAAAAGATTACAAAATAAAATCAATTACCAACCTATAGGTTTTGAGCTTCTAAATACAGAATTTCCTTTTTCTGACCTAGAACACCTTTATCAAACTATTTTAAACAGAAAAATTGATCGTCGTAACTTTAGAAAAAAAATACTCAGTTTTGGTATTTTAACTGAAACTGAAAAAATTCACCAACCGTCGAGTGGACGCCCTGCTAAACTTTTCAAATTTAACAGCAAAAAGTACAAAGAACTAGAAGAAAGAGGATTCCATTTCGAAATTAAGTTTGCGTAAAAAAAACACAAAATATTTTTCTAAAGCAAAAATCTTTTTTACTTTTGCGTAAAAATAACGCAATATGATTTTAAATTTAGACAAAGAATTCACTCCTTTAAACAATTCAAATAGTATAGAATATGAGTTTTTCACTTTTTCAGGTGGAGAACCACATATTAAAATCACAAGTGATTTAAAAACAACGGAAGAAGTAACTATAACAATTCGAGTTAAATCATTTAATGATATAGGAAAATTATTAGTAGCAACCAATGCATTAAGAAATAGTGGTGTTAAAAAGCTACAACTTGTACTCCCCTATTTTCCTGCTGCACGCCAAGATAGATTAATGGTTTCTGGAGAAGCATTATCTGTAAAAGTATATGCAGAAATTATTAACAGTCAAAACTACCAATCTGTTACTGTTTTAGATCCACATTCTGAGGTTACACCCGCCCTATTAAACAACTGTAAAGTAATCAACAATCATAAATTTATAGAACTTGTTACGAATAGACTGTCAAAAGATTTAGTATTAATCTCACCAGATGGTGGCGCTTTAAAAAAAATATATAAAGTTGCTTCTTATTTACAGAATTATGAAGTAGTAGAATGTTCAAAAAGTAGAAATGTAAAAACAGGTAAGTTATCAGGGTTCAAAGTATATACTGATGATTTAAAAGGAAAAGACTGCTTACTGGTAGATGATATTTGTGATGGTGGTGGAACTTTTTTAGGCTTAGCACAAGAATTAAAAGCTAAAAATGCGGGAAACTTGTACTTGGCTGTAAGTCATGGAATATTTAGTAAAGGATTTGAAGAACTTAAAAAACATTTTACTCAAGTTTTTACAACAGATAGTTTTAAAAATTTTGACAAAACAGATTGTACACAAATAAAACTAGCAGAAATAGTAAATAATTAAATTATGAAAGCGGTAACATTATACAGACCTATAGGTGAGAAGGAATTAATTTTGATTGCTGAAAATGATTACAAAGCCTTCCCTCCTAGACTTGAATGGCAACCAATATTCTATCCTGTTTTAAATGAAGAGTATGCTGCTGAAATAGCTTCAAAATGGAATACAACAGATGAATTTGGTAACTATTTAGGTTTTGTAACAAAATTTGAAATTACTGAAGAGGAATTCAAGAAGTATAAAGTAGAAAATGTTGGCGGAAAAATTCATAATGAGCTTTGGGTTCCTTCAAAAGATTTAGAAATTTTCAACCAAAATATTATTACTAAAATTGAAATTATAAAAGTTTTTATTGGAGAGAAATTTAAACAAACAGAAAATGATCAAGTTCAACATTACATTGATCAATTAAAAACATAAAAGTGAAACTTAAAACAAAGCTATATAAAGAACAAGTAAAAGAGTGGCCTAAAGAAGGGCACCACATAATGGCACAGTATGATAATGAAAAAGTAATTGTATACCAATCATATCGTCCTGCTATTGGGAATTTTGCTATGAACAACCAATACTTCGGTGGCCCTTTTAAATATACACGTATGACGTGGGTAAAACCTAACTTTTTATGGATGATGTACAGAAATGGTTGGGGCACTAAAGAAGGACAAGAAATTGTATTAGCTATTCACTTAAGAAGAGAAGCTTTTGAACGTTATTTAAGTAAAGCAATTTACTCTAATTATCAAGAAGATATATATGGCACACCTGAAAACTGGCAAGAAAAAGTAAAAAAATCTTCTATACGCTTACAGTGAGATCCTGATCATAATCCTTACGGAGACAAAATAGATAGAAGAGCTATACAAATTAGTATTAGAAATGATGAAATCATAAAATATGCAACTGAAGACATTATAGAAATTGAAAACATTTCTCAATTTGTGAAAGAGCAACATCAGCATGTATTAGATAAACAATTAGATAAACTAATAGTACCTGTAGAGAAGCCTTTTCTAAGTAAAGATAATGAAGTGAATAAAAGGCTAAAATTGCTATGAAAAAATCAACAAGAAAAATAAAATACATTAAAGGTGACGCTACTACCCCTATTGGAAATGATAAGAAAATAATTGTTCATGTATGTAATGATATTGGTGGATGGGGAAAAGGGTTTGTGCTGGCTATTTCTAAAAAGTGGAAAAAACCGGAAGAAGAATATCGGGAATGGTACAAGTCAGAAGAAAGTTTTGAACTAGGAGCTGTTCAATTTGTAAAAGTTGAAAATAATTTATGGATTGCTAATTTAATAGGGCAACACAAAATTAGAAAAGATAATAAAGGTATCCCTCCTATCCGATATGAAGCTATAGAGCAAGGATTAAAAAAAGTAAAAGAAAAAGCAAAAGAATTAAATGCATCTGTTCATATGCCAAGAATTGGTTGTGGACTCGCTGGTGATTCATGGGATAAAATAGAACCTATCATAAATAAAGAACTTAGTACCCATGAAATTCCAACAATTGTTTACGACTTTGATTAAAATACAAAAACAATGAATGAAAAAAATATGAAAAGAATAAGTAAATTTTTAAGTTTACTATTAAGACACCAACCTGAAAAAATTGGATTACAATTAGACTCAAACGGATGGGCTAGTGTTGAAGAATTACTTCAAAAATCAAAAAAATATGGAGTTCGTTTTTCAATAGACGAATTGGAAGCTGTAGTAGCAAATAACGATAAAAAACGATTCACTTTTAATATCGATAAAACCAAAATAAGAGCGAATCAAGGACATTCTTTACAAACAATAGATCTTGAATTAAGGCCTGTTCAGCCTCCTGAATTTTTATACCACGGAACTGTTGCTAAATTTTTGGGCGCTATTCATGACAAAGGGCTCCAAAAAATGAGCAGACAGCATGTTCATTTAAGTACAGATATAGAAACCGCTATGAAAGTTGGAAGCAGAAGAGGAAAACCTATTATTTTGACTGTTAAATCAGGAGAAATGCAGTTAAAAGGATACGAATTTTATCTATCTGAAAATAATGTTTGGTTAACTGATAGTGTTCCTTCTGAGTTTATTAAATTTAAACAATAAATTTTATGAAAAAAATTGCATTAAACCCTGACGTTTTTACCATTGAAAACTTCTTCTCTGAAGAGGAATGTAACAACTACTTAGCTCAGTATGAAAACATAAAATTTGAAGAAGCAAAAATTTCTATTAATGGTCAGCAAATAATGAATAAAAATATTCGAAATAATGATCGATATTTATTCTTAGATAAAAAGCTGGCCAATAATCTTTGGACAAAAATTCAAAAGTTTATCCCTCAAAAAATAGGATTTTATAAAGCATTAGAACTTAATGAAATGTTTAGAGTGTATAAATACTCATCAGGTCAGCGTTTTAAAATGCACATTGATGGTAGTTTTAAAAGAAACTTAAACGAAGAAAGCTTATTTTCATTTCTAATATATTTAAATGATGATTTTGAAGGAGGTGAAACAGAATTTAGAAAATTATTTACTATTTCTCCCAAAAAAGGAACTGCTCTTATATTTAAGCATCGGCTAAAGCATGAAGGAAGAGAAATAATTTCAGGTGTAAAATATGTCCTTAGAACTGATATAATGTATAAGCGAATTTAATTATGAAAACATTTGTAATAGGTGATATCCATGGAGGTTTAAAAGCCATTCCACAAATTTTAGAAAAAGCCAACGTAACTATTAAAGATACATTAATTTTTTTAGGAGATTATGTTGATGGATGGAGTGAGTCTGCACAAGTAATTGATTTTCTTATAAAATTAGAGAGCACTTATAAATGTATTTTTATTAAAGGAAATCATGATCTTTATTGCGAAAATTGGCTAAGAGATGGTTCCAGCACTCAATCTTGGTTATTCCACGGTGGGACAATGACTATAAAAAGTTACGAGAATTATAATTCAAAGCAAAAAAGAAGACATCTAGATTTTTTGGAACGCATGAAACTCTTTCATGTAGATGAACAAAATAGGTTATTTATTCATGCTGGATTTACTTCAATGCATGGACCTTATCAAGAAGTTCATCAATCTAATTACAACTGGGACAGAACCCTTTGGGAAATGGCACTTACTATGGATAAAAGAATAAAAAAAGATTCTTTATTATTTCCTAAAAGATTAAAATTATTTGAGGAAATATATATTGGACACACTCCTACTACTCATTATAATGTTATGATTCCAATGCAAGGTTGTAATGTATGGAATATTGATACTGGCGCTGCTTTCAAAGGACGTTTAAGCATTATGGATATAAACAGCAAAGAATATTGGCAAAGTGATAGAGTAAAAGATTTATATCCTAACGAACAAGGGAGAAATTAACAATGATGTATAGATCATCTATAAAACTATCTAAAGAATAAAGAAAAGAAAAATTTGTTTTCTTAGCTGATAGCATGGACTTGCATAAAAAAATTACTTGGAGACAAACTTTAATTAAAAAATTTAATGCTCAAATTAATAGTTGTATGCACAGAAATGTTTTATCAACATCATTAAATTACAAATCTGTGTAAAAAATACAGCATTCCTTTTTTTAATTCACTTGAAAATGGTGTACAATGCCTAAAAAGTATTATCAAAAAATGAATTTTATGAAATATAACAACTCAACAATAACTGAACGTTTTAATAATAATGAAAATTTAAAATTCTTATTCTTTTGGGGGCATCAACCTAATAAAGACGGAAGTATCTGTAAAAGTTGTTTTAGCCAATGGTGGGAAGCTTCATTCGAAATTGATGGAATTACCTACCCTACTGCCGAACACTTTATGATGGCCGGTAAAGCAAAAGTATTTAATGATATCGAGATTCTTGAAAAAATATTTAAATCTAAACACCCTAATGAAGCAAAGAAACTTGGAAGGAAAATTAAAAACTTTACTCCTGAAATATGGAATGAACACAAATACAATATCGTATTGAAAGCTAATTATGCTAAGTTTTCGCAAAATAATGATTTAAATACGTACCTTTTAAATACTAAGGATAGCGTTATAGTAGAAGCTAGCCCGGTAGACCCTATATGGGGGATTGGGATGGCTACAGACAACCCCAATATAAAAAATCCTAAAAATTGGAAAGGTGAAAATCTTTTAGGTTATGCTTTAATGGAAGTGAGAGATCAATTAAAGAGTTTAAATTTGTAGCATTAATTTAATTTGCGTATATTTGACGCATATTAAATTAATATACTATGAATCCATTATTATATACAGATGGTTATAAAGTAGACCATAGAAGACAATATCCAAACCAAACAACTTTAGTATATTCAAACTGGACACCAAGAAAAAGTAGAATTGAGGGAATTGATAAAGTTGTTTTTTTTGGATTGCAGTATTTTATTAAAAAATATATTATTGAAGAATTTCAAACAAATTTTTTTAATAAATCTAAAAAAGAAGTTTGTAAACAATACAGCAGAAGAATAAATAATTATTTAGGTGAAAACTCAGTAGGAATAAAGCACATAGAAGATTTACATGACTTAGGATATATTCCGATGGTTATAAAAGCGCTTCCAGAAGGTGTTGAAGTTCCCATAAGAGTTCCAATGTTTACTATGTACAATACATTACCTGATTTTTTTTGGTTAACTAATTATTTTGAAACATTACTATCTACAACAGTTTGGTTACCTTGTAATTCAGCCACTATTGCTAAGAAATATAGAAAAATATTAGATAAATACGCACAAGAAACTTCATCTATTTCAGAATTTGTAGATTGGCAAGGTCATGACTTTTCTATGAGAGGAATGGCAGGATTAGAAGCTGCTATTATAAGTTCAGCAGGACATCTTTTAAGTTTTACTGGAACAGATACAATTCCAACTATAGATTTTTTTGAAACTTATTATAATGCTGATTCTGATTTAGAGTTAATAGGAGGCTCAGTTGCTGCCACTGAACACTCAGTAATGTGTATGGGAACTAACACTGGAGAAGAAGAAACTTTTAAACGATTAATTACAGAAGTATATCCAAATGGTATTGTTTCAATTGTTTCTGACACTTGGGATCTATGGAAAGTGTTAACCGAGTATTTACCAAACTTAAAAAAAGAAGTTCTAGCAAGAAATGGGAAGGTAGTTATTAGACCAGATAGCGGTGATCCAGTAGCTATTATTTGCGGTAATAAAAATGGTAAAACCATTGAAGAGCAAAAAGGTGTTATTGAGTTACTTTGGGATACTTTTGGTGGAAACATTAATTCAAAAGGTTTTAAAGAACTAGATAACCATATCGGAGCAATTTATGGAGATAGCATAACTTTAGATAGAGCCACACAAATTTGTGAACACTTAAAACAAAAAGGGTTTGCCTCTACTAATGTGGTACTAGGTATTGGTTCTTTCACGTATCAGTATAATACACGTGATACTTTTGGCTTTGCTATGAAAGCCACTTATGGTGAAGTTGATGGTAAAGGGCGAGAAATCTTCAAAGACCCTATCACAGATGATGGAACAAAAAAATCAGCTAAAGGCTTATTAAAAATAACATTAGAAAACGGAGAATACAAATTATACGATCAAGTTAGTTGGGAAGAAGAAAAACAAGGTGAACTAAAAGAAGTATTCAGGGATGGAAAATTGTTGGTTGATCTCAGTTTAAAAACAATCAGGAAAAGAGTGAAATAAAATTTTACCAAATCTGTTTAATCAAAACAAAAGACGTTTAAAACTATTTTCACAAAGTTTTAAACGTCTTTTATCTTATAGAAATAACAAGTCAAAACAACTAATAAATTTGCCAAAAAACTTAGCGTCTTTTCTTTTTTAACCTTCTTGGTTTATTTCTTGAAGCCTTTGCATTTCCTTTAAAAACAACAGCATCATCAAAAGTGTTTCTTGTTTTTTGAGGTTTATTCTTTCGCCAAGAATCATCCGCAGGTATTAACTTCTTTAATAAATCTGTTCTACCTACTTTTGTTAGTTTATCTTTTATCCATTTTCTATTTTCTTTTTTATACCAAAAGAAAAATTTGTGTTGTTCTAACTTTTCTTGCTTTGTTTTAGGGGTACCTACCTCTTTTAATGTATATGGATGATATCCACTGTAATAAATTACTGTAGCAACTGTCATTGGTGTTGGTGTAAAATCCTGCACCTGCTCTAACTGAAATCCCATATCTTTTGTTTCAGCAGCTAAATTTGCCATATCCTCTGGTTCACATGCTGGGTGACTTGAAATAAAATAAGGAATTAACTGAAGATTTAACTTTTTCTTTATGTTAATTTTATCAAACCTATCTTTAAACTTATGGAAATAAGTAAATGAAGGCTTTCTCATTAATTTTAACACTGGATCAGAAGTATGTTCAGGTGCAACTTTCAATCGCCCAGAAACATGTTTAGTCATTACTTCTTCAGTATACGCATCTAATTCTTTAGGATCCGCGTTTTTATTAAACTCAGGCACTAACATATCATGCCTTATTCCACTACCTATAAAAGACTTCTTAATTTTTGGGTGCTTATCAACAGCTTGATACAGCTCTGTTAAGGGTTTATGCGATGTATCTAAGTTACTGCATATTACGGGTGAAATACAAGATGGAGCTACGCATTTATCACAAATAGATTGTACCTTACCTTTCATCTGGTACATGTTTGCTGACGGACCACCAATGTCTGACAAATACCCTTTGAAATCATCCATTTTAGTTAACTCATCAACTTCTTTCAAAACAGATTCTTGACTTCTACTTGCTATAAACTTTCCTTGATGCGCAGAAATTGTACAAAAACTACATCCTCCAAAACATCCTCTATGAATATTTACAGAAAATTTTATCATTTCATATGCAGGAATAGCACCTCTTTTATTGTATTTCGGATGCGGCATTCTTGTAAAAGGCAAATCAAAAGAAGCATCTATTTCTTTTTCCGTCATTGTAGGATATGGCGGATTAATCATTAACTTCTTGTCTTTTATATTTTGAAAAATTCTTCTAGCATACAACTTATTAGATTCTTGCTCAATAATCTTAAAGTTAGAAGCGTATGCTTTTTTATCTTTCAAACACTTTTCGTGTGATGAAATTTCTACATCTTGCCAGTTTTTATTTTTTGGGATTTTTTCATCTTCCCTTAATAAAATTGCTGTTTGTTTAATTGTTTTTAAACTTGAAAAAGGCACTCCCTTTTGAAGTAGCTCAACTAACTCCCTAAGTGGTTGTTCCCCCATTCCATACACTAGCATATCAGCTCCTGATCCTTCTAAAATAGAAGGCATCAATTTGTTTGACCAATAGTCATAATGAGTAACCCTTCTTAAAGAAGCTTCGATACCACCAATTAAAACAGGAACATCTGGAAACTTTTCTTTTAATATTTTTGTGTATACAGTTGTTGCATAATCTGGCCTAAAACCTTTGTCACCATTTGGAGTATATGCGTCTTTATCTCTACGTTTCTTACTTGCTGTATAATTACTAACCATAGAATCCATACAACCAGCGGTAACCGCAAAAAATAATCGCGGTCTACCTAACTTAACAAAATCTTGTAAATTATCATGTACGCTAGGTTGTGGAACAATAGCTACACGTAAACCGTAACTTTCTAATATACGCCCAATAACCGCAGGTCCAAAAGAAGGATGATCTACATATGCATCACCACTGAATAGAATTACATCTAATTCATCCCATCCGCGTAACTTTACCTCTTTATTTGTTGTAGGTAACCAATCTGAAAGTCGTCTAATTCTCATGCCAGTGCAAAGGTACAATCTTTTAGTTTAAAATTAATCTTGTGATAAAATAACAAAGTACTAATTAAATAAGTTCTTCTTTTAATATTAAATTTAGAATTAAATCACCAGTTTAAAATAATCAACAAACAAAAATCAGAGTAAAATAAATTACTCTGAAATTTTATTAATCTTTTTAAATAAGCAATTATTACTTAATAAAAGTTACTTTATTTCTGTTTTTTTAATGTAATAACTCTTGAAAACCCAACAAATTGTATGTCATTATCTTGATTAATTGTTACAGGATATTTGTATATTACAACTGCTGAATAAGGATTGTTATTTGTACTTACCCAGCTTGAACTTAGAGTTGTTTCAATAATATATTCATTATCCTCAAAACGCCATCTTGCTAGGTTTTCATCCCTTAACTCACAAACTCCATTTGACATAGTATAGCTATAATACATACCTGACCCATCCGCATTAAGTTGAAAATAACTTTTACTTAGACAATCATTATAAAGAGTTTTAATTCCATTTTCTACAATACTATAATAATACCATTTACCCACAATATTAAACTCCTCTTGACTTTCTATTTCTTCTATTTCTTCTATTTCATTGCTGGAGCACCCCATAAAGAATATTGCAAAGAATAAAAGTAAAATTGGTTTAAGTTTCATAATAGTAAGTATTTAAATTCCGTTACTAGGTCGTTATCAACAAGTTAACCTTACAAAAGAAACTGAAATTTGTTTTTAATTTTATAGAATGATAAAATACACACGTCAAACCTGAGCTCAATAAAAATTATCTATACACAGACATACTAGATAGAGAGAGTTACCTGTAAAGGTTAAATTTATACAAAATCAGATTCCAAAAAAATAAGTATACCAAAATTTAGATAAAGTAATAGACTAGAAATTATCACAGTAAATATTTCTGAAAATAGAAAGGTACACTATTTTAGTTTATTGTAGCTACTTAATGTTTTAAAAAGAAAAACCTCATTATTTTGCAACAATGAGGTTATGTATTTTTTTATAATTCTACTATTTATAAGTAGCTATACCTGATTTTAACCAATTATAATATTCGTCTACATTAGGTGTATATGCAACAGGATCAATTAAATTTTCTCCTTTGGTATCCATTAATACGTAATAAGGTTGAGAATTAGTTTTATACTTAATGGTTTGTAACTCACTCCATTTTTGTCCGATATAACGTAATTTCTTTCCCGGTCTTAATTTAGACTCAACAATTTCATCTTCATTAAGTGCTCTTTTATCATCTACATATAAAGAAATTAACACTACATCATTTTTAAGCACCGATAAAACTTTATCCTTAGCCCAAACGTTTTGCTCCATTTTTCTACAATTTACACAAGCATGCCCCGTAAAATCAATTAATACTGGCTTATTTACTTTTTTAGCATATGCCAAACCTTTGTCATAATCATTAAAAGCCAAAATATTATGAGGAGGCATTAAATGTGACCCTTCAGGTAAATCACTATTGCCAATATTAGAAGAAGAGTCATTAGATACCACATTATTAATCGTTGCTAATTTTTGATAACCAACACCGTATGGTGATTCACTATAATGCTGGGCAGGTGGAAATGCGCTTATTAAATTTAAAGGAGCTCCCCATAAACCTGGTAACATATATATTGTAAACGCTAATGATAATAATCCTAAACTTAACCTACCCACTGAAATATGTTTTAGTGGTGAATCATGTGGTAATTGAATTTTACCAAATAAATACAATGAAAGTGCTCCGAAAATAGCTATCCATATAGCTAAAAACACTTCACGCTCCAATAAATATAACTGTAAAACTAAATCTGCATTCGATAAAAATTTAAAAGCTAAGGCTAACTCTAAAAAACCTAAGACTACTTTTACAGTATTTAACCAGCCTCCTGATTTTGGTAATGAATTCATCCAACCAGGAAAAATAGCAAACAATGTAAATGGCAAGGCAATAGCTGATGAAAACCCTAACATTCCAACTATGGGTGCAATTCCCCCTTTTGATGCTGACTCCACTAATAAGGTTCCCACTATTGGCCCTGTACATGAAAAAGATACAATTGCCAATGCCAATGCCATAAAAAAGATACCAACTAAACCTCCTCTATCAGCTTGTGAATCTACTTTAGTACTCCATGAACTTGGCAAAGTCAATTCAAAAGCACCTAAAAAGGATACTGCAAAAACAACAAGCAATAAAAAGAAAATTACATTAAACCATACATTTGTTGATAATGCATTTAATGAATCAGCTCCAAAAGCCCAAGTTACTACCGAACCTAATAACACATAAATTGCTATAATTGCAATGCCATAAATAATTGCATTTCTAATTCCTTGAGATTTATTTTTACTTTGCTTAGTAAAAAAACTAACTGTCATGGGTATCATTGGAAACACACAAGGTGTTAGTAAAGCTGCAAAACCAGATAAAAAAGCTATGAAAAATATAGCTAATAATCCTTTTTCGCTTTCATTCTTTTCATCTGAATTAACTTTCTTGGGTTCAACTTTTTTGGCTTTCGTTAGGTCAAAAATTAAATCAACCTCTTTTGGAGGCAAACATCTAGTATCCATACAAACCATGAACTCTACAGATGCATCAATCGTTTTTTTATCATTTATTAATTTAACACGTTGAACAAATTTCGCTTTATTACTAAAAGATTTCACCTCTATGTTAAAAGTAGGATCCATCTTAGTATGCCCTTTTTCCTCTATAGTTTTTCCACTTAAAGTATATCCTTCTTTTTCATTAAAGAAAAAAGTAGTAGCTATTGGTCCTCCCTTAGCTACCTCTTGAGAATAAATATTCCATCCACTATCAATAACAGCTGTTGCAATTAAATTATATTCTTTTTCAGAAATTTCCTCTACGGTTGTTGACCATTTTACAGGCTCAAAAATTTGAGAATTAACTTTTTTTATGGGTGCTAGCAGTAGAAATAAAACTAGTAATTGTGATTTAATTATAAATTTTAAATTTATAAAAGATTTCATATAGTTAGGTGTTGTTTATTATAATTTTTGTGAATGAATTCTAAAAAATTCAAGAGTTGCAATATTACCAAATATGACTGTAATATATGTAACATTTGTTACATTTCGTCTTTATTAGAAAGAGCTACAAGCCTATTTCTCCTTAATTTAACAGATTAACATTTACTTACCCTACTTAACTAAAAATACTTCAATTTTAGTTTTCAGCCATTAATTTATTTCACTTTTAAATGTGGTACTTTATCAATATTCCAATCAATTACTAATCCTTCAGCTAACTTTTTTGCTATTTCTTTCCCGTATAAATATTCACATAAATATAAGGCTGCTTCGAATGATTTTGCACCTCCTGCTGAAGTTATATATTTACCATCATGAACAAATAATACTTCTTTTCTTATATCTAAATCAGGAAACATTACTCTCATTTTATCAATATCTGAAGGAAAAGTAGTTGAAACCTTTCCGTTTAAAAGACCTGCCTTTGCTAGTATAAAAGCACCATCACAATGTGATGTTATGTATTGAGCATCTATAGCCACTTTTTTGACAAAGTTTATTAAATTTTCGTTTTCTAAATCAGTATCTAAATGATGTTCAGCACTTGGCACAACTAAAATATCTATTTTAGGTAAATGATCTTCTAAATAATTAAAATCAGGTATAATTTTTATTCCTTCAAAAGAAGTTACAAACTCATCAGTATCAGCTACTGTAAAAACATTCATTGCTTTAATTCCTTGTCTAAAAACAGTATGCTGAAAAATATCAAACGGTGCTGTTAACTCTGTATTATAGGTACCGTCCATAATTAAAAAAGCAACATTATATCTATTATTTTCTAACTTAGGAAACTCTTTTTTAACAACTTCTTTTTTAACAGGATTACAACTCACCAATAATACTATCAGTAACAAATAAAAGTTATACTTCATTTTTTGTGTTTTTTGAGCTTTAAAATTACAATTTTTTATAGCAATTATTTGTATCTATTTATAATTCTCTTTAACATTTAATTAAGAATCTATAAATAGCTTTTCCTTAACTTCGAACCAATTTTTTCAAAACATACACAATGACAAAAAAAATACTCTCTGCTATTTTATTTGTATTTTTTTCTTTAGGAATAACTTTACACACTGAAGCTCAAAGAAAGAAGAAAAAAAATGATAAAAAAGCAACGACTATTCCCAAAAAAAACTCAACAAAAAAAGGTATACAACCTTACAATAAAGTAGTTACAAAAAAACACAAAACCGACAACGGTCTATTTAAAGTCCATTCTAAAGACAATTCATATTTGTTTGAAATTCCTGATTCTTTATTAAACCGTGAAATGTTAATGGTTACACGAATAGCCAAAACAGCAAATGGTATTGGTTTTGGTGGAGGAAAACAAAATACTCAAGTATTACGATGGGTTAAAAAACATAAAAAAATATTACTAAAAGTAGTATCTCATAATGTAGTTGCCGATTCTATTTTACCAATCCACGAAGCTGTGGTTAATTCTAATTTCGAACCTATTTTATATGCTTTTCCAATTAAAGCATATAGTAAAGACTCTACTTCAACAGTAGTTGATGCTACATCTTTATTTTCAAGTGATGTAAAAGCCATAGGGCTTCCTCAATTTAGAAGAAAAGCTTATAAAATTTCAAAAATGGATAAAAACCGTTCGTACATAGAGCGCATAAGTAGTTATCCAAAAAATATCGAGGTTCGTCATGTAAAAACATATGTTTCAAATAAGCCTCCGTCAAATGCAAGTGTAGGCGCTGTTTCTTTAGAATTAAGTAATTCGATGATTTTATTACCTAAAACCCCTATGAAGCGCCGTTATTTTGACGAACGTGTAGGGTGGTTTACTAGTTCTCAGACTGACTATGGGCTGGACACTCAAAAAAGTAAATCTGTAACTTATTTAGATAGATGGCGTTTAGAAGTTAAAGCCGAAGATTTACAAAAATTTAAAAGAGGTGAATTAGTAGAACCTAAAAAACAAATTGTATACTATATTGACAGAGCCACCCCAAAAAAATGGCGTAAATATATCAAACAAGGAATCGAAGACTGGCAGGTTGCTTTTGAAGCAGCAGGATTTAAAAATGCAATTATAGCAAAAGACCCTCCTTCAAAGGAAGAAGATCCTGACTGGAGCCCTGAAGATGTTCGCTATTCAGTAGTTCGTTATTTAGCTTCACCAATTCCAAATGCTAATGGTCCGCATGTTAGCGACCCTCGTTCTGGTGAAATTTTAGAATCTGACATAAATTGGTACCACAATGTAATGAGTTTATTACATAACTGGTACTTTATTCAAACTGCAGCTATTAATCCTGAGGCGAGAAGTAACAAATTTAAAGATGAAATTATGGGACGATTAATTCGTTTTGTTTCTTCTCATGAAGTTGGACATACTATGGGACTTCCTCATAACATGGGAAGTTCAGTTGCGTACCCTGTTGACTCTTTACGCTCTGCTAATTTTACAAGAAAATATGGTACAGCTCCTTCTATTATGGACTATGCTCGTTTTAACTACGTGGCACAGCCAGAAGATAAAGGCGTAGCTTTGATGCCAAATATTGGACCTTATGATAAATATGCTATTAACTGGGGGTATAGACCTATTTTAAACACTTCTGCAAAAAACGAAAAAGCTACTCTTAATAAGTGGATTATTGAAAAAGCTAATGATCCTATATACAGATTTGGACATCAACAAGCTGGTAACGTTATTGACCCTAGTTCACAAACTGAAGATTTAGGTGATGATGCAATTAAGGCAAGTGCTTATGGTATTAAAAACCTTCAACGAATTTTACCTAGATTAGAAGAATGGACTACTGAAGATGGAAAAGATTACAACGAATTGAAAACAATGTATGGCCAATTAATAGGTCAATTTAATAGATACATGGGGCATGTAAGTTCAAATATTGGAGGTGTTTATGAATACTTTAAAACTTCAGATCAAACAGGAGC
This sequence comes from Tenacibaculum sp. nBUS_03, assembly GCF_051201695.1. Lineage (GTDB taxonomy): Bacteria > Bacteroidota > Bacteroidia > Flavobacteriales > Flavobacteriaceae > Polaribacter. The sequence continues at coordinate 3,754,889 of NZ_CP179214.1, read as the reverse complement.
AGTTTATATTCATGTTCCAAAAAGTCATCAAAAGAAAGCTTTAAAGTTTATTAATGATAAGTTGTTTAAAACACCAAACTGGATAATTAACAAGAATATAATTTCAAAAACGCAATATTCTGGTTCGGTAGAACGTATAAGTAGTTTACAAACAAGAACGTTAAATAGAATCTTAAAAGCTGGAAGACTGACTCGTTTAATAGAAAATGAAGTTTTAAATGAAAATAAAGCCTATACTATCGTAAATATGATGGGCGATCTTAGAAAAGGTATCTGGAGTGAATTATATACTAATAAATCAATAGATACTTATAGAAGAAACCTACAAAGAGCACATATTGACCGTTTAAATTTCTTATTAAATAAAGCTAAAGATCAAAGAAGTCCAAGAAGAAGTGGAGGTTACTTTAAACAAACTGCTGTTACTATTAACCTATCTGATATTAAAGCAGTAGTAAGAGGAGAATTGAAGCGCTTAAAGCGTGATGTAAAAAGAAGTATTCCCGCTGCAAAAAACACAATAACTCGTTATCATCTGCAAGATATAGCAGCTAGAATTGAGACTATTTTAAATACTAAAAAATAAAAATATTACACAAAATAACAGCGATCGAAAGGTTGCTGTTATTTTTATATATTTACCTAACAAACAACAACTAACCTACTATGAAAACAATCTTTAAATTATTACTACTGGTACTTTTTATTACTATAGGGTGTAAAAAAACAACAGACAAAGAAATTATTGAAAAGCCTAAAGAAGATACGTATGTTGAAGATAACTACACTAAAAAAGAAGTAAAAATTACGATGAGAGATGGTGTAAAACTACATACCACTATTTACTCACCAAAAAATACAACTCAAAAATATCCGATTCTGTTTCAACGAACCCCATATAGTTGTAGACCTTATGGCAAAGATAAGTTTAGACCCCAAATTGGGCCAAACTTAAACTTAATGAAAGAGGGAAATATTATTGTTTACCAAGATGTTCGTGGACGATGGATGAGTGAAGGTGTATATGATAATATGCGTGCTTTTATCCCTAATAAAAGTGATAAACAAACAGATGAAACTACAGATACTTACGACACAATTGATTGGTTAGTAAAAAACGTAGAGAACAATAATGGAAAAGTAGGTACTTGGGGAATCTCTTACCCTGGTCACTACTCAACAGTTTCAACTATTAATGCCCATCCTGCTTTAAAAGCTGCTTCACCACAAGCTTGTATCGGTGATTTCTTTTTTGATGATTTTCATCACAACGGTGCCTTTTTATTGAGTTATTTTAAGGTCATTCCTTTATTCGGTACCTATAAAGATCAACCAACGGATTCTGCTTGGTACTCGTTTCCTAACATGAAAACTCAAGATCAATATCAATTTTTCTTAGACAAAGGTCCTTTAAAAAATTTAAACGAATATTTTCAATATGAACAATTAGATGTTAAAGCAACTAAGAACAAAAATCGTATTGATGATTTTTTCTGGAAGGAAATTGTAGAACATCCTAATTATGATTCTGTATGGCAAAGCAAGGGAATTATTCAACACTTAAATAAAGTTCCATCAACTGTAGCAACTATGACTGTTGGAGGCTGGTTTGATGCTGAAGATTTATATGGCCCTTTAGAAACCTACAAAAACATAGAAAAAAATCAACCAAATAATTACAACACACTTGTTTTTGGTCCATGGGATCATGGAGGATGGTCAAGAAACAAAGTACCTAATAAAGTAGGTAACTATTATTTCGGCGATTCAATTTCATTAAAATTCCAAAAAGATGTAGAAACAAAGTTTTTTAATCATTTCTTAAAAGGTGATGGTTCAAAAAACTCAGGATTACCAGAAGCTTACGTATTTGATACAGGAAAAAAAACATGGAAATCATACGATGTTTGGCCTCCCAAAAATGCACACAAAGAAACTTTTTACTTATCAGAAAATCAAGAATTAACAACTTCTAAAAAAGGAAATTCTAAAATCAATTTTATTAGTGACATTAAACGACCTGTTCCTTATTCTGAAGATATAAAGACTGTTTTTACTCCTCGTAAATACATGACTGATGATCAAAGATTTGCTGCTAGAAGACCAGATGTTTTAGTATTTGAAACTAATGTTTTAAGCGAAGACTTTACGCTTTCTGGTGATATATTAGCCAAATTAAATGTTGCCACTACAGGAACAGCTGCCGATTGGATTGTAAAGGTTATAGATGTTCATCCTTCTGATTTAAAGAATGATAACAAGGATATGCAAACACATTTAAAATTAAGTAACTATCACCTTATGGTGCGTAGTGAAATTATGCGTGGTCGTTTTAGAAACAGTTTTTCTAAGCCTGAGCCTTTTACACCCAATAAAAAAACTGCAGTAAATATTAAATTACAAGATGTTTTTCATACGTTTAAAAAAGGCCATAAACTACAAATTCAAGTGCAAAGTACTTGGTTTCCTTTAATTGATTTAAATCCTCAAACCTACGTAGAGAATATTTATAAAGCAGATAAAAAAGATTTTAAAACACAAACACATACTGTTTTTACAGATTCTAGCATAGAATTTTCTGTTCTAAAATAATAGCGATAAAAATGAAAAAACTAGTTTTAATATTAATTATAGCATTTACTATAAATATCAATGCTCAAGAAAAAGCAAAACCAATATTCAAAAATGGCGAAGCTCAAGTTGTTAAAGCTTTTAACTCTCCTGATAAATGGTTGCGACATGACCTATGGGTAGAAACAGAGTTTGATACTGATGGAGATGGAAAATTAGACAGAATGCATGTCTCTGTAACGAGGCCTCATCAAACAGAAAAACAAGGATTAAAACTCCCAGTAATTTATGTTTCTAGCCCTTATTTCGCAGGAGTAGCGCCAGAAGTTGATGGTGCTTTTTGGAATGTGAAACATGAACTTGGAGAAAAAACAGAAAGACCTGTACACCCAGAAGTAGTTAGAACAGGAAAAAGACCAATTATTTCTAATTCTCATATTCGAAAATGGGTACCTAGAGGATATATTGTTGTTCATTCATCGTCTCCAGGAACAGGTTTGTCTCAAGGCGCTCCTACTCTTGGAGGTGACAATGAATCTCTTGCACCAAAAGCTGTTATAGATTGGTTATGTGGACGAATCAAAGGGTATACAACTCCTTACGGTGATGAAACTGTTACTGCTTTTTGGTCTACAGGAAAAGTAGGTATGACAGGGACTTCTTACAACGGAACAATCCCTTTAGCAGCAGCAACAACTGGCGTTAAAGGTTTAGAAGCAATTATACCTATTGCACCTAACACTTCATACTATCACTATTACAGATCTAATGGTTTAGTTCGCTCTCCTGGAGGTTATTTAGGAGAAGATATTGATGTTTTATATGATTTTATTCATAGTGGAGATGAAGCTAAGAGACCATACAACAATAAAACAGTTAGGGATACTGAAATGTTAAATAACATGGATAGGGTTACTGGAGATTACAATGATTTTTGGGCAAGCCGTGATTATTTAAATGACATGAAGCCTATGAAAGCGGCTCTATTAATGTCGCATGGTTTTAATGATTGGAACGTAATGCCTGAACATAGTTACAGGATTTATAAAAAAGCAAAAGAAATGGGAATTCCTTCTCAGATTTTTTACCATCAAAATGGCCATGGAGGCCCACCTCCTATTAAAATGATGAACAGGTGGTTTACTCGTTATTTACATGGGATAAAAAATAATGTTGAAAATGATGCTAAAGCATGGATTGTTAGAGAAAATGATAATAGAAATGAACCTACCGCTTATGAAGAATATCCTAATCCTAAAGCTAAAGATGTTATTTTCTACTTAGGAGAAAACGGTTTAAAAACTGGAAAACTCAAACTAAAAGAAGAAGCTAAAAACACCATAGAAACCCTTGTTGATGATTATAATTTTTCAGGAAAAGATTTAGCAAAAGCATCTGAATCTAAAAATAGATTATTGTATGTGACCCCTATTTTAAAAGAAGACATCCATATTTCAGGAGTTCCAAGTATTACAGTAAAAATTGCCAGTAGTAAACCTGCCGCAAATTTATCTATATGGTTAGTTTCATTGCCTTGGAATGATTCTAAAAAGGCTAAAATAACCGATAATATTATTACACGTGGTTGGGCAGATTTACAAAACTATAAATCATTAAGAAAAAGTAAACCTTTAAAACCTGGGAAGTTTTATGAAATGACTTTTGATTTACAGCCTGATGATCAAATTATAAAAAGTGGGCAACAAATCGGGTTAATGATTTTTTCTAGCGATAGTCAGTTTACTCTGCTACCTAAACCTGGCACAGAGCTAACCCTAGATTTAAAAGAAACAAAACTAACATTACCAATTATTGGTGGTACAAAAAACGTTAAAAAGAGCTATTAATAAATGTATTCCTAGCTATTCCAAAACTCGTAATCTAACAAATTACGAGTTTTTATTTTAACTGTATTTCAATTAAATTATCTTCTAAACTCAAGATCTGAGTTATTTTAAACTTGTCCTCTTTTCGTGTAAAAAATAGCTCAGATCTTAGTATTTACTACTTAATAGCTTTCTTACAAAATATAAGTGTACTTTTGCAGTATTATAATACTATATGACATTTAAACAATTAGGACTAGAAGCTCCATTATTAAAAGCTCTTGAAAAACAAGGCTATACAACCCCAACTCCCATACAACAACAAGCAATACCGATTTTATTAAAAGGCACGGATTTACTTGGTGTAGCCCAAACTGGTACCGGAAAAACAGCTGCCTTTGGAATACCAATAATAAATACGCTCTCTCAATACTCACACAAACTTCAAGGAAAAAGAAAAATAAAAGCCTTAGTAGTAGCTCCTACAAGAGAGCTAGCAATACAAATAGGAGAAAGTTTTACTGCGTATAGTGAGTTTACAAACCTTAGAAATACTGTTATTTTTGGAGGTGTAAAACCTGCTCAACAAATAAAAACTTTACGTAGTGGTGTTGATATTTTAATTGCTACTCCAGGTCGTTTATTAGATTTAATGGATCTTGGACATATTACATTTCGTGATCTTAAGCATGTTGTTTTAGATGAAGCGGATCAAATGCTTGACATGGGTTTTATTCATGACATAAAAAAAATTATTGCCAAATTACCTCCTAAGCGACAATCTCTTTTCTTTTCAGCTACCATGCCACAAACTATTGCTGAATTGTCAAAAAAAATGCTTGGTAAATTTGAACGCGTTACTATTAAACCTCAACAGGCTACCGCTGAGAAAGTTGAACAAGGTGTTTATTTTGTTAGCAAAAAAAACAAGCCTAAATTACTAATTCATTTGTTAAATGAAAAACCAAGCGAATCAGTTTTAGTATTTTCTAGAACCAAGCATGGCGCTAATAAAGTTGTTACTAAACTTGGTCAAGCAGGAATTAAATCAGCTGCTATTCATGGTAACAAATCACAAATGGCACGTCAAAAAGCTTTAAAAGCATTTAAAGATGGTTCTTTAAAGGTTTTAATAGCTACAGATATTGCTGCTCGTGGTATTGATGTTGATGATTTGTCATTAGTAATTAATTACGATTTACCCAATGTACCTGAAACATATGTACATCGAATTGGTAGAACTGGTAGAGCAAACGCTAGTGGTGTTTCATTATCTTTTTGTATGACAGAAGAACGTCCTTACTTAAAGGATATAGAAAAACTGATAAAACAAAAGGTTCCAAGACTTGGTGAACATCCTTTTATGGAAGAAGATGATCATATTGAAGAAATGCATGTTAAAAAACCATCAAAACAACGGTCAAAACACAAAACTAAGCCTCGTAGAGATGAAAACGAAAATCGCCCTAACTCTTCAAGAAACAAGAACCGAAACCGAAATCGTAATAGAAACAGAAAAAAAAATAATTCTACCAAAAAAGAGTAATTATTTTAGTTATTAACACCTTTGTGTTTAATTCCATATTAAACTCCGTTTTCATAAAGGTAACAAAACGTGTTACCTAAAAGTTTCAGAAAATTATTTACAGTGTGGCAAAAATACATAAGGGTGCCCCCTATTTTACTCAGATTTAACATGAAAGGATCATCATTTTTGAATTTGGAAAAAGTTTATATCTAAAAAACTCACATTTTTTTAACTTTAGACAGGATTAAATTATAGGAAGCTAACAATAGATGGATTTATATTTTAAATTCATCTATTCTAGATTTTAAAATATTTGATATGGATGAAGTAGAGTTTATACCTTCTTTTATTGAAATATCTTTTGAAATTGAAAAATAAATAAAAATCTTAGTTGGTGGAGAATTGAATACTGGCAATTCAATTCCTTCTAATTTAAAATATGATTTTAATGGTAGAATTTATGTTTTCCATAATTAAGATATACGAAAGAAAATAAAAATATAATCTACAAATATTTCAAGAAATCTTCTCTATCTATTTCCCGAGCACCTAAGCTAGCTAAATGTTCGTTGTAAACTTGACAGTCAATTAATTTGTATCCTAAATTTTTTGCTAAATGAATAAAAGCCACTTTACTCATGTTGCTTGCTTTACTAAACATACTTTCTCCACAGAAAACACCGTTTCCTAAGTCTACACCATATAAACCTCCAACTAGCTTATTTTTATTTTGAGAAGCATCAAAATGCCATACTTCGATAGATTTTGCATACCCTTTCTTATGTAACTCAATGTAAGCTCTTTCCATATCATCAGTAATCCAAGTTCCATATTGATCATGTCGACTAATATACTTACAATTAAATACCACCTCAGCAAATACTTTATTCTCAGTAATTATAAAGTCTTTTTTGCGAAGAATTTGTTTCATTGATTTAGAAACTTTTACGTCCTCTGGAAATAGTACCATTCTTTCTTTTGGAGCATACCAAACAATAGGTTCACCTTCATTAAACCAAGGAAAGATTCCTTTTTTATAAGCGTATATTAATCGTTCAACTGATAAATCACCCCCAAAAGCTAATACACCATCTTCATTTGCTACTTCATACGGAGGAAAACTTATTTCTTCACCAATCCAAATCATTATTTAAACATCTTAAATTTCACCGCTAAAATACAACTAAACCTGTTAAATACACTAAACTTCCTACGACCATAGCTATTAATGTATAGGGCAAAATTTCTTTAGCTTTTAACTTTGTTATTCCTAATAGAGGTAATGCCCAAAAAGGTTGTAACATATTGGTTATTTGATCTCCATACGCTAATGCCATAATAGCTTTTGGTAATGGTACCCCTAATTTCAATGCACTCTCCACTACTATAGGTCCTTGCACAACCCATTGACCTCCTCCACTTGGCACAAAAACATTGACTAATCCGGCGCTAAAAAACGTAAAAATAGGCAAAGTAGTAGCTGTAGATATTGACACAAAGAAATCAGAAATTAAAGTAACCATTCCTGTACTTTTCATTATTCCCATAATACCAAAATAAAGAGGAAACTGAATCAGAATACCAGACACATCACTTATTGATTCAGATACTGCATTAGTGAATTTTTTAAAGCTTCCATGTAATAATATCCCTAAACCTAGCATAAAAAAATTGATTAGATTAGGTGTAATTTTCAAACTTTTAATGTCTTCAAAATAACGATATGCAAAAGCAATTAAAATTAGTATTCCAAAAAAATAAGCTAATAACGATGAACTATCTAATTTTTCTGCTTGCGTATTTACCTTATCTTCTTTACCCATTGTATACTCCGGTAGATTTATTATGGTAGGGGTTACTCTTTTTCCTAAAAAATAAAAAGTTGTAGTAACTGCTGTTATAACCATAAGAGAAATGAGTATATTCCACCAACTAAAAACTGTTTGTGAATAATCTATAAGATTAGGTATTTGTACTAATATTTCTTCTGAAGAAATAGACTCCATGATACTTTTTATATGTCCACTCTCATTTATCTTTATGGGTGCAGATCCAGAAATACCTCCATGCCAAACCATTAAACCAACATAGCCTGCAGCTCCAATAATTGGGTAATTTAACTTAAAATTGTTTTTTTGAGCATGCTCTGCTACTTTCCGAGCTAATAAAGCTCCAAAAATTAATCCTAAACCCCAATTAAAAAAGGCTATGAACATTGTAGAACAACTTACTATTGCCGCACTAGTAGCAGTATTGGTACAGTATTTTGTTACTTTTAAAATTAAGTTGCTTACTGGTGTACTTAAAACCAACACATGACCTAACACTAAAATTAACATCATTTGGTATGCAAAAACTAATAAACCGTTAGTCCAAATACCTTTTTCCCAAAAACTCATTATATTTAACGAATATTCAAAGGCAGATGTGTTAATTGGTTTTGTGAATATTAATGCTAAAAATATAGTTGTTAACGTTAATAAAATTGCAATTGTAAATGGAGATGGCAAATACTTTTTAAACAAATTTTCAATAACCTGAGTAATTTTCATAAAACTAAGTTTGTTTTGCTAAAATAAACAAATAGTGTAAATCAAAAATTAACTAGCTTTGCAGCATGGTAAAAGAACTACAGCTACGTGTTAATTTAATAGAAGAAAGAAAGGAAGATATTCTAAAAAAGAAAGCTTCTAGAAAATTAAGAATACCTATTACAGATATTACAGCTATAAAGGTGTTACGTAAATCTATTGATGCACGTAAAAAAGAAACTATTTTCAATTATAAAGTTGCTGTATATATCAATGAGCCTATTCCTGACACTCCTGATTATATTTTTGAATACAAAGATGTTTCTAATGCAAAAGAAGTTCATATTATCGGATTTGGACCTGCAGGGATGTATGCAGCGTTACGTTGTATTGAGTTAGGATATAAACCTATTGTTTTGGAACGTGGTAAAAATGTGCAAGATCGTCGTAGAGATTTACGTGCTATTAATCAATTCCATGAAGTTAATGAAGATTCTAATTATTGTTTCGGTGAAGGTGGGGCTGGTACTTATTCTGATGGAAAACTATATACTCGTAGCTTGAAACGCGGTGACGTACGCCGAATTTTTGAAAACTTAGTTTATCACGGAGCTACTGAACAAATTTTAATAGACGCACATCCACATATTGGAACGAATAAGCTACCTAAAATAATTCAAAATATTCGTGAAAATATTATAAAATACGGTGGTGAAATTCATTTTGAATCTCGTATTACCGATTTTGTAATTAAAAGCAATAAACTACGAGCTATACAGTTACAAAATGGTACTGAAATGACTGTAAACTCTGTAATTCTAGCCACTGGTCACTCTGCGAGAGACATTTACGAATTACTTCATAAAAAAAATATTTTACTAAAAGCAAAATCTTTTGCTATGGGGGTTCGTGTAGAACACCCACAAGAAATAATCGATCAAATTCAGTATAGCTGTACAGGCCAAAGAGATGAATTATTGCCAGCTGCGGCATATAGTTTAGTTCATCAGGTTGGTAATCGTGGTGTCTATTCCTTTTGCATGTGCCCTGGTGGATTTATAGTTCCTGCTGCAACTTCTAATGGAGAAGTAGTTGTAAACGGAATGTCTCCTTCTCGTAGAAATAATAAATTTGCCAATTCTGGAATTGTTGTTGAAATAAACATAGACAAAGATTTACCAAAATATGAAAAGCATGGGGTTTTAAAAGGGCTTCAATATCAAAAAGATTTAGAAAAATTAGCTTTTAACGCTGGTGGTAGAAGCCAAGTTGCACCAGCACAACGATTAACAGATTTTGTAGAGGGCAGATTATCATCCTCTTTAAACGAAACTTCATATCAACCAGGAATAAAATCATCTCCTATGCATTCACTTCTTCCAAAGTTAATTGGAGGAAAATTACGCAAAGGTTTTGCAGGTTTTGGTAAAAAAATGCATGGATACTATACAGCTGAAGCAAATATCATTGGGGTTGAATCACGTACCTCATCTCCTGTTAACATTCCTCGAAAAGAAAACTTAGAACACCCAGAAATTGAAGGGTTATTTCCTTGTGGTGAAGGTGGTGGATATGCTGGTGGTATTATTTCTGCAGCCATGGATGGAGAGCGTTGTGCCGAAGCAGCAATAGCCCGTTTATAATTAACAAGATTTCTTTGATTTATCTGTAATTACCTTGTACTTTTGCAACTTATAAAAACTGAGTTCGTTGTTTACATCATGAGCAAAAAAAAAAATAAAAAGAAAATAGATAAACCACATTATAAGCGATTACATAATTATTATAATCGTACTGGTTTTTATATGTTTATATGGGAGAGCTTAAAAAAGGCTTTTTTCCCCATAGTTGGTGTTGTTATTGCTTTGGTATTATTTAATAAATATGTTTATAATATTAATGATGGTTTACAAACCATGACTGAAACCTTTTCAAGAGTTGGAGTACTAATTACTTTTTTTATCTCTGAGACAATTTTAGGATTAATTCCTCCAGAAATTTTTATTGCTTGGTCTAAGAAAACGGCAAATCCTGTTTTAAATCTTTCTATTTTAGCAGCATTGTCTTATTCTGGTGGATTGGCTGCTTACTTTATAGGAAGAGCTTCTTTAAAAATTAATTCCGTAAGAAATTATTTAGAAGTAAAAATGGCTAAAAACTTAAAAAATACTAGTAAGTGGGGCGGGTTCTTAATTTTAGTTGGAGCCTTATTACCTTTGCCTTTTGCTATTAGTTGTTTAACTGCTGGTATGATTAAATACCCTTTTAAAAATGTAGTACTTGTTGGGTTATTTCGTTTTTTACGTTTTGCAATATATGCTTGGGCTATTTTTAGCATGGTTAACTAATAAAAAAATATAAATACTTTATGGGTGGATTATCTAACAATGACGTTTTTAAAAAATTACGTGTAGCACATAAATTACGTGATACCGATATCATTGAAATTTGTGCTTTAGTTGACTTTAAGGTTTCAAAAGGAGAACTTGGTGCCTTTTTTAGAAGTGAAGACCACCCTAAATATATGGAGTGTGGCGATCAAATATTACGAAATTTTTTAAATGGTCTTATTATACATTTAAGAGGTCCAATGCCTCCAAAAAAGAAATAAATAAATCACTTTTTTATAAAAATAAAACCTTCTAGAATATTCTAGAAGGCTTGTTTTCCCCTTAAAATTCCTCTCTCAGATTAGTAACTGAGTGATGATACTACAAAGGTAATCATGTTTTTTTATTTTAAAAACAGTTTCTCGTTAAAAAAAATGTAATTTTCATAAATTCTGTTTAATTCATTAACAAATAATTACATTTTTGTCATTATTTTCTTAATTTTTTTAACAAAGTTAATAGTTTACTAAAATTGATACAACTAAACTTTTTAATAATCTCTGAATAACTCATTACCCCAAAAAAAAATATTTAAATCTTTATATTGGAATAAAAAATTTTAAAATCAATTATTTTTTTGATTACATAAAAAGCAACAATAATAATGCATCGTATTCATTTATAACAAATTAGTCGCACCTACTATAAATGCTATAGAACGTAACATACCATAAAAAATACTTATACACTATAAGTTCTTTTTATTAAGATTAAATAGGGGGTTCTCTTTTTAAGTTGTTTAAAAATGTAAGCGAACTTTATATTTTACTACTCAGTAAAATCATAAATACATAATAATTAATTTTTAAAAAATTTATAATGATTTTAGAGTCCCTATTAAACTGTAAAAAATTAGATGATAAATTAATTCAATACCAAGCTGTCAGAAAAAAATATGACCCTGGTGATCTAATATTATTAAAAGACGTTCCTATTAACAGTTCAGCTATTGTTATAAAAGGAATTTTAAAAGCCCATTTAGACCAAGATAACAACTCCTTGCTACTGTATCACATTTGCCCCAAAAAAAACCCTTTTATTGCATTAATGAATATGACAAAAACATTTGGTTCTCCAATATCTATAACTGCGATTGAAGAAAGTACATTGCTCTGGATTCCAAATGAAAAGTTAGCAAAATGGCAAACTGAATGTTTGTCTTTTAAAAAAGCCGTTATTAACTCTAGCGAACATAACATTAGCACTATGTTTTCAAGAGTTAAAGAACTATTAAACAAAACCTTAGAAAACAGACTATTTCACTACCTTGAAAATAAATCTAGAATATATAAAAAAAAAGAAATTCGTATTTCAAGATCAGAAATATCTTTAGATTTAAAAGTCCCTCTTTCCTCTATATCTAGAGCTATTAAACGCTTAGAAAATCAACATAGAATTATTGGAAAACCTAGATCTATTCAATTAATTATTTAACCCAACTGCATAAAAACTTACTACACATAAAACAGAGCTTTATTTAAAGCTTACAAAACCTACTACCTTTTTATCATTAATTAAATTTTAAAAGCAAACAGAAATAACCAAACTAAATATATGCTCAAAAATTTACCATTCACAAAAGAGGTAATTAATCTATTTGAAAATCATGGAGAAATACTACATTATAAAAAAGGAGACTTATTACAAAACTGTTATAAATTTAATAACGGAGTTTGTATTTTATTATCAGGCATCGTCAAAATATCTATAAACATTCGCAATAAAAGAACACTCTTATATTATATAGAAAGTAATAATTCACAAATTATGAATTATACAAATTCTCCAAACGTTCCTACTGATGAAATATGCAGTATTGTTTTAGAAAACACTATTATTGTAAGAGTTCCCAATGGCTTGTTTTTAGAGTGGACAAATACCCATACAGAACTCGGTGATTTTATGGTTAGCTCGTTTCAATACCATTATTTATCAATTATAAATAAAATGGAAGAAATCAGTAACCATTCATTAGAAAGTAATTTATTAAACTATTTAAAAACTAAATCAAAATTATACTGTAAAAACGAAATTAAAATTCCTTTATTAGAAATATCTGAAGACTTAAACTTTTCAAGAGAAGCTATTTCAAGAGGGTTAAAAACTTTAGAAATTAACAACAAAATTATTCGTAAAACTAGATCAATAATCTTGTTAGAAGAATAAATAACAAAGGTTTCTAACAATATAAAGACCTATGAACATATGTTCATAGGTCTTTATATTGTTAGAAATAGCTTTTTTTTAAAAAGGTAAATCGTCTGGTTCGTTATCGGATAAATCTGGTGCTGGAGCAAACTGATCAGCTGGAGGTACATTTTGCGGTGCAGCTTGTGCTAAATTTTCAATTCTCCATCCTTGAACAGAATTGAAATATTTTGCTTCTCCTTGTGGGTTAATCCACTCTCTACCTCTTAAATTAATAGATACCTTAACATCTTGTCCAACTTGATAGCTGTTTAACAAATCGCATTTATCTTGAATAAACTCAATCAAAATCATTTGTGGATACTGCTCATCAGTAGTGACTACCATATCACGCTTTCTAAAACCATTACTTCCAAAGGTTTGCGTTTCGTTAATTAATTTAATTTTACCAATTACTTCCATTACTGTTTATTTAATTAAAAGTACTTTCCAAGCACTCTCTGCTTCATTATTATCTAAATACTCTTGTGCAAAAATATGTTTTTTTTCTTCAGATACCCCTACTAATTGTGGATGTTCTTTAGCAAAGTTATTAACATCCTCCATTGTTGGTAACTGTTCTACATTACCTAGCATCCCTAAATTATTTCCAGTTAACACTGTACTATTTCTTATTTCATCAGGTATTTTATCAACTCCAATTCCTAATGTTGCTATTGGTTTTGGTATTTCAAAGAAACCGTCTTTGGCTCTTGTATAGTAATTACCACCGGCTCTAGCCACTAAATCAATTTTATGCTGATCAATACCTCCATTTTCATCTAAGACATTTTCTTGAATATGTAATTTAACAACTTCACAAACTATTAAATTACCTGCCCCTCCTTCACTTCCAGTATAAATTATATCTTTTACTTTACACTCAAACTGTACAGGAGATTCTGCAACTCTAAACGGCTTTACCTCGTCTGAAGGCAACATTGTTAGTCCTGATTTTTCAAACTCATTAACACCTTTAGGATACATGGTACTACTCAAAGACATTTGCTGAACAATATCATAATTTACAATATTAATAACTACTTCCTTGGTAGCCTCTGCATTATCTAATGTGTGCTTAGTTTTATTTGCTCTTACACTTCTAGCGGGTGAGAAAATCATAATTGGAGGATTTGCTCCAAAAACATTAAAAAAACTAAATGGTGATAAATTTGGATTTCCATCTTCATCTATTGTACTTGCAAAGGCTATTGGTCTAGGAGCAATGGCTCCTAATAAATAACCATGAAGTTTAGCTGTTGGTATATCTTTAGGATTTATGGTCAACATTATTTAATTTATTTTTAAGTGTAAATATACTACAGATTTATATATCTTGTTATAGTAAAGAATAGTTTATATTTGATATATGAGTCTTTTTCAAAATACCTTTTGGTTAAAACGTATTGTTGTTATAATTTCTATTGTAATTGTTTCCTTAATTTTATGGAATACTTATATATTCTTTCAAAAATTTAAAGAAGAAGAGCGTGCTAAAATGAAACTTTTTGCCAGTGCTATGAAAGAATTTGGCAACAATCCAAACTTAGACGATGAATTTAATGTTGAAGGCCAAGTTATTGAAAATACTAAAAGCATCCCTTCTATACTTCTAAACGAAGATGGCAGTATTAGTCTTCACCATAATTTAGATAGTTTAAAATCACTGAATCCTAAATATCTACAAAAACAACTTCAAATCATGAGAGATCAAAATGATCCTATTGAAATAAGTTATAAAAACACAAAGAAACAATACGTATATTATAGAAATTCTGATTTATTATATAAATTAAAATACTACCCCCTAGCCTTACTATTAATTCTAGGTTTATTTTTAACTATCATATATATGGGGTTTAAATCTAGTAAAGTAGCTGAACAAAATAAACTTTGGACAGGAATGGCTAAAGAAACTGCTCATCAAATTGGCACCCCCTTATCATCATTATTAGGGTGGATTACCATTTTACGTGCAGAAAATATTGACCAAATGTATGTTAATGAAATAGAAAAAGATGTAGACCGCTTAAGTATTATTGCAAATCGTTTTTCTAAAATTGGTTCTCTACCTGAACTAAAACAACACAATATTGTTTCTATTACAAAAACTGTATTTAATTACCTAGAATCTCGCAGTTCTAAGCATATTTCATTTTCCTTTAATACATCTGAAGAAATAATTAACACTCAAATAAATACTGAATTATTTGGATGGGTTATTGAAAACCTTATTAAAAATGCTATTGATGCAATGCAAGGTAAAGGTACTTTTGACCTATTTATAAAAAATACTTCAAAAAAAGTTAAGATTACAATTTCAGATTCAGGAAAAGGAATACATAAATCACAATTCGAACAAATATTTAAACCTGGATTCACCACTAAAAAACGTGGATGGGGACTGGGATTGTCTCTTTCTAAAAGAATAATTGAAGATTATCATAAAGGAAAAATTTTTGTACAAAAATCAGAAATAGGAAAAGGAACAACATTCCAAATTTTATTAAACAAATTTTAATTTACTCTTTATGTTCTTTTCTTTTGAAAAACCCTAAATAGTTTATATGATAAAACCTACGATAATATTAATGGTTATAACTATTATAACCATTTGATGATAATCGTATTGTAAAGACAACCATGATACCTCATTAAATCAATCTATTTTAAACTATTTTTTTATCATTTAAAGTTTTTTGCTATTTCTTTAGCCAAAGAAATAAACTCATCATTTGTTAATTTTACTTTTTGGATGAACTGCATATCTGACATTGTATTAATTGGTATTAAATGTACATGTACATGAGGAACCTCTAAACCAATAACACTCATTCCAATTCGTTTACAAGAAATTGTTTTTTCTAGTGCTTTTGCTACCCTGTAAGAAAAAGACATTAAACTAGAGTACTCATCTTTCGATAAATCAAAAATCTTATTCTCTTCTTTTTTTGGCACTACTAAAGCATGTCCCTTCGCGTTAGGATTAATATCTAAGAAAGCAATGAAATTTTCATTCTCAGCAATTTTATATGATGGAATTTCTCCAGTAATTATTTTTGTAAAGATACTTGACATTATTTTAATTTTTAGTAAAAATAAAAAAAGCGTTACTTCCGTAACGCTTTTAACTAGTATATTTTTTTATTACCTTGAGATTTCTAATACTTCAAATTTCATAATACCATTTGGCACTTTAATTTCAGCTATTTCTCCAACGGTTTTACCTAACAACCCTTTTCCTATAGGAGAGTTTACAGATAATTTACCGTTTCTAACATCAGTTTCAGAATCAGCTACTAAAGTATAGGTAAACTCCATTCCATTAGCTGAATTCTTTATTTTAACAACTGAATGAATTAAAACCTTAGATGTATCTAACTGACTTTCATCAATAATACGGGCACTGGCTACAACATTTTTTAGTTTTGCTATCTTGAACTCTAATAATGATTGCTCTTCTTTAGCAGCATGATACTCCGCATTTTCACTTAAATCTCCTTTATCTCTAGCATCAGCTATTTCTTGTGTAACACGTGGTCTTTCTACTTGCTCTAATTGAGCTAACTCTTTTTTTAATTTTTTTAGCCCTTCTTCTGTATAATATGATACATTACTCATAACTTCAATAAATTTAAAAAATCTCACGCCTAACGGAATGAGATTATATTACAAATGTACAAAATTTTCGTAAATTCGTTACGTTATATTTCATATACATAAAAAACATGAAAAAATTACCTATACTACTACTTTTAATACTCTTAACAAACTGCAGTAGTACTCCATCTATAAATAGCTGTTTTAGAAATACAATAGCTCCTATAACAGTATTTTTAAATAATCCTCAATTAAATGGTTTATTAACCCCAAATGGAACAGCTGCCATAAGCGGAGGTATCAATGGTATTGTATTGTTTAATAAAGGAACTGGTGGATCTTTTACTCCTTATATAGCTATTGATAGACAATGTCCGAATAAAGATTGTACTACTCCAATGACTATAAATTCACCCGTATTAGAATGCCCTTGTGATGGTAGCAAATACAGTATGTTAAACGGTAGTCTAATAAAGGGTACAAATAATTGTGAAGGTGGCGCTAGAATTTATACTGTAACCCAAAATGGAAGTAGTTTACAAATAAGTAATTAATTTAAACGTACTATGAAATAGATTCTTATTTTTGCAGTCACAACAACACTTACTAACAAATTTATCGTGAAAAATTATTTTTCTTCAGATTTTAAATTGGGCGTTCTCGGAGGCGGACAATTAGGGAGAATGTTACTTACAGAAACACAAAAACTAGATATTTATACACTTATCTTAGATCCGAATAAAGAAGCTCCTTGCGCACAAATTTGCAATGAATTTCATCAGGGAGATTTATTAGACTTTGATACAGTATACAATTTTGGTAAAAAAGTAGATGTATTAACAATTGAAATTGAAAATGTAAACATTGATGCTTTAGATAAATTGGAAGCTGAAGGCCATACAATTTATCCTAAACCTGGAAACTTAAGAACAATACAAAATAAGGCACGTCAAAAAGTCTTTTATCATGATCATAATATCCCAACAGCAGATTTTTCTAGGTTCACTTCTTTAGAAGAATTAAAACATTCTATAAATAATGGAGCTATAAACTTTCCTTTTGTATGGAAGTCAGCAAGATTTGGGTATGATGGAAACGGTGTAAAAATTGTTAAATCTATCTCTGATTTAAATAATTTACCTACTGATGAATGTATTGCTGAAAAATTGATTCCTTTTAAAAATGAATTAGCTGTTATTGTTGCCAGAAATACTCAAGGAGAGATTAAAACTTATCCTGTTGTTGAAATGGAATTTCACCCAGAAGCGAACCAAGTTGAGTATGTTATTTGTCCTGCAAGAATAGAAAATAACGTTGCTGATAAAGCACGTGAAATAGCATTAAAAGTAGCTGATATTTTTGATTTTGTAGGCTTATTAGCCGTTGAAATGTTTCAAACTGAAAATGATGAAATTTTAGTAAACGAAGTAGCTCCACGAACCCATAATTCTGGCCATTACTCTATAGAGGCTAGTTATACAAATCAATTTGAACAACACCTTCGTAGTATTCTAAATTTACCATTAGGAAATACAGATAGTAAATTAGCTGGTATAATGGTAAACTTAGTAGGGGCTGAAGGGTATACAGGAGATGTGGTTTATAAAAATATCGAAGAAATTTTAAAAATAGATGGTGTTACCCCTCATATTTACGGTAAAAAAACAACAAAACCTTTCCGTAAAATGGGACATGTAACTATCGTTAATACAGATATTGGTCAAGCTAGAAAAGTTGCTCAAAAGGTAAAAGAGACCATACAAGTTATTGCAAAATAATGATTGAAGAAATTAATGTGACTTTTGCATGTTTTTTATTTAAAAATTATGATAATTCGGTATTATTTTTACAGTAAACAATACTAAAAAAGCAAGTAAAAAGATACATTGAAAACAATTAGAGTTATAGCTTTTATTATTTAGATTTTTGGAAGTTCTTTGTAAACAACAATTTTAGCATTTATGGACTTAAAAGTCTTAATGAAATAAAACTTTGGCATCAAAAGCTAATGTCATTTTTTAAATCAAAATTCTATTAAAATTTAAAGAAACAAATTATAAAATAAAAAAGTTTTCTAATCCGAATTTTAGGGTGAGAAACTACTAAAAAAACTAAAAAATATGGTAGGTATTATAATGGGAAGTGATTCAGACCTTCCAATCATGCAGGAAGCAATAGAGGTATTAGAGAGCTTTGATATTCAAGTTGAAGTTGACATAGTATCAGCTCATAGAACTCCTGAGAAATTGGTTGACTATGCTACTAATGCTCACAAAAGAGGTGTAAAAGTTATTGTTGCTGGTGCTGGTGGTGCCGCTCATTTACCTGGAATGGTTGCGAGCATGAGTCCATTACCTATAATTGGTGTACCTGTAAAAAGTAGAAATTCAATTGATGGATGGGATTCTGTTTTATCTATTCTTCAAATGCCTGGTGGAGTTCCTGTTGCGACAGTAGCTCTTGACGGTGCTAAAAATGCCGGAATTTTGGCTGCTCAAATTATTGGTGCTTCTGATAAATGTGTTTTAGATAAAATAATAGCTTATAAAGAAGGCTTAAAACTCAAAGTTGAAAAAGCTTCTGAAAGAGTAAAAAAATAGGTATTTTAGTAAAAAAATAAATTACAAACCTCATAAATATTAAATTTATGGGGTTTCATTAATTATTTAAGAAAGTAAAAAATGAATCCATTATTACAAGATTTTCATACTCCTCCTTTTTCAAAGATAAAGGAAGAAAATTATAAACCTGCTATAAAAGAAGCTATTGAAATAGCAAAAAAAGAAATAAACGATATAGTAAATAACACAGAAGCTCCTTCTTTTGAAAACACTACTGTAGCTTTAGATAATACAGGAGAAAAACTAGATAAAATAACTTCTATTTTTTTTAACCTAAATTCAGCTGAAACAAATGAAGAGATTCAAAAAATTGCAAAAGAAATTTCTCCTTGGTTAAGTGAATTTAAAAATGATATGATTTTAAATGAAGCTTTATTTAATCGTGTAAAAGCTGTTTATAATCAAGTTACAGAGTTAAGCTTAACTCCAGAGCAACAAATGTTGTTAGAAAAACAATACAAAGGATTTGCTCGTAATGGTGCTAATTTAAACGAAAATGATAAACTTGAATTGAGAAAAATTGACGCTAAACTTTCAAAACTATCATTACAATTTGGAGAACATATTTTAGCCGAAACTAATGCTTTTGAAATGCTTCTTACCAATGAAAATGACGTATCTGGATTACCTGAAAGTGCAAAAGAAGCAGCAAAAATGATGGCTACTCAACGTAACAAAGAAGGCTGGTTAATTACCTTAGATTATCCTAGCTATATTCCATTCATGACTTATGCTGAGAATAGAGAGTTACGAAAACAATTAGCAGTAGCTATGGGGAAAAAAGGGTTTCAAAAAAATAAATATAACAATGAAAATATTGTTTTAGAAATTGTCAATCTTCGCCATAAACGTTCAAATTTATTAGGATATAAAACACATGCCCATTTTGTTTTAGAAGAGCGAATGGCTGAATCACCTGATAATGTTTTAAACTTTTTAAATGAATTATTAGAAAAAGCAAAACCAGCAGCAATTAGTGAGTTTAAAAACTTAGAAAACTATGCTAAAAAATTAGATTCTATTGATAAATTAGAAAAATGGGACGGCTCTTATTACTCTGAAAAATTAAAAAAAGAGTTATTTAACCTAGACCAAGAATTGTTAAAACCATATTTTAAATTAGAAAATGTAATTAATGGGGTATTCACTATCGCTAACAAATTATTCGATTTAAAATTTGAAGAAATTAATAACATAGATAAGTATCATGAAGACGTTAAAACATATGCTGTTACAGACTCTGAAAATAACTTTATCTCCTATTTTTATGCAGATTTTCATCCTAGGCCAGGAAAAAGAAATGGAGCATGGATGACTTCTTATAAATCTCAACAAATAAAAAATGAAATAAATGAGCGTCCTCAGGTATCTATCGTTTGTAATTTCACTAAACCTACAGATACAAAACCCTCTTTACTAACGTTTAATGAAGTTACTACTTTATTTCATGAATTTGGTCATGCTTTACATGGAATGTTAGCAAACACTACGTATAATAGTTTATCAGGCACATCTGTTTCTTGGGATTTTGTTGAATTGCCTAGTCAAGTTTTAGAGAACTGGTGTTATGAAAAAGAAGCTTTAGAACTTTTTGCCAAGCATTATAAAACTGGAGAAACTATTCCTATGGAGTATGTAGAAAAGATAAAAGAATCTGCTAGTTTTCATGAAGGTATGCAAACATTACGTCAATTAAGTTTTGGCTTGCTAGATATGCAATGGCATGGTACAAACCCTACCAACATTAAAAATGTAAAAGATTTTGAAGTAGCTGCTTTTTCAGATACTCAATTATATCCTGATGTTTCAGAAAATTGTATGAGTACAGCTTTTGCTCATATATTCCAAGGAGGGTATTCTGCTGGTTATTATTCTTATAAATGGGCAGAAGTTTTAGACGCAGATGCTTTTGAATATTTTAAAGAAGAAGGAATCTTCAATAAAAAAATAGCCGATAAATTTAAAGAAAATGTTCTTTCTAAAGGAGGGACAGAAAAACCGATGGATTTATACAAGCGCTTTAGAGGTAAAAAGCCAAACTCAGATGCTTTATTAAAACGTGCAGGATTAATACAATAGTATTTAATATTTTTACTTTTAATAAAAAAAAGTCCTATTTTCATAAAAATAATTTTTTATGAAAATAGGACTTTTTACATATATTGTACTGTTTTTAACTTTCAATAGTCTTTCACAATCTGTTATAAAAGGAAAAGTTTCAACTCACAATAACGTTCCTTTAGAAGGAGCTTCTGTTTATTTAAATAACACAACCATTGGAACTATAACTAATGAAAAAGGTGAATTTAAATTAAACACTCCTAAAGGATATTATAATTTAATTGTTTCATTCATTGGCCTTAAAACCTTACAACTTAAAATAAATACTAACATTGAAACAAATCCTTTATTATTAAAATTAAAACCTGATACTAATATTTTAAATGAAGTTGTTATTCAAAAAACAAAATACGACGATGATTGGAAATATAATCTATCTCGTTTTAAAAAAGCTTTCTTAGGAAAAACGGAACTAGCATCACAATGTTTGATTTTAAATCCTAAGGTTTTACATTTTGACTTTGATAAAAAAACAAATAAACTATCTGCATATGCTCATGAACCTCTTCAAATAAAACATAAAGGTTTAGGTTACTTAATATTTTATGATTTGGTTGAGTTTTCATTAATCAATAACCGTATTTTTTTCAGTGGATACTCTAAATATAAAGACTTAAAAACTACCATTAAAAGGAAATGGAAAGCCAATAGGTTGAAAGCATATAATGGCTCTCGTATGCATTTTTATAGATCAATCATTAAAAATGAACTAGATATTGCAGGGTTTAAAATAAATCAACTGCAAAAAGTACTTAATCCTGCTAGGCCTCATGATAGTATTATAAATGAAGCTAAATTAAAATTAGCTTCTAAGCCTAATTTTAATAGTTTTAAGAAGCTCCCTACATTTCACTCTAAAAAATTAAATCTGTTTAATAAAAAAATAAGAAGCTCATTTGTAAGAAGAATACTAACAACAGAAACTCACTTCACAAAAAAGTTTAAAATAAAATTCTCTGAAGAAGAAATTAATAAAATCATACATAGTCCTTTTCATGTTAGAAAAAATAATAAAGGGTTTTATTATGCTACACCAAAAACAAAGTTATACGACGAGGAAACTGACTCATTAAGCCACATAGCTAAGAAAGAAAATTTAAAAAAATATATTAATAAACCCGTAAAGAAAAACTTAGTTTTAAATGATTTCATTATTAAAAGAGGTACTACTTTTTATCTAAGTTTCCCTTACTTACTTGAGATTAATTACCTTAATGAACCTGAAGAAGATGGCTATAGGTTGGGGAAAGCCAAACTAAACTACCAACAATCTTTCATATCCCTTCTTAACTCTAAAGAGTCTGCTATAAGTAAAAAAGGTATTTTAATAGAGCCTTTCACTGTTTTACATGAAGGCTACTGGGGATTTGAAGCTTTTGCTCATATGCTTCCATTAAATTACCTACCTTTAAATAATTAATTATAGAAATTTTAACTTAAAAAATTACTTTTTTGAAAATATTAACAATATATATCATAAATAAAAATCTTAAGTAATTAGTTTTGTTACTTTAAGATGATTTTAACAATAAAAAATAACGTAATAAAAAAAATAGCATCTCTTTTTTTGATGCTTTTTCTTGTTACTCCTATTGTTATAAAAACAATTCATCACCATCATGAAAATGATATTCATGTTGATTGTAATTCAGATTCAACTCATTTTCATCAAGAAATTACTAATGATTGTGATATATGTTACTTCTCTTTTTCAAATTTCAATACTCTTGATTTAAATATTATTTCGTTTAGCCCTACTTTTTACAATACTTTAAAAACTGACGGCTACATATCTTTTAGATTGATGAGTGTTAAATCGGTCAAAAAAATGAGGCCCTCCTTCTTTTATACAGCACCTCTTATTTTTTTGAATGCATCAAGTAATACAGGAGTATATTTCTAAAAATTAATAAGGAGTTTTCTTACTAAATTATAACCCCTCCTATTGTTTAAACTTCTAGTTTTTATAGAATGGAAATACGTAATTATTTCTGTACAGCATGCATACTATTATTTTAGTAATAAATAAATCTTTATACAAAATCAAAATTTACAGAACCTCTAAATCACTTAATGTAAACTAAAAAAACTTTTCACCAATAAACCAAAACGAATAATAATTACAAAAAACACGAAATGATAAAAACAAACAACTTAACTAAAAGATATGGCGATTTTACCGCCCTAAATAATTTAAATCTAGAAATACAAAAAGGAGAAATATTCTGCCTTCTTGGAGCCAATGGTGCAGGTAAATCAACGACTATAAATTTATTATTAAACTTTATTACTCCTTCCTCCGGAAAAGCTTACATTAATGGGTTAGATGTAAATAAAAACACTAAGAAAACAAAATCTTTCTTAACTTATATTCCTGAAAATTTAATGCTCTACCCTACTTTAACGGCAGTAGAAAACCTAGACTATTTTTTAGGAATCGGAGGGTATAAATTTTCTAAAATAGAATTAGAATTCTTCTTAGATGAAGCAGGACTTCAAAAAGAAGCATACCATAAACGTACTCAATACTTTTCTAAAGGAATGAGGCAGAAAATAGGTATTGCCTTAGCCATTGCTAAAGATGCTAAAGTTCTATTATTAGATGAACCAACCTCGGGTTTAGATCCAAAATCTAGTAATGAATTTGGCCTACTTCTCAAAAAAATGAAATCTGACAATGTAGCTACGTTAATGGCTACACATGATATTTTTAGAGCTAAAGAAATAGGTACACATATAGGTATAATGAAAGAAGGAATACTAAAACATTATTTTTCAAATGAAGATATTTCTCTTCAAGATTTAGAAAAATTGTACTTAGAAACAATGAACTTAAAAGAAGAAATGGTATGATTTACTATGTAATAAAAAAAGAACTTAAAGAGATTTTAAGAGATGGTCGTTTTAAAATTTCAATAAGTATTGTTTTTGTACTTTTAATTGTAGCTTTATTGATTACCGCTAAACAATATGAATCTACTAACATTCAGTACAATGAAGCTAAAAAAAGTGAACGAAATGTTTGGGAGTCCCAAGGAGAAAAAAACCCACATTCAGCCGCTCATTATGGTAATTATGTTTTTAAGCCAAAATCTCCATTATCACTAATAGATCAAGGAGTTGAAAAATATACCGGTATCTCTATTTTTTTAGAGGCACATAGTAGAAATCAAGCGCAATTTAGTAATGCTTCTGACCAAACTGCTTTATCTCGTTTTGGAGAATTAACTGTAGATTTTATTTTATTGTATATACTCCCTTTAATTACTATTTTAATTGGGTATAACAGCTTTACAAAAGAAATTGAAGGAAATACTTCTTATATACTAAAAAGCCAAGGAATTGTTGGATGGAAATTATTATTAGGAAAATGGCTAGCTACCTTAATACCTTCTGTTACAATTACTACATTTTTATTTTTATTAGGGGGTATTATATTGTCAAACGTTGAAAACTATGGCATCTTTAACTGGTATGCGTTTGTTATTTTATACTTTGTGTATATCATATATTATTTAATTTTTACCAACATCACTCTACTAATATCTTCTTTAGCAAAAAAATCAGGAATCTCTTTAGTTATTAATTTATCTTTTTGGGTATTAGCTTGTTTTATAACACCTAAAGTCGCAAGTAATTTAGCTGACACAAAATATCCCTACCCTACACATCAAGAATTTTCTAAGAGAATTTCAGAGGAAAACAAAAAAGGCCTAGATGGTCATAACCCTTGGAACAAAGAGGCTAAAAAACTTGAAAAAGAAGTACTTGAAAAATATAATGTTGATAGCGTACATAAACTTCCTTTTAACTACAGTGCCTATAGAATGCAAAAAGGAGAAGAATATCAGGCAAAAGTATATGAAAAGCATTATGATTATTTAAATGAACAAGCTAAAAGACAAGATGGGATTTATAAATCATTAGCTTTAATTTCTCCATTTCTTCCTACACGCTTTTTATCAATGGCAGTCGCTAAAACTGATTATCAAAATCATTGGAACTTTGCAGAATCGGCAGAAAAATATAGAGTAGAAACACAGCGTTTTTTAAATGGTACAACTGAAAAAAACTCTAAATATGGAGAACGGTACATAGCACCAGCAAGTACATGGAGTAAACTACCAAAGTTTAATTATCAAGCCCCTCCATTTTCAAGTGTTCTTGAACAAAATACATTCTTGTTTTTAATACTAGCACTATGGTTTTCTTTCACAGCTATGGTATTAATATTAACTAATAAAACTTATTAAAATGTTTATACATAATTTTAAATACGAATTAAAGGTATTACTAAGAAGTAAATGGCTTCTAGTACTTTTTTTTACTATGCTATTTATTATTCTTTTTGCTGGTTATAATGGAAAGCAAAAAGTAGACAAACGATTTTCAGACATTGAAAAAGCGCATAGTGCAGTGAAAAAGAAAGACTCAGAGATGTTAAAGGTCTTAGATTCTTTAGAAAAAGGATTTGAAACAAGCGTTAGTTCATGGGCAAAACCTACTAGACCAATGCATATTGGCTACTCTTTTCCAAGAGTGGTAGCAATGCCCCCTCAAGCCTTAACTTTTATATCTACGGGGCAAAGTGACTTATTTACACATTACGTACAACCGAAAGCTTATGGTGACAGCTTTTTATTTAATTATGCTGAATTATCAAACCCTACTCAGTTACTTTTTGGAAGTTTCGATTTATCATTTGTTATTATATATATATTACCACTTATAGTCATTGCTTTTAGTTATAATATATTTTCTTCTGAGAAAGAATCTGGATCATTAAAATTATTAGCCTCACAACCAATTTCAATGTTTACATGGATTTTACAAAAAATTGGATTGCGTTTTATTTGGTTCAGCTTGATTACACTGATTATTTTGACCATCACTTTTATAATTAATAAATTTGATTTCTCAACCAACTTTGTATTTTATATCAATACTCAACTATTAGTGATAACTTACATACTTTTTTGGTTTATTATAGTATTATTAATAAATATATTAATCAATAATTCGGCAAAGAACGCGGTAAGTTTATTAGCTGTTTGGGTATTTATCATTTTAATAATCCCTGCAATAATTGGCCAACTTAGCAATGTATTTTATCCTATTCCTTCAAGAACTAAACTCATAAGTGAAATAAGAGAGCTAAAAGATAAAGTTTCTAAAAAACAAGATAAAATTTTAGATAATTATTTAAGAGATCACCCTGAGTATGCAAGTAATAATTCATCTACAAATTACTCTTTTTGGCATAAATACATGGCTTCTCAAGATTTAGTTGAAGATGAACTAAAACCTTTAATAACTTCTTACGATATTCAATTAGAAAACCAACAAAAATGGATACAAAGATGGCAATACAGTTCACCTGCCATAATTTTGCAAGAAGCATTTAATAACTTAGCAGGAACTTCAACTTTACACTATCAAAATTACAGAAAACAAACTAGTGTTTTTGCTAAAGAATGGCGTAACTTTTTTGTTCCTTTATTATACAAGAATGAAAAATTTAGCACTAACTTATATTCTAAGCTACCAAGCTTTGAATACAAAGCTCCTATATCTTCCTCTATAGTAATAAAATTAATTTCACTACTTCTATTCTCACTATTTTTTATAAACATAGCGTGGATTAGTTTTAAAAAGAAATTAAAAAAAGGAACACTTATTAATAATTAGAAAAAATGTCTGTCACTTTGTTGTGACAGATATTTTTACTTATTCTTCTCCTCAATCCATTTACTCATATACTTTGTAGCTTGTAAAGTTTGATGGTGCAACAAGTTTCCTAGAAAATTTTTTCGTCGGTGATCCTCAATATTATTTTGAATTTTTTTTATTTGATCGACAAAAGGTTGACTAATCTTGTCTTTATCATATATTGAATTAATAATATCAACTCCATTAGCCTGAAAGCTTTTCCAAAGTTTCTCATTAGTGTATAATTCAATCGTCTTTTTTAAAAACTGGTTAAAGTCATCTTCTATAAATCCATTCCAAGGTAAGCTTCCATGCATCCCTTCGGCACCTATGCTTGTTGTTACACTCGGCGTTCCACACATCATAGCTTCAGTCAGCTTTCCTTTAATACCAGCACCAAATCGTAATGGAACTAATAATACTCGTGCTTTGTTTACTACTTCTAATGCATTTTTTGTAAATCCTTTTACTATAAAACCTTCTTTTGGTTTATGTAGTTGCTGTATTTGTTGGGTAGCATACGCACCATAAATATGAATTTCTACTTCAGGGAGTTTCTTTCGTATATCCTTCCAAATTGATTTTAATTGTAAAACAGTATCTACATTTGGTGCATGAAAAAAGTTTCCAATAAAAACAAAATCTTTTCGCTTTTCAAAAGGTTGCCAATTTTTAATACTATCTTGATTTATTTTATGAAGTAAAAAAGGAAGATGATATAATAACTCTTTATCAATTTTAAATACATCTGTTAATAATTTCATTTCATATGCTGAAATTATTATACTTAAATCACATCTTAATATAGACGCTATTTCACGTTTAGTTTCCTCTGAAGTCAATAAATCTTCATTCCTACATATTTCATTTTTTTTAAGTTTCTTGTGGCGTATTTTTCGTAAAAAATGTAAATCTTCAGTATCTAATACACGAAGAGCTTTAGGACAATGTTCTGCTACACGCCAACCAAATTGTTCTTCCATCAAAAAACGATCAAACATCACAATATCAGGGTTCATTTTTTTAATAAAGACATCAAATGAAGAATTATTCAATTCAACCATTACCTCTTTAACTCCTATTGAGGCTAAATTAAATGCCCTTTCTCCCTTAATTGATGGCGAAGCAAACGTAATTTTATAATTATACTTTAAAAACAACTCTATTAGTTGCAACATTCTACTACCTGCTGCTGATGAATTTGGCTCTACCCAAACATAGCCTATAATAAGAAGATGATTCATGTTACAAAAATAGTAGTTTTATACTGACATTCTTTATCTTCCTTTTAATAATACTCATCAAAAACTAATCTTAAACATTCTTCAACAAATCAACAATTATATGTAATTTTGCGGTTATTATTCTGAAAAACAAAACAGATAGCTAAGCAGAAAGGTAAAACACTACTTAGCCAAAATAAAACAATAAAAACACGACTCATGAAATACGATGTAATCGTTATTGGTTCTGGTCCTGGAGGATATATTTCTGCTATCAGAGCTGCTCAATTAGGTAAAAAAGTTGCTATTATAGAAAAATATTCTACTCTAGGTGGTACTTGTTTAAATGTAGGTTGTATACCTTCAAAAGCTTTATTAGATTCTTCTCATCATTACTATGATGCTGTAAACCATTTTGAAGAGCATGGAATTTCTGTTGAAAAACCATCCTTCGATTTTGGAAAAATGGTTGCTCGTAAAGCAAATGTAGTTGAAACTACAACGGGTGGAATTAAGTATTTAATGGATAAGAATAACATTGAAGTTTTCGAAGGAGTAGGTTCTTTTGAGGATGCAACACATGTTAAAGTATCAAAAAATGATGGTAGTTCAGAAATAATTGAGGGAGCTAACATTATTATTGCAACTGGTTCAAAACCTTCAACATTACCTTTTATTTCTATTGATAAGGAACGTGTAATAACATCTACTGAAGCATTAAAATTAAAAGAAGTTCCTAAACATTTACTAGTAATTGGTGGTGGTGTAATTGGATTAGAACTAGGTTCTGTTTACAAGCGTTTAGGTGCTAATGTTACAGTTATTGAATATGCCCCTACAATTACTCCAACTATGGATAAAGATGTTTCTAAAGAGCTTACTAAAGTTTTAAAGAAGCAAGGGATGAAGTTTAATGCAAACCATGGTGTTACTTCTGTTGAAAGAAATGGAGATGAAGTAATCGTTAAAGCAACTAATAAAAAAGGGGAAGAAGTTACTTTTACTGGTGATTATTGCTTAGTATCTGTTGGCCGTCGTCCATATACTGACGGATTAGCTTTAGAAAAAGCAGGTGTTAAGGTTACTGAAAGAGGAATGATAGATGTTAATGATCATTTACAAACTAATGTATCTAATATATATGCCATTGGGGATGTTGTTCGTGGAACAATGTTAGCCCATAAAGCAGAGGAAGAAGGTGTAGTCGTTGCTGAATATTTAGCGGGACAAAAACCTCATATTGATTATAATTTAATTCCTGGTATCGTTTATACCTGGCCAGAAGTTGCTGCTGTTGGTAAAACAGAACAAGAATTAAAAGATAGCGGAGTTCACTATAAAGCTGGTAAATTTTCAATGCGTGCATTAGGTAGATCTCGTGCTAGTGGAGATACTGATGGTTTTGTAAAAGTTTTAGCTGATAAAAATACCGATGAAATTTTAGGAGTTCATATGGTTGGGGCTCGTGTTGCTGACTTAATCATGGAAGCTGCTGTTGCTATGGAATACAGAGCATCTGCTGAAGATTTAGCTCGTATTTGTCATGGTCACCCTACCTATTCTGAAGCAGTGAAGGAAGCTGCTAAAGCTGCTTGGGATGGTAAGCCTCTAAACGCTTAAAAAAAACAATAAAAACAATAAAAAAAGGTGTTATTTTAAAATAACACCTTTTTTTTGTTAATTTTTCACATATATTTAACTCATTTAATCAAACCCCTAATAAAAATGAAATTAATCAAAATATTATGTGTTTTTTTCACATCTTTAACACTTTTTTCTCAAAACCTTATTGAAAAACAACTTCCTAAACCAAGTAATCTTAGCTCCTTCTTTATTGGTTCACTACTAAAATCAACTATCCATTATGGAGCTAAACCTACTAATTTTAATGGAAAAGTTATTTTATTTAACCATGGATATATTGACCTTAATCAACTTTTTTTCACAAACAATACATTTTATCAAGAAGCATTTAGCGAAGGGTATCAAGTAGTTTTTGTTGCTACAACAAGGGGAGAAGGCATGTGGGCTAACGGAAAGTTATTAGCCGAATCTATTGATATTATAACTAGCAAATACGGTGTAAATGATCTATACATTATTGCTCACAGTAACGGAGGAAAAGCGTCTGAAGTTGCAATGTACACACATAACAAATTTAATAAAGTGAAAAAAGTTTTTGCTTTGGGAACACCATATTGGGGTACTTATTTAGCCGATATATCACAACAATGGTGGTTAAATTGGTTATGGAAAAAAACAGGTTTAAACGAGGGAGGTGCTACTTCAACGACCTATTATTGTAGAGATGTTGTTCGCCCCTATTTTGATAATCATGTAAACAATGAGCCCTCAAAATTTATTATTCTTGGTGGATCAGGTTTTGCTAGAGGACATACATTATTGGCTCCTTTAATGTTTGCCAGTGGTAGCATTTTATATTTACATCAAGGAATAAATGACGGAGTATCTCCTTATAAAAGTACCCTTAGACCTAATGGGGTTTACGCATTTAAGAAGAACGAAGCGTATTTAGATCATGTTGATATAGCATTAGGGCAATATGTGTGGAAACACATTAAACCTTATTTAAATGAAAACGCCATGAAAAACAAGTTAAGTAGAAACACTTCTAAGTTGATTAATTACACTAAATTAACAAGTGATTATCAAATCATTAACTCAGAAAATGATTATGACAAAATTATAGCAGATAAAGGAAATACAAATATTGCTATACAAGTATTCCATGAAAACTCATCTTCTAACTTCAACTTAAAATCTACAAATGGTAATTTAATTACACATACAAAAAAACACTTTAAAACGAATTCATTCAGTGATTATATAAGTAATTATACACTTAAAACATCCACTCCAAGTGTTTTAACAAGTAATTCGAAATTCGTTGCTTATGCCCATCAACCGAATGGCCCCAAAATGATATATGAGGTTAAAAAAGACAAAAATATCATACAAGTGTCGTTTCATAACACTAAGGTAAATACAGATGAAATTAAAGTATCAGCTACTATTACCAAAACTTCTGATTTGCTAGGTAATACTTCTAAAGAAGAAGCTTATTTAGAAGTATTTAGCTATCATTCAAAAACAAAAAAATTTACACTAAATACATCACTATTTAAAGAAGGTGTTTATACTATTTACATTAACAGTATGCACCCAGATTTTAGTAGAAATATAATTTCTGGATTTACGGTTGGTAGTATCACAAATAATAAAATTAAAGAATTAAATACTCCTAAAGAATCTCTATTTGATATAAAGTTAAATAATAGTATAATTACTGACTCAATAAATTTTACAACTAAAGGAATTCCATCTACTCATGAACTTTCAATTAAAATTTACACAATAAGCGGTCAATTAATAACAAATACTAATATGATAGAAAATAATAGAACATATAGCGTTAATACTAACAATCTATCTTCAGGTTTATATATAGCTTCTATAAATTATAAAAACTATTCAAAGAGTTTTAAAATTATAAAAAAATAATCTTAAAGATTAAAAACCGAGCAATTATTCTCGGTTTTTAATTTTATATATTTTTATTTATTCCCTTCTATTTTTATATTTAAACCGTTAGCTATTTCCATACCTAATTCACGATCTACTCTAAACCAATGACATAACTGTCTATTTATTATTTCATTTTTTTTGAATCCTGAAATTCCACTCATTGCATTTACAATATTAGTAATTGTATCTTTTTGCTCTTTTTTACACATTAATCTAAATAAATTTCCAGGTTGGGTATAATGGTCATCATCGTTATCATTACGATCAAAATAGCCTACTTCTTTGGATTTTAATTCATAATTCATTCCCTCCTCTCTCGTTGATTCTAACTTGATATTATCAAAACTATTAGGAAAATAATTTGGAGAATCCCCACCATTGTCATCAAACCGCATTGAACCATCTCTATGATAATTATTAACCATATATGGACATTTATTTACAGGTAATGCGTCATAATTAACACCTATTCGATAGCGATGTGCATCAGGGTAGGCTAAAATTCGTCCTTGAAGCATTTTATCTGGTGAAAACCCAATACCATCAACTAAATTTGAAGGAGCAAAAGCAGATTGCTCTACATGAGCGAAATAATTATTAGGATTTTCATTCAACTCAATTACACCAACATCTATTAAAGGAAAAGAAGCATGAGGCCATACTTTAGTTACATCAAAAGGGTTCCACCTAAAACTATCTGCTTCTTCAATTGTCATAACTTGAATTTTTAAAGCATACTTTGGATAATCACCTTTGTCTATAGCTTCAACTAAATCTCTTTGTGCGTAATCTGGATCAATTCCTTTTAAATATATTGCTTCACTATCACTTAAATTTTTAATGCCTTGCATAGTTTTATAATGGAACTTTACATAGACTCTTTCGTTATTATCATTAACTAAAGAGAATGTATGACTGCCATACCCATTCATAAACCTATACCCATCAGGTGTACCTCTATTACTCATTAAAATAAGTACTTGATGTAAGCTCTCAGGGTTGAAAGACCAGTAATCCCACATCATAGTCGCTGACTTACAGTTTGAATAAGGATCACGTTTTTGAGTATGTATAAAGTCTGGAAATTTTTTAGGGTCTTTAATAAAAAAAACAGGAGTATTATTTCCAACTAAATCCCAGTTACCATCTTCCGTATAAAACTTTATAGCAAATCCCCTAGGATCTCTTTCTGTATCTGCTGATCCTTTCTCTCCTCCTACAGTAGAAAAACGAGCAAATAACCTTGTTTGCTTACCTACTTTATTAAAAAGTTTTGCTTTAGTATATTTACTAATATCATTTGTTACCGTAAAAGTACCATACGCCCCTGAACCTTTAGCATGGACAATTCTTTCAGGTATTCTTTCTCTGTTGAAGTGAGCTAATTTTTCATGTAAAAAAAAGTCTTGTAATAATAATGGCCCTCTTTCTCCAATACTTTGAGAATCTTCATAATGAAACAATGATGCACCTGACGCTGTTGTTAATTTTCTTTTTTTAATCATTACTATCTGTATTTTGTTTTTGTAAACTTATAAAAAAACAAAACATAATAAAAATTGATAGTTTTTATTTTTAAATAGAAAAATACTATTATTATGAATTTGGAATAAAAAAACCGAGTTGTAAAACTCGGTTTAACAATCTATATAAAATTATATGTTATTGTTGAATACCGTAGAAGCTTCCAACACTATTATTAATATCAGCTGCTTTTTTTACAGCCTCATACATTTGATTTGTTTTATTCTTTCTATTATTAGCAATTCTCTTTCTGTACGTGTCATAATTAGGTAATGCTGTAGGTAACTCTTTCTTTTCAGTAAAAAAAGCATAAACACCTCTGTCTCCAACTACCTTATTATATACTTTATTTTCCTTTGCATTAATCATAGCCCCTACAATCTTAGGCTCGTACCCAACTCCTGAAAGACTAGGAGATTGTAAATTAACATCTACTGCACCTCGTATTGTTTGACCTGATGATTTAGCTATATCCTTCAAAGTAGCTCCATTCATTTTACTTGAAATAATTTCGGCTTTCTTTTCATTTAAAATGATAGGACGAACAGTTTGTATGGCTTTATCAACAGACATCAAACCTTTAGATGTTTTATCAGTTAACATAACTACCACATAACCACCTTCTACATCAAATCTTTTAAAATTACCTACTTCAACATCTTTTCCAAATGCCCAGGTTATAATTTCTCTTTCATTACCAAGTCCTGGAACGTTTTCATCTAAAACTTTCAAACCCACCGCTGGTAAAGAAGTTAAACTATTTTCTTTTACTAAATCAGTATATTTTTTACCATTAGTTAAATTTAAAGCAAAAGTTTCAGCATTTTGGAATATTTTGTTTTCTGTAGCTTCTGATGCTTCAATCTTTCTTCCAAAGGTTGCTAATTTCATTGCTGGTTGAAAATTTTTCTGATCTTCAATCTTAATGATATGGAAACCAAAAACAGTTTTAACAACTCCTATATCTCCTTTTTTTCCTTCAAAAGTAAAGTCTCTAAATTCTGGTACCATTCGGTTGTATCCGTACCAATCATAAAACCCACCTTTTTCAGCAGAACCTTTATCAGAAGAAAGCTCCTTTGCCAAATCTTCAAATTTAGATGAATCTGCTTTTAAAACAGTCAATAAACTATCTGCCATTATTTTAGCGTCTGCTTCATTTTTAGTCGGCTCATATCCACTTGGATTTGCACCTATAAAAGGTATTAAAATATGCCTAGATTGAACTGAATCTGGCAATTGAGTAATTTTTGTAATTTTCGATAATTTGAAATAATCATTATCTTTATAAGGACCGAAAACGTCTCCTTCTTTACCTTCAAAAAGCTTTTCAGCTATTGTTTGAGGTACCTGAATTTTAAATTTATAATTATCATCAAGTGAAATATCAGATTTAGCATCTTCTAAAAAAGCACCATAATCAGTAGCATTTTTTAACCCTTTTAATATATTTCTTTGATCATCTTCAGAATCTTCGATTAACTTAGCTACCTCAACTCTTAAAGCCTCTTCATCTTCTAAAGTAGGAACTATATCAAATTTTACAAATTTCACATCTCTTGAAGCTTCAACTTGATATTGATTTTTATGATTTTCTATATATGCCTTAACATCACTCTTCTTTACAGTTACTGTACTATCAGCTATTGAAGTAAAAGGAACATACACATACTTTCCTGAAACTTTAGTATTTTCAGTTAGGTACTGTCCTTCTCCTTCTTTTAAAGATGCACCTAAACCAGAAGACACCAAATTATCATAAGTCGTTTTCTCTAAATTATCTCTTAAGGAAACCATATAATTTTGCCAAGCTCTCCACTCATCGTTATTAGCATCTTTTATAGTAGCTAAATGTTCTTTCAATTTACTTTTATCAAAAATACCAGAAGTTTGGAATCTTTGGTCACCTTGAATAGTAGGTGAATCAAGTAAAGCTTGCATAATATCTGCTTCTCCAACAGTAATTCCTGCCTCCTCTAATTGAGATTTGTATATTTTTTGACGTAATAAATTATTCCAAACAGTTTTTGCTGCTTGCATTTCAGAAACTCTGTTACCAGTTTGCTTTTTATATGCATCTAGGGCTTCTGCAAATTCTTGACGAGATATACTTTCTCCATTTACATCTCCTACTTCGTTTACTTTACTTGCATTAAAAAAATCTGATATTGTAGATGGGTCTAATACAAATGCAAAAAGTGCTAAACCAATAACAAGAATTAAGAACATTGAACGTTCTCTAATTTTCGATAAAATTGCCATACGTCATTTTTATTTATTAACAGTGTGCGAAAATACAATTTCACATTTAATAATGCAATGTTTTTTTAGCTGTTTTAGAGTAAGTTTACTTATATGCAAGTATTATTCTTCTTTCTCTAATACTTTAAAATGGATAGCATCTATTTTAGACGTACTAACTTTTAATATTTTTAATTGGAATTTACCGATATTCAAAACCTCATCTTGAGTAGGTATATTTTCAGTATGATTAATTATAAAGCCTCCTAATGTTTCATATGCTTCTTCTTTAGGAATATCTAAATTAAACTCTTCATTTAAATAATCAACCTCTAACCTTGCAGAAAAATTATATTCATTATCATTTATTTTTTCTTCAAGAAGTTCTTGACTATCATGTTCATCTTCAATCTCTCCAAATAACTCTTCAACGATATCCTCTACAGTTATTATTCCAGAGGTTCCTCCATATTCATCAACAACTATTGCAATACTTTTTCTTTTTTTAATTAATAAATTTAAAACATCATTAATAATCATTGACTCTGGAATAAATTCAACAGGTAATAGTATTGATTTTATAGTTCTGGGTTTTTTAAATAACTCAAAAGCATTTACATAGCCTAAAATATCATCTAATGAATTTTTATATACTAATACCTTAGACAATCCTGTTTCAATAAACAATTCTCTTAAATTTACCACCGAATCATGAATATCAGTAGAAATAATCTCAGTTCGTGGCACCATAATTTCTCTTGCTTTAACTTTATGAAACTCTAAAGCATTTTGAAATATTTGAATTTCAGAGTCAACTTTTTCATGATTACTTCCTCCATCTAACTGTTCAGATATATAATTACCCAACTCTTCTTTACTAAATGCTGTTTGTTTTTCATTCTCAATTGTTTTAAAAAAAACCTGTAAACAAAAATCAGAAATCTTAGTAATAATCCAAGTGATTATATAGAATATCAAATAAAAAAAATAAGCAGGAATAGCAAATACCTTTAACATTTCATTTGCATAAATTCTGAAAATTGCCTTTGGTAAAAATTCAGCAGTAACTAGGATAATAATAGTAGATATAATTGTTTGAGTTAATAGGCTTACATCTAACAAAACATAGTTTACAATTATACTATCTGATGGTAAAAAAGTTTGAAACCAAGTCATTAAAAGCTTTCCCATAAAATAACTATAAATAACTAAAGCAACATTATTACCAACCAACATTGTGGTTATAAAATTTGAGGATTTTTCAGTTATTTTAGCTAGAATTTTAGGAAGAAAACCTTCTCTCTTTTTTTCTAGTTCAATATGTAATTTATTTGCAGAAACAAATGCAATTTCCATGCCTGAAAAAAAAGCAGACAATAAAACTGACACTAAGATTATTATAACATCAAACTGCATTTAACTCCTTTTTACAATTACTATTTAGGCTTTAATTTTGTTTATTTCTTCTTTCTACTTTTCTTCTAAAATACCGTTTAAAAAAGAAAATCAGAATTATAAAGATACCAAAACCAAACATAAAAAGAGCTTGTTCCTTATCTATATTCCATTTAAGAAAACCTTCTATAAAAAAAATAATTCCAACTATTAAGTATCCGTATTGTATATATTTCCAAAGTGTGTTCATTATAAGTCGTCGTCTTTTGTTTCTACTTCTCCTGTAATATCTTTTGCTACCCATTTAGATAAGTCTTGTCTTGACTCAAAGCCAAAACCATTGATAACACTTGTTTCAGTAGTTAATCGAAAACCATCTTCAGTAAACAAATATTTCTCGGTTTGATCCCAAAAAAGCTGATTTGTTTCTAATTTAGAGTTATCTGCATGATTTACAATCACCACATTATCTCTAATTTCAGAAATTCTTGTTTTATTATAAGTTAATGCGAAATTACCCGTAATTGTAGTTGAATCTCCATTTTTTTCTATGGTTACTATTTTTATCCCTTTAGGAAACTTGTTATACGGATGTTCTTTTCTATTTGTAAAGTCATGTAATAATGGAGTTATTAACTTAGAAGTAATTCTACCGGAATCTTTATAAACATGATAAATATCTTTACCTATAGCAATAGGTAAGTTTTTATCTGCTAAGAAATCTTGTACTTCTTTTTTACTATTGGTACAAGAAAAAAACATTGCTATCAATCCAATGATAGCAATGTTTTTATATATGTTATATTTTTCAACTCTCATTTAATTGATTAAGGTATACGAACAGTTTCACCAATCCAACATCCTATTTTATGAGACATTCCTGAAGAAACTCCTTTCTGAAAAATCAACTTCTTTGAAGGTATATTTTTTTTGTAACTAGAAATATATCTACCAGCTCCACACCCAGGATCAACTCTTTTGGCTTTTAATGCTTTATTCAATGCAGCTACATATACCATTCGTTTTTCAAACTCATCTCCTCCACAAGTGTTGACACTTTTTTGATATAAACTTGCAATAAATAAGTATGCTTTACCCATATTTGGGTTATACTTTAAAGCTTCATAAGCTAAAGCTCTTGCTCTTGACCCCCTAGATCCTTGAGCTTCTCTTAATTTCAATTTAGCTTTCTTTAATGGGTCAGTTTCTAAATCAAAAGCTTTCTTTCTCATTTGAGCAGCTCCTCTTTTATCTCCATTATTTTCCAATACTCCAGCAATAAAGTTGAACGCGTCAGCTGATTGGGTAGCATCTGCATACGCTTTCGCTAGCGTTTCAAATAAAGGATCAGTTTGACAACCTTTATTATACATTCTTGATACAGCTCTTTTTAACCAAACTCCGTTTGTTTTATTTGAATCATAATCTCTTTTATAAATAGGAATTAATCTTTCACAAGTAGCTATTTCAGAAATCATAGCATCCAAACCTCCTTCAACTTTACCTAATGAACCAGAGTTTATTGTATAAGCGTTTAGTCTCTTCTTCTCTTTACTATCGATTGTACCAGCTTCTTCTTTAGCTTGTAATTTTGCTATTTTAACATTATAATCATCTAATTTTTCTTGAACAGATTCAATTACATCATCATACGTGTCAAATACTTTTTGAGGATCAGTATCTTTATATTTATCAGTGACACCTTTAAAATACCTAAAGATGTTAGTAACACTCATGTCTTTAGGTGAAATTTTGTAGGCTTTTTCTAATAACAAAAACACATCAGCATCAGATGCTAACTTATTTTTAATTAAATACTTTGCGTAATCACTATGTGCTTTTGCAGCCCCTTTATTAGGGAAATTAATTAACCTAGCTTCATAAACTTTCTTAGCTAAATCATGATCGTTGGTTTTGTCAGCTACTTTAGCACCGTATTTATAAATATTAACTGATAATTTAGGACAGTTAGTAAGTAAATATTCAAGATCTGGTTTGGCCTCGGTATATTTTTTAGTAATAGCATTCCCTTTAAATAGGTTGTACTTTATGTTACATTCTTGACTAGCCTGCGCTTTAACTACATTTACGGCTACAAACAAAAACATTCCTGTTAGTAAATACGTAATTTTTTTCATTATTTAATCAGTTTTTAATTAATCTATTTTTCTTGTTTTGAACCAATTAATACTATTTAGAGATAAACTTAATTTTACATTAAAATAGTTTTCTTTAATTAGGTTATTAATTATTGTCCCCCTTTGTCCGTACTCAAATCCTATATTAATACTAGATAATTGTTTTGGAAGTGGTAAACCAAATCCAATATTTATGCCAAAGTCGTTTATTGATGTTAAATTATTTCCAGTTCCTGTTCCATCTGCTAAAATCCCCATTTTCTCAAACCTCACACCACCTCTATAAGTTACTCTATCCCAATAACTTGATATTGAATTTAATTTAGGCAGATAATATCCTCCTATTGAAAATTTACTTCCTCTTTCATATCTAAATGCTTGACTATTCCCTATAACATTAATTCCCTCAGAACTAACTACTGCATCTCTATACTCTTGATTTATTCCAACATACCACTTATTTACTTTTCCCAAACCTACACCAAAAACAGTTTTGAAAGGCATTGTTAAATTTCCTGATATAGATTTATCGTATAATATTTTTCTTACTTGTTCTGCTCCTGAGCTAGCAATAGATAATGAATACATTCTTTCGGCTCCATTTGCAGATAAATCACTATCAAAAGTAACAGCTGCACCTGTATAAAGTTGTAATTCATTTTTTAACTCTTTCTTATACTGTGCTCCAAGTTTAAATTGCCCTCCTCTAAGAGTTAATTTTTCTTGGTGCTTAGTCGCTAACATAGTTTCTTGAACTTGATTTAAAAGATCATTTTGTAAACTTCCAAAAACAAAACCAACTTCAGCTCCTAAAGAAAACCCGTCAAATAAATACGTACCAAAGCTAGCATACAGCCTATTTGTTCCACCTATCCCTGAGAATCTTGAAATCTCCTTAATTTCGTCACCATCATACACTCTATTCAATAAAGAATACCCTACAGATGAGAATGGTTGTAAACCAACAGACAACCCCGCCTTTTTTCCTATTGGAAATCCTAAAGAAACATATCTTAAACTAGTTGAGTTTCCAGATTGAGATGAATTAGACTCTTTTAACTTCAAAAAAGTTAAATTTCCTCCAATTGCATAAGTAGCATATCTTAAATCAGCATTTGCTGCTGGGTTTGTAAAATTTAAATGGTACGTATCTTTTAGTGCAACTCCAATACCTCCCATTGAAGACTGTTCTACAGTTAATGGATCAAAATTTTCCCCTATACCAAAATAAGAATATGGTGACGCACTATTACTTTGCGCTACAATTGTTGTTGAACTTAATACTAATAGTCCTATTATAATCCTCTTAATCATCCTCTAAATTATATATCAAAATAGTGTGTAATCCCTCCAAAACAAAATTTGGATGGGCAAATATGACACTTTTTAATTGTTCTGCCAAGAATTTTGTATCTCCTCCTGTTAAAACAATTGTTAAATCTTGATAGCCTGCTTTATACTGATTAATAAGACCCATTATTTCATTATATACTCCATTTACTACTCCAGAATGCATAGAAGTATCTGTATTTCTCCCTATAAAATCAGTAATATGCCTTTTTTTCAGTAATGGTAACTTTGATGTAAATGCATTTAAAGCTCTATACCTCATGGCTATTCCAGGAGAAATGGCTCCACCTAAATACTTTTTATCTTTAGTTATAAAATCAAATGTAATACAGGTTCCTGCGTCTATAACTAAAGTATTTTTTTCGGGAAACTTACTTACAGCAGCGGCAGCTAAAGCTATTCTATCAACTCCCAAAGTTTTAGGAGTATCATACTTATTTTCAAAAGGTACTTTAGTTTCATGATTTAGGATTATAGGATTGATCATTTCTATTATTTTTTCTTCCTCATTCTTAGAAAATGTCGCTACAGAAGACACAATACTCTTTGATATTCTATATTTAGAAATAATTTTTTCTAATTCTTCAATTATTTTCGTTTTTAGAAATACAATACTATCAACAACCACATCATTCTCATAAACAGCTACTTTAACTCTTGTATTACCTACATCAATTATTAAAAACATATTTATTTTTTAAAAAAAACAAAGTTACAATACATTTTTTTAGTTTTTTTATTTTGTTAAATTGAAAAACGATTGTATATTTGCATCCGCTTAACGAAAGTAGCAATTGGTGCCTTAGCTCAGTTGGTAGAGCAAAGGACTGAAAATCCTTGTGTCCCTGGTTCGATTCCTGGAGGCACCACAAATAAAAATCATATTTTATGAATTTTATTTTACTAAAAGCTACAAAAATTAAGTACCAATGGTGCCTTAGCTCAGTTGGTAGAGCAAAGGACTGAAAATCCTTGTGTCCCTGGTTCGATTCCTGGAGGCACCACCACCAAATCCCAGACTAAAGTTTGGGATTTTTGGTTTTATATAGACAAAAAAAGTCGTTAAAAACGACTTTTTACACCAAAAACTCAAACAAATTAGGTTTATTATTTAAATACTCTCCGTAAAAATTACGCTCTTTCATCCGAGCTATTAATGGAGATAAATCTTCTTTCTTTTCCAACTCTACACCAACAACAGCTGGCCCATTTTCTCTACTAGTTTTTTTAGAGTATTCAAAGAAAGTAATATCATCATTCTTTCCTAAGACATCAATTACAAATTCTTTTAAAGCTCCTGCTCGTTGAGGAAATCGAATAATAAAATAGTGCTTTAAACCACCGTACAACAAAGCCCGCTCTTTAATCTCAGCAGTTCTTGTTATATCATTATTACTTCCACTAATAACACATACTACATTTTTACCCTTAATTTCACCTTTAAAAGCATCTAAAGCAGCCAAAGTTAATGCTCCAGCAGGTTCAACAACTATAGCGTCTTTATTATACATATCTAAAATTGTTTGACACACTTTTCCTTCTGGAACCGTGATCATATCATCTAAATTTTCTTTACATATCTTATAGGTTAAATCACCTACCTGCTGAACAGCTGCGCCATCTACAAACTTATCTATTTCAGATAATTTAACATTTTTATTATTTGCTATTGCCTGCTGCATTGAGGCTGCCCCTTCAGGCTCAACACCGATAATTTTTGTAGTAGGCGATATTAACTTAAAAACACTTGAAAGCCCCGAAGCTAAACCACCACCTCCCACAGGCACAAATACATAATCAACTGATTCATTTGCTTGTTCTAGGATCTCTAAACCAACTGTTGCTTGTCCTTCAATAATTTTTTCATCATCAAATGGGTGAACAAAGGTTTTACCTAAACTATCTGCTATAAATTTTGCAGCTTTATAAGCATCATCAAAAGTATCACCTGTTAACTGAATATCTATAAATTCACCCCCAAACATTTTAACCTGCTCTAACTTTTGTTTTGGTGTTGGAGCAGGCATAAATATTGTTCCTTGAATTTCTTTCTTTTTACAAGCCAAAGCTACACCTTGCGCATGATTCCCAGCGCTAGCACAAACAATTCCATTAATCAACTCTTCCTTTGTTAATGAACTTATCTTATTATATGCACCTCTAATTTTATACGATCGTACTTGTTGTAAATCTTCTCTTTTTAAAAAAACATTTGTTTCATATTTATTTGAAAAAGTATAATTTAACATCAAAGGAGTTACTGCAACTACCTCTTTTAAAGTAGTCGCAGCTTTATTTACATCTTTTAATTTAGGAAAATAGATGTTTTTTGTCTCCATATTATAGTTGTTTCATCGCAGTCATTGAAGCCCTTAAAGTTGCTCCAATTTTTTCAACTGGATGATTTCTCAAAGCTTTATTTACCGCTATTAATTCTTGATTATCAATTTTACCTGTTCCT
The DNA here is from genome assembly GCF_051201695.1 of Tenacibaculum sp. nBUS_03. Lineage (GTDB taxonomy): Bacteria > Bacteroidota > Bacteroidia > Flavobacteriales > Flavobacteriaceae > Polaribacter. Next base: position 3,711,927 of record NZ_CP179214.1, on the reverse strand, counting down.
TTATACGGTTTACCTATGATATCAGTTGTTACTGTCTTCATAAACTCAGTTAATAAAGGCTTACATGCATGATCAAATAAATAACAACCATATTCAGCCGTATCAGAAATTACTCGATTCATTTCATATAATTTCTTTCGCGCTATAGTATTCGCTATTAATGGCGTTTCATGTAATGATTCATAATATGCCGATTCTTCAATAATACCAGCCTCTGTCATAGATTCAAATGCTAATTCAACACCAGCTCTTACGAAAGCAACTAATAATGTTCCGTGATCAAAATATTCTTGCTCAGTAATTTCATTTTCTGAAATTTTTGTTTTCTCAAAAGCAGTTTCACCAGTAGCTGCCCTCCAGCTTAACAAGTTTTTATCATCATTCTCCCAATCTTCCATCATGGTCTTTGAAAAATGACCTGACATAATATCATCCATATGCTTATAAAATAAAGGGCGCATTATTGTTTTTAACTCTTCTGATACTTGAAAAGCTTTTATTTTAGCTGAATTTGATAACCTATCCATCATATTAGTAATACCTCCATGCTTCAAAGCCTCAGTAATTGTTTCCCATCCAAATTGGATTAGCTTAGCTGCATACCCAGGTTCTATACCTTCTTCAACCATTTTATCAAAAGATAGAATGGCTCCGGTTTGTAAAACTCCACATAAAATTGTTTGCTCACCCATTAAATCTGATTTAACTTCAGCCACAAAAGACGATTCTAATACACCAGCCCTATGACCTCCTGTGGCAAATGCATATGCTTTGGCTTGAGATAACCCTTTATTTTCAGGGTCATTTTCTGGATGCACTGCAATTAAAGTTGGCACTCCAAAACCTCTTTTGTACTCCTCTCGAACTTCAGTACCAGGACACTTCGGAGCTACCATAATCACTGTTAAATCCTCACGAACTTGCATTCCCTCTTCAACAATATTAAACCCATGAGAATATGTTAATGTTGCTCCAGGTTTCATCAATGGCATTACAGTATTAACAACATTTGTATGTTGCTTATCTGGTGTTAAATTACATACCAAATCAGCAATTGGTATCAACTCATCATATCCGCCAACTGAAAACCCGTTTTCAGTAGCATTTTTATACGACTGACGCTGTTCCTTAATTGCTGCATCACGCAAAGCATAAGAAATATCCAAACCAGAATCACGCATATTTAATCCTTGATTTAAACCTTGTGCTCCACACCCAACTATTACAATTTTCTTTCCTTTTAAAACCTCAATTCCATCTTCAAATTCAGAAGACTCCATAAATCTACATTTACCTAATTGAGCTAATTTTTCTCTTAGAGGTAGTTGGTTAAAATAATTTTCCATTGTTTGTTTATTATATAAAATTTTATTTATTGTATTTTTTATTCTAATGCTTTTAACATCTCTGAAACTGGCATTTCTTTTTTTGTAATTGCAATTCTACCTGAACGAATAAATTGCATAATACCATGCTGGTCTAAAATATGGTAAAGCTCTTCAACCTCTTCCTTAGAACCTGATTTTTCAAGAACAAAAAAGTCTTTATTAATATTTATAACTCTTGATTTACTTCCATTTATTATTTTTTGAATCTCATCATTGCCTGTCAACAAATCAGCGCTCAATTTAAATAAACAAGACTCTTGATAAATAGTTTCATCATCGGTATGATAAAACGCTTTAATAACTTCTACTTGCTTTTCTATTTGTCCTATTATCTTTTTCACCTCATCTTCAGTTAGCTTTACCAAAAGCGTAAACCTAGAAACACTTTTAATTTCCGACTTTGAAACGTTTACACTCTCAACATTTAAATGTCTTCTTTGAAAAATTGCTGAAATTCGATTCAATAAACCAATATTATTTTCGGTATATATTGATATGGTATATGTTTGTTTATTATCCATAATTATTCTAATCTTATATCTGAAACTGAAGCTCCTGTTGGTATCATTGGAAACACATTATCTTCCTTCTCCACACAAACCTCTAAGAAAAATGCCTCTTCTGATTGCATCATTTCTTGTATTGAACTTTCTAACTCCTCTCTTTTAGTTACTCTATTAGCTCTTAAATGATACCCTTTTGCAATGGCTATAAAATCAGGGTTAACCATTTCAGTAGACGCATATCTTTTATCAAAAAACAATTGTTGCCATTGACGAACCATACCTAAAAACTCATTATTAAGCACAACTATTTTAACCGCTGCTTTTGTTTGTAAAATAGTACCCAACTCTTGAATAGTCATTTGATACCCGCCATCTCCAATAACAGCAACCACCTCACGCTCTGGCGCCCCCATTTTAGCTCCAATAGCAGCAGGTAAAGCAAACCCCATAGTACCAAGACCTCCTGAGGTTATATTACTTTTACTTTGATTAAACTCAGCATAACGACAAGCAAACATTTGATGTTGACCTACATCAGAAACAATAACAGCATTCCCTCCTGAAGCTTTATTAATTTCTTTCATAACCTCCCCCATCGTTAACCCTTCTTTACTAGGATATAAAACATCTTTTTTTACTTTATCAAATTCAATAGCATCATGTTTTTCAAACTCTTTTAACCATTTTTCATGAGAATTCTCATTAATTAAAGGCAGTATTTTTTGCAAACTTTCTTTTGCATCACCCAAAACAGCAACTTCAGTTTTTACGTTTTTATCCACCTCTGCTGGATCAATTTCAAAATGTATAACTTTAGCCTGCTTAGCATACCTGCTTAAATCTCCTGTTACACGATCATCAAAGCGCATTCCTACAGCTATTAACAAATCACATTCATTTGTTAATTTATTGGGTCCGTAATTACCATGCATTCCAACCATCCCTACATTTAAAGGATGTGCGGTAGGCAAAGCTGACAATCCTAAAATTGTCCATGCCGACGGTAAATTTGCTTTTTCTATAAATGATTTAAACTCTTCTTCAGCTTGTCCTAAAATAACACCTTGTCCAAAAACAACCAATGGTTTTTTAGCTTGGTTTATTAAAGCTGCAGCCTCCTGTAATTTTATATCATTTACATCTGGTTTAGCTCTATAACTTCTAACTGAAGTACATTTTTTATATGAAAACTCAAACTCTTCAAATTGTGCATTCTTTGTAATATCAACTAAAACAGGTCCTGGACGACCAGACTTAGCTAAATAAAATGCTTTTGCCATTATTTCTGGAATTTCACTTGCTTTTGTTATTTGGTAATTCCATTTCGTAACCGGTGTAGAAATACCTACTATATCAGTTTCTTGAAACGCATCGGTTCCCAAAAGATGTGCACCTACCTGACCTGTAATACAAACCATAGGTGTAGAATCTATTTGGGCATCAGCTATACCCGTTATCAAATTAGTAGCACCAGGACCAGAAGTTGCAATAGCAACCCCAACTTTTCCAGACACCCTAGCATATCCTTGGGCTGAATGAGTAGCTCCTTGTTCATGACGAGTTAAAACATGATGTAGTTTATCTTGATATTTATACAACTCGTCATATACTGGCATAATTGCTCCACCAGGATACCCATACAATATATCTACCCCTTCTGCCAGCAGACACTTTATAATAGCCTCAGCACCTGATATTTTTTCTGTTTGATTTGTTTTTTGTTCTGTTTGTTCTTTAGTTTCTGTTGCCATTTTATTTTGCTTTATGCTACTAGCTTTTGGCTATAAGCTTCTTATTATTTTATTTTTTAATTCTGAAATTTAAAATTCATCAGTTACACATCCATTAGATGCAGATGCGACTGTTTTAGCGTATTTATATAATACACCTCTATTCACCTTTAAAGGCGGGGCTACCCATTTACTTTTACGTTCTTTAAGTTCATTTTCAGAAACTTCCAATGTAATTGTATTGTTTTCAGCATTCAAGGAAATCATGTCTCCATCTTCTACCAGAGCAATAGTTCCTCCATCTTGTGCTTCTGGAGTAATGTGACCAACTACAAACCCATGGGTCCCCCCTGAAAAACGGCCATCAGTTATTAAGGCTACATCTTTACCTAATCCCGCTCCCATAATCGCAGCAGTAGGCTTTAACATTTCAGGCATACCTGGCCCTCCTTTTGGCCCTTCATAACGGATAACAACAACATCTCCTTTTTCTACTTTTCCTTCTCTTATTCCATCATTAGTAGCATACTCGCCCTCAAAAACTTTAGCTCTACCTCTAAAAAACAACCCTTCTTTACCAGTTATCTTAGCAACAGATCCTTCTTCCGCTAAATTCCCATACAGCATTCTTAAATGACCCGTATTTTTAATTGGGTTTTCTATTGACTTAATTACATCTTGATTTTCTTTCAAACCAGGAACGTCTGCTAAATTCTCTGCTAACGTTTTACCAGTAACAGTCAAACAATCTCCATGCAACAACCCTTCTTCTAACAAATATTTTAAAACTGCTGGCACTCCACCTACAGCATGAACATCTTCCATTAAATACTTACCGCTTGGTTTTAAATCTGCTAAAAAGGGTGTTTCGTCAGAAATACGTTGAAAATCCTTTAATGTAAATTTAACACCAGCAGCCTTTGCAATCGCTAAAAAATGTAAAACTGCATTTGTTGAACCTCCCATTATTGTTACTAATCGAATTGCATTTTCAAGCGATTTTTTAGTAACAATATCCGAAGGCTTTATATCTTTCTCTAACAAAACACGTAAAGCTTCTCCTGCTTTCACACATTCATCTTCTTTATTTTTGCTAATTGCTGGATTTGATGAATTGTAAGGTAAGCTCATACCCAGAGCTTCAATAGCTGACGCCATGGTGTTTGCTGTATACATTCCACCGCAAGCACCTGCTCCTGGACACGCTTTCTCAATAACACTTTGGTATTCTTTATTATCAATAGTCCCTGCCACTTTTTCTCCCCAAGCTTCAAAAGCAGATACAACATCTAACTTCTTTCCTTCATGACAGCCAGATGCAATTGTACCTCCATACACCAAAACAGATGGACGGTTTAGTCGTAACATTGCCATTAGCGCTCCTGGCATATTCTTATCACACCCCACAACTGTTACTAACCCATCATAAGACATTGCTTGTACCACTGTTTCCATTGAATCGGCAATAACATCGCGTGATGGTAAAGAAAATCGCATACCTGGTGTTCCCATTGATATTCCATCAGAAACACCAATTGTATTAAATATAAGACCAATTAAGTCTTCATTTTCAGTGCCTCTTTTAACTAATTTAGCTAAATCATTCAAATGCATATTACATGGGTTCCCCTCATAACCAGTACTAGCAATACCTATTAAAGGTTTTTGTAAATCTTCATTTGATAAACCAATAGCATGAAGCATTGCTTGTGCTGCTGGTTGCGTATCGTCTTGAGTTACTTGTTTACTAAATTTATTTAACTCCATTTTCTAATTTGTTAAATATTTTTCACGAAGCCCTAAAACTTCATTCTTATATAATTTCATTAATTTATTTCCTTGAGAATCCTCCCATTTCAAAGGAAATTGATATTCATCTAATGATTTCAAACCTACAACCTCAGCTGCTGTTCCTGTAAAAAAAGCACTATCAGCTTCTTTTAATTCTTTTAATGTAAAATGCTGTTCTTTAACGGAAATCCCTACTTCTTTACATAAATCTATAATGGTAGCTCTAGTTATTCCAGCCATAATATGCCCTCTTGGTGGTGTATACAAAACACCTTCTTTCTCCATAAAAACATTAGCTCCTGAACATTCAGCCACATTATTATTCATATCTAGTAATAATGACTCATCATATCCTTCCTTTTTAACCTCATTACTGGCTAATATTGAATTAATATAGTGCCCTGTTATTTTTGCTTCAACAAAACAAGATTTAGGATTAGGCCTCTGAAAGCTTGATGTTTTCACACGTAATAATTCATTCCCCATCAACTTATCCCATTTCCAACACTGTATTATCAAATCAGAACCTTTAGCTGAAAAAACCCCCATATTCTCACCAGTTACAACAAGAGGACGGATATATGCATCTTTTAAATTATTCCTTCCTAACAACTCGTATGTTATTTCTGTTAACTCTTCTTCAGTGTACTCGAAATCAATATCCATCACCTCAACACCATAAAGCAAACGTCTATAATGCTCCATAGCTTTAAATATTCTAGTTCCTTCAGAAGTTTCATAGGCTCTTATTCCTTCAAAAACTCCATTTCCATAATGTAAAGTTTGCCCATACAAATTACCCGAAGCTTCTTTAGCTTTAACAAATTGTCCATTGTAAAAAATTACAGTTTCATCATTATAATACATTTCCTAGTTGTTTTGTTTTTCAAAATTATTTTATCGTTTTGTTGTTTTTCTACTATATTTAATAACATAATGATTCTCACTTCTCATAAAACCAACATAAAGACCAGTTAAACAGTAAGTTACACATTAATTCAAATGACAGTCATTAAATAAAAAAAGCCTGTATCAATTAATTGATACAGGCTTTTTTTACACAATAGCTATCTGTATCAACTCGGTGGTGAGCTAATAATGACAATAATGATAATTACTACTATGTTAAAAAAATGATTCATTCTATTCTAATAAAAAAAGCTTCCTAAATATTTAGGAAGCTTTTTTAAATTTTATTTATTTTTTAAATATACTTCCTTTATCCTTGTGAAATAATCACAACGACAATAATGATAGAAATAATATTTAATACTTGTTTACACATCTTGATTACAAATATTGTAAATAATTTATTGTTTTTCCAAATTTATTTCTAAAAAAAATATATTTAAACAAATACCAGTCATTTGTTTAAATGACTGGTATTTAAATATTTTTATTATTTTTTTTCTTTTTATTAGGTTATTAAAATTAAAATTTAATAGATTTGCAACGTTATGCAAATAAATAAAACATACAATAATACACCCAGTTTATTAGTGCGGTAATTCTCACCAGCACTAAATCTTCATTTTTTAAAACTGAGTATTGTATAATTTTATTTTTTATTTTGATTACCATAATCTACACTTACATTTTATTACTAAGCATTTGTACTGTTAATAACAGTAACTTTTCATCGCGCCTTTTTTATATTCGACCACGCCCGTAAGGGTGATTACTTATTTACAGAACTCAGGTGAGTCCAGTTCTATTCTAAAAACATTATTCAATAAAAGTATTCATTAAAAATCAATTTCAATGAAAGTTGTTATTGCTGATCACACTCATAGTAAATACGCTGAAATCATTTGTGAAACAATTGATAATGCAGCAAAAATAAGAGGTACAGGTATCGCTAAGCGTAAACCTGAATATATAGTTACAAAACTAGAAAACGGAAATGCTGTTATAGCTTTAGATGGTCATAAATTTGCTGGCTTTTGCTATATAGAACTTTGGGAACATGGCGAATTTGTAGCTAATTCTGGTTTAATTGTTCACCCTAATTATAGAGGGCTTGGACTGGCAAAAAAAATTAAAGAAACCATTTTTAATTTATCTAGATCCAAATTTCCAAACGCTAAAGTTTTTAGTATTACCACAGGCTTAGCAGTTATTAATATGAATAGTAATCTAGGATACAAGCCTGTTACTTTTTCTGAATTAACTGAAGACCAATCTTTTTGGAAAGGTTGTAAAACTTGTATAAACTATGATATTCTTCAAAGAACACAGCAAAAAATGTGTTTATGTACTGGAATGTTATATGACCCTAGCACTAAATCTTCAAGAAGCAAAGTAAAAAAGAAAGTATTTCAAAGGTTAAAAAAAATTAAAGAAACCATTTATTTAAAAAAGAACAACAAATGAAAAAATTAGTAATCGCTTATAGTGGTGGATTAGACACTTCTTATTGTGCAGTTAACTTATCTAAACAAGGATACGATGTACATGCTGTTAGTGTAAACACAGGTGGGTTTTCCTCTGAAGAGATAAAAAAGATTGAAGAAAATGCTTATAAAATGGGAGTAAGCACTTATCAAAACATTAATGCTATTCATACTTTTTATGATAAAGTTATTAAATATTTAATTTTTGGAAATGTACTAAAAAACAATACATACCCTCTTTCTGTTAGTGCTGAAAGAATTATACAAGCCATAGAAATTGTAAACTATGCCAAAAGCATTGATGCTAAATACATTGCTCATGGAAGCACTGGCGCCGGAAATGATCAAGTAAGATTTGATATGATTTTTCAAACTATAGCACCAGAAATCGAAATTATTACTCCTATTAGAGATCAAAATTTATCTAGGCAAGAAGAGATTGAGTACTTACAAAACAATGGTATTAACACTTCTTGGGAAAAGGCCAAATACTCTATAAATAAAGGCTTATGGGGAACTAGCGTTGGAGGTGAAGAAACACTAACTTCAATTCAACCATTACCAGAAACCGCCTATCCGTCACAGTTAACAAACACCACTTCTAAAAAAGTAACACTCTCTTTTTCAAAAGGTGAACTAATCGCTGTAAATACTATTGAAAATACTCCTATAAAAAACATAGAATATTTAAATACCATTGCCTCAAAATTTGGGATTGGTAGAGATATACATGTTGGTGATACAATTGTTGGAATTAAAGGAAGAGTTGGTTTTGAAGCAGCTGCAGCTTTATTAATTATCAAAGCTCATCATTTACTTGAAAAACATACACTAACTAAATGGCAATTACAACACAAAGAATATTTAGCCAATTTTTACGGAATGCATTTACATGAAGGTCAATATTTAGATCCTGTCATGAGAAATATGGAAGCTTTTTTACAAAGTAGTCAAGACAAAGTTTCTGGTACTATTCATATTACACTCAAGCCTTACCACTTTACGCTTGACGGTATCTCTTCTCCTCACGATTTAATGAATGCCAAGTTTGGTAGTTATGGAGAAATAAACAATAGCTGGACCGCTGAAGAAGCTAAAGGTTTTATAAAAATATTTGGTAATCAAAATAAAATATACCAACAAGTTAATCAATAAGTCATGATACAAATAGGAATAATTGGTGGAGCTGGATATACAGCAGGAGAGTTAATTAGGCTACTACTACAGCACTCTAAAGCGTCTATTAACTTTGTTTATAGCACATCAAACGCAGGCAATAAGATATCACACATTCACCAAGATTTAATCGGTAGTACTAATTTAAAATTTACCAACACTATTAACCCGAACGTAGATGTACTATTTTTGTGTTTAGGCCATGGGAATTCTAGAAAATTTTTAGAGACTTATTCATTTTCAGAAACTACAAGAATAATTGATTTAGGAAATGATTTTAGACTAAAAGATGATAGTCATTTTCAAAAAAAACAATTCATCTATGGACTACCAGAACTACATAAAGAAGCCATTCAAAAAGCAACACATATTGCCAACCCTGGATGTTTCGCTACAGCTATTCAACTAGCAATATTACCTTTAGCAAAATCAAACTTACTTAAAGATGATATACACGTTAACGCTGTTACTGGAGCTACTGGAGCGGGAACCTCTTTATCAAAAACCACTCATTTTACATGGAGAGATAATAATTTTTCTTACTACAAGCCTTTTACCCATCAACATTTAGGTGAAATAAATCAAACCCTTAACTCATTTCAAAAACAATTTAATTCTGAAGTGAATTTTATGCCAAATAGGGGGAATTTTTCTAGAGGGATTTTCGCTACAACCTACACCAAATTTGAGGGCACCCTAGAAGAAGCCAATAACCTTTTTACTTCATTTTATAAAAATGCAGCTTTCACTTTTATTTCTGAAGAGAACATACATTTAAAACAGGTTGTAAATACTAATAAGTGCTTGATTCACCTTCACAAACATCAAAACAAACTATTAGTAACAAGTATTATTGACAATTTATTAAAGGGAGCTTCAGGCCAAGCAATTCAAAACATGAATTTAATGTTTGGGCTTCAAGAAAATTACGGTCTTCAATTAAAAGCTAACTATTTCTAAATCAAAATTTATGAAAATCGCAATCATAGGAACTGGAAATCTTGGAAAATCTATTGCTAAAGGATTAATCAAAAATAATCTTATTACAAGCTTATATATTACCAAAAGAGAGATCAAAGATTTAAAAGAGTTTGAAAAAAACAACAATACCTATATAACCACTGATAATAAAAAAGCTGTAACCAATTCAGATATTTTAATTTTTGCCGTTCAACCAAGGCATTTTGAAAATATTTTAAAAAGTGTTACTCCGTTTTTAAGTAATAAACACACCATTTTATCTACCATAACTGGTTTTAGCATTGATAAGATAGCATCTATAATAGGAGATGATAAATCTATAGTTAGAGTAATGCCTAATACAGCCATTGCAGTTGGAAAATCAATGACTTGTATTTGTTGTAACTCTAGCGGAAAAAATAAGATAGAATTTGCAAAAACTATCTTTAATCAATTAGGCAACTCTATTGTAATTCCAGAAAATCAAATGCAAGCGGCAACAGTAATTTGTGCAAGTGGCATTGCTTTTTGGATGCGTTTAATACGTGCGTCAACTCAAGCTGCTATTCAATTAGGTTTTGATGCTAAGGACGCTCAAAAACTAGCAATGTTTACTAGTGAAGGAGCAGCTAATTTATTAATAACAACGGGGAATCACCCAGAAGAAGAAATAGATAAAGTGACCACTCCAAAAGGATGTACAATTGAAGGCTTAAATGAAATGGAACACAATGGATTAAGTGCAGCTCTGATACAAGGAATGGTAGCTTCATATAACAAGATTAACACAATTAAAAAAGAACAAATATGAGCTTATTTAATGTATACCCATTGTTTGATGTCACACCTGTGAAAGCAAAAGATGTATATGTTTTTGACGACAATGGTAATAAGTATTTAGATTTATACGGAGGTCATGCTGTAATATCAATTGGACACGGTCACCCAACTTATATAAAAAATATAAATCAACAAGTATCTAAACTAGGGTTTTATAGCAATGCAATAAAAAACCCTTTGCAGGTTGAATTAGCAAAACAATTAGAAAACAAGTCTGATTGTAAAAATTATCAGTTATTTTTATGTAATTCTGGGGCTGAAGCAAATGAAAATGCCTTAAAACTAGCATCTTTCCATACCAATAAGAAAAAAGTAATTTCCTTTAAAAACTCTTTTCATGGTCGAACTTCAGCCGCTGTTGCTACTACAGACAACACTAAAATAGTTGCTCCAATTAATTCACAACAAGAAGTAATTTTTCATGCTTTTGAAGATTTAAAAGGTGTTGAAAAAACACTAAAAAATAATGACGTATGCGCTGTTATTATTGAAACTATTCAGGGTGTTGGAGGTTTAAATGAAGTTACTACAAAATTTTATAAAGGTTTACAAAAACTATGTAATCAATATAATACACTTCTTATTGCTGATGAAATTCAATCTGGTTTTGGTAGAACTGGTGATTTCTTTGCTTTTCAAAAACACGGTGTTTTACCAGATATTATTTCAATGGCAAAAGGTATGGGCAATGGTTTTCCTATTGGAGGCATATTAATCCACCCCAATATACAAGCAAAACATGGAATGCTAGGCACTACTTTTGGTGGTAACCATTTAGCTTGTAGCGCTTCTTTGGCTGTTTTATCAGTGATAGAAAATGAAAATCTATTATCAAACGTTAAAGAAGTATCTAACTATTTTATTAAACAAACAAAATCGTTACCTAATGTAACTTCAATAAAAGGAAGAGGATTAATGCTAGGCATTGAATTTAATTTTCCTGTATCAGAAATAAGAAAAAACCTTATTTACAAACATTTCATATTTACAGGTAGTGCTAAAAATCCAAATTTATTAAGAATACTACCTCCTTTAACATTACAAAAAAAACATGTAGATATTTTTATAAAAACTCTAAAAGAAGAACTTAAAACTTTTTCATCATGAAAAAATACACCAGTTTAAATGACATAAATAACTTACAAGAAACAATTAACAAGGCTATTCTATTAAAAAAAGATCCTTTTAAATTTTCTTCTATTGGTAAAAATAAAACATTGGTAATGTTATTTTTTAATGCTAGCCTTCGAACAAGACTGAGCACGGAAAAAGCTGCAAAAAACCTGGGGATGCATGTTAGTGTTTTAAATATTTCAAATGCATGGAGTTTAGAATTTGAAGATGGTACAGTGATGAATTTAACTTCATCTGAACATATAAAAGAAGCTGCTAAAGTAATTTCTCAATATGCCGAAATAATTGCCATTAGAGCTTTTCCTTCTTTAAAAGACAAAGATAAAGACGCTTCTGAATTTGTTATAAATAATTTTATAAAATACGCTGAAGTACCAATAGTTAATATGGAAAGTGCTACAGATCATCCTTTACAGGCATTAGCTGATGCTATTACCATTACAGAATTTAAAACTATTAAAAAACCTAAAATAGTACTATCATGGGCACCTCACCCAAAAGCTCTACCACATTCGGTTGCTAATGGTTTTGTACGTTTAATGCATAGAATGGAGGCTAACTTTACAATTACCCACCCAAAAGGTTTCGAACTAGACCCCAAAATCACCAAGAACACTTTTATTGAATATAATCAATATAAAGCTTTTGAAAACGCAGATTTTATTTATACTAAAAATTGGAGTTCTTATTTAGATTACGGAAAAACGACCAATAAATTTTCTAATTGGATGATAACAAAGAAAAATTTAGGAGATGCAAAATTCATGCATTGCTTACCAATAAGAAGAAATGTAATTGCAGAGGATGACGTTTTAGACGGTGATAATTCACTCGTAATTAAACAAGCTAATAATAGAACTTATGCCACTCAAATAGTTTTAAAGCAAATTTTAGAAAACCTATGAAAACAGTAAAAATCATTAAAATTGGTGGAAATATTATCAACAATGAAAAAAAATTAAGTAGTTTTCTTTATAATTTCTCACAAATAGAAGGCCCTAAAGTTTTAATTCATGGTGGTGGTAAATCAGCTTCAGATTTAGCTAAAAAAATGAATACTCCTGTTAAAATGATTAACGGAAGACGAATCACTGATGCTAAAACATTAGATATTATTACAATGGTTTATGCTGGTAAAATCAACAAGGAAATTGTTGCAAAACTACAAGCTAACAACACTGATAGCATGGGGTTTACAGGTGCAGATGCAAATACAATTAAAGCTACAAAAAGACCTTCTTTACCTATAGATTATGGTTTTGCTGGTGATATCGTTAAAGTAAATATAAAAATCCCTGTTTTATTAATTGACAATCAAATAACTCCTGTTTTCTGTGCAATTACTCATGATAAAAACGGACAATTATTAAATACAAATGCTGACACCATAGCTGCTGAAATAGCCATTGCGCTATCAACTAAATATATTACAGAACTTTACTATTGTTTTGAAGAGCCTGGTGTTTTGACTGACATTAATAACAAGAATTCAGTTATAGAAAACATTAATTCTACTAAATACACTAAACTTAAAGATCAAGGAGTAATATTTAAAGGTATGCTTCCTAAGCTAGATAATTGCTTTCATGCCCTTAATAACAAGGTTACTAAAGTCAGTGTAGGTAATTCTGATATGCTTTTCAAAGAAAATACAACACATACATCTATAAAGATATAATGAAACAAGAACTTATAAAAAAAGCAATTGAATTGCTTAAAAATTTAATAGAAACACCTTCTTTCTCTTCAGAAGAGGATAAGACAGCCCTATTAATAGAAAAATGGTTTCACGAGTTTAATATTCCTTATACTAAAACTGTTAACAATGTTTGGTCATTAAACAAGCACTTTAACAAATCAAAACCTACCCTATTATTAAACTCTCATCATGATACTGTAAAGCCCAATAACGGTTACACTAAAAATCCTTTTAAGGCCATCATTGAAGACGAAAAATTATATGGGTTAGGCAGTAACGATGCTGGTGGATGCTTGGTTTCTTTATTAGCAACCTATACTTATTTTTATTCATACGAAAATTTAAAATATAATATCATTTTTGCAGGAACAGCAGAAGAAGAAAGTAGTGGGGCCAATGGCCTAAATAGCTTACTTCCAATTTTACCAAAAATTGATGTAGCAATCGTTGGTGAACCCACTTTAATGCAGTTAGCAATTGCCGAAAAAGGATTAGTTGTTTTTGATGCTGAAATTACAGGAACTCCAAGTCATGCTGCACACCCTAACGATAATAATGCGATTTATAACACCATAGAGGTTTTACAATGGTTTAAAAATTTATCTTTTGAAAAGAAATCTCATACATTAGGAGAAGTCAAATTAACGGTTACTCAAATAAATGCTGGAAAGCAACATAATGCTGTTCCTGCAAATGTAAAATTAGTTATTGATGTAAGAGTTAATGATAAGTATACTAACAAACAAATTAGTGAATACTTAGTACAAAATGCCCCTTGCTCTATAAAACCTAGAAGCTTACATCTGAACTCTTCTTCTATTCCGAATGATCACGATTTAGTAAAAGCTGGTATTTCATTGGGGAGAAACACGTATGGCTCTCCAACACTATCTGACCAAGCGGTATTAAACTGCCCTTCGTTAAAACTAGGCCCTGGTGACAGTACACGATCGCATACAGCAGATGAATTCATCTATTTACACGAAATTGAAGAAGGTATACAATTGTATATTGAATTATTAAATAACGTAATTATATAAAAAATGAAACTTTGGGACAAAGGACTATCTATAGATAAAAAAATAGAAAACTTCACTGTAGGAAATGATAGAGAAATAGATATACATATAGCAAAATATGATATTAAAGCTTCTTTAGCACATGCTAAAATGCTTGCAAAAACTAAAATTATTACAAATAAAGAATTAAACTTATTGATAGATGGGCTTAATATTTTACAACAACAAATAGAAGAAAAAACATTTAAAATTGACTCAAATTTTGAAGATGTTCATTCTAAAATTGAATTTGATCTCACTCAGATTTGCGGAGAAGTTGGCAAAAAAATACATACAGCTAGATCAAGAAACGATCAAGTTTTAGTGGCTTTACATTTATACTATAAAAACAATTTACAGTTTATTTCTAGTAAAGTTAAAACTCTTTTTAACACCTTACTACAATTAGCTGATACATATAAAACCAACATCTTACCTGGGTATACTCATTTACAAGTAGCTATGCCCTCCTCTTTTGGTTTGTGGTTTTCAGCCTATGCAGAATTATTAATTGATGATTTATATATTATCAAAGCAGCGCTAAAAACGATAGATCAAAATCCATTAGGCTCTGCTGCTGGTTATGGAAGTTCTTTTCCTATTGATAGAGATTTTACTACTGAGGAACTAGAGTTCTCCACTTTAAAATACAATGTAGTTGCTGCTCAAATGAGCAGAGGTAAAAGTGAAAGAACAATAGCTATGGCGTTAGGAAGCTTAAGTAATACGCTTGCTCGTTTTGCTATGGATATTTGCTTATACATGAGTCAAAACTTTGATTTCATATCCTTTCCTGATGAGCTAACCACAGGAAGTAGCATTATGCCACATAAGAAAAACCCAGATGTTTTTGAATTAATTAGGGGTAAATGCAATAAAATTCAGGCTCTCCATACAGAAATGGTATTAATCACAAATAATTTACCTAGTGGATATCACAGAGACTACCAGCTACTTAAACAAAACATGATTCTTGGTTTTGAAGACACTAAGGATATTTTAGATATTTTTGATTATTCTATCCAACAAATCATCGTAAAAGATGTGAATTTATATGATGATAAATACAAATTCCTGTATACAGTTGATAATATAAATACTTTAGTTGAAAATGGGCAGAGTTTTAGAGAAGCTTATAAAAAAATAGGGCACCAAGTAACTAATGGTACTTATATTCCTGATACTACTAAAAAACACAGTCATCAAGGTAGTATTGACAATTTATGCTTAAATGAAATTCGCGAAAAAATGAAAACTTTATAAAAAATCAATATTTTTTTCATGCGTTTAAATTTTTGGTCACATTATTTATTCATATGCTTACTCTCAAAAAAACACATACTTCAGCCACAAAAACTGAAGTATATGTTCTTTTAAACACAAATAAAGTATCAGAACGCAATTCATTTAACCAATATCAGGCCATGATCAATTTAAACTTATATCCCCAACCAATTACTAAATTCTGCAGTTTTATTTTGACTAGTTTTTAAAATTGTTTTACTATTTAATATATTTATGGCAATGCTATTTTTATCATATCTGCTTATTTTTTCAATATAAATCCTACCAATAAGCTCACTTCTATTTATCTTAAAAAACTTTTCAGAATCTACCATCTCTTCTATTGATTTTAAGGATGTTTGATTTAAAACATGTTTTTTATTTTCTTTATCAAAAGCAAAAACAACCCCATAATCTGCTTGAAAATACATAATATCATCTACTTTCAAAAAGTAAGTGTATTTTGATGTTTTTACTGGAAAACTACCTTGAAAAACTTTAGTTTCTTGTGAGCTCTTGTTCAAATAAGAATTTAACTTTTCTAACAAAACACTATTACTTGATTCATAAACTTTACCTGTATTAAGTATCAAATATTTTTCTAATGCTTTTTCAAAACGTTCAAATGAATATGGCTTTAACAAATATGCAATCCCAGTAGTTTCAAAGGCATTCATCCAAAATTCATTGTATGCAGTGCAAAAAATTATAGGTATTTTTAATTCTAAATTTTTATAGGCACCAAAAACATTACCATCAAGAAGTTCTATATCTGATAAAATTAAATCTACAACGGGATCATTTGTAAAAAAAGCTAAAACATCCTCTACTGTTTCTAATTCTTTTATAACCTCTACTGGATGTTTTAATTTTTCAATGTATTTTTTTATTTTTTTTCTGGCAGGCATTTCATCCTCAACCAATACCACTTTAATCATAGATTCAAATTAATTAACGGAACTTTTACCTCAAAATACTCGGCATTTTCTTTAATAATAATTGGTTTTTTAGTAAGTAATTTAAATTGTTTCATCATATTTTTCAACGCTACTCCATTTCCTTTTATTTTATGGTTAAAAGCTATTTTGTTATTAATTATTTTAATTCCATCTTCAATTACTTTTATTTTTATATAAATAGGTTTTTCAGAGCTACCCCTATTATGTGTTATAGCATTTTCAACTAAAACTTGAATACAAAATGGTGGTAATGCTGCTTTCAACCTTTTTACTTCTTCATCTACTTTTAAAAAATAATATCCATCATATTTAACTTTCATTAACTCAAAGTAACCTTCAGAAAAATAAAGTTCGTCTTGCAAAGAAACTGTTTCTTTATCAGAATTTACTAGGCTATAGCGGTACAGTTCAGAAAAATGATTTAAAAAAGCACTCGCCTTATTTTTATCTTCTTCTATTAGATAATCTAAAACATTTAAATTATTGAATAAAAAATGAGGATTTAATTGCGTTCTTAATTGAATAACTTCACTTTTAACTTTACTAATTTCATACTCATTTAATTTTTTTTGAAATTGTTTATTTTCTTTAAAATATAAATACACTAAAGAAAAGCTACCAAAAATCATAAAATCTACCACTGAACTTAAGTTTTTGTAAATCAATAAATATAAAGACCCAAAGTTTCTAGAATAAGTATCAAAGATTAATGAAATTAATAAACCCAAAACATTTGCTAATACTAAATACGACAAAAGACTTGCACTAAAAAACAGTAAATACTTCTTAAATAATGAAACTTGTAAGGTTGCGTTATTATTTACACGCTTTTTCACAAAAGACACCCATGAAAAGATAAAAACGGCTTGAAAAAAGAACCAAAATGGGGCATCAGAATGAAAAGTAAAACTCTTCCAAGAATATGAAACCCTTAATTGATTTTTTAAAATAAATAACCAACTAATAAAAAATAGAAAAATTAGAAACCCTCTGTTTTCTCTTAAAAAATTTGCTTTTATTTTCATATGTATAGCAACAAATATATCACATTTGCAATGAAAACTTTATTGATAGCTTCATTGCAAATGTGATTTTTTTACTTTTCTTCTGGCCAGGTACTTACAACATTCCCAGCTTCATCGTATGCTTCTAGTTTAATTTTATTATTGCTATCTATGATAAACTTAGCTCTTGTTTTTCCATTATCATCGAATAAAAACAATCCGTTTTGCTTTCCAGGGGTTTGTCCTAAAGCTACTCTTGGAACTCCTCCAACAAAGCCTTTTTTTCTGTATTCTTCGTATTTTTCTTTACGTTTTTTTCTATCTTTTATCCCCTTAAGCTCTTTATTTATCTGCATGGTTTTTTCTTGTGTTTCATAATTACCACGATCATTAAAAACTAACCTACCTGCTTTATATCTTTTATCTCCAACCTTTGTATCGGTAGTTATCAATTGCATTACTTGATTTCCCCCATATTGGTCAAATGTTAGTGAAAGTCCTGAACTATGTCCTTTCTTTGTTTTTTTTCCATCATAGATAAAACCTCCACACTCTTTTCCGTCTTCAGTATAAAATAACATTCCTGCTCTTTTTTTTCTTTTATGGTAAACTCTCCCATTAATTATATCTCCTTTGCTAGGAAAATTTGCAGCATTAGTAATTAACATTTTCACTGTTCCATCATCTTCTACAATATTAATTTTTTTTACATCAATCGTATCAAATTGTGTTGTTTTTTTATTTTTAAATGCCAATGATGTTACCACACCTATAGCCAGTGAAATAGTAACTGCAAATGTTCTTAAAAATAGTAGTTCTTTCTTAGTATTCATTTTATATATTTTTATCTGTTTAACACTTCAAAAGTATTTGATTAGTAATCTTCAAAAAACACATTTCTAATGAGCTAAGGAAAATTTACTATAAACGCATGAATTTTCATAGCTAAATAAATTTATTACAAAAAAAACACCGACATAATCGGTGCTTTTATCTAACAGATTTAATTTATTAATACATTCTTTGTAACGCTGTAATATCATTATTGTTAAATTCTCCATCTTCACTTGAACTAAAACAAGCAAGCATTATAGAAGTTGAATCATACCCTGTTGGTGTACCCGAAATGTGATTAGCTCCAACACCTGCATTACCTTCATTGGTATTTTGCCCACAACTCTGTCTACTAAACCAGTCAGTATGTCTAAAACCAACTGAGTGACCAATTTCATGAGTAATAACATGTTCATTTACGTTTGTACTATATCCTGATAATCCATATATCTGAACCCATTTGTAAGGACGACCATTGCTAGGAAAACCTGCACTTCCTCCTGCTCCTGAAGAATTTGGATTTTTATAAACTACCATATCTTTATTTTGATAGTTAGTACCAAATGTTAATGTAAAACTTATTGATACTCCACTTAAACGGTTATAATTATTAACAGCCCACTCCAAAGCAGTCCTTTCTTTAGTTGAAAGTCCATAACCTCCTCCACCTGTGTAGCCAATAATAGAAATATTTCTACCTTGAGATACCAGATTGTTAGTCGCATATTGTCTTTTAGTATTCATTTCCGACAAGGTGATTAGTTCTTTTTCGGTCATTACAATATCTTCTTCAAAAAACAAGCGTTCTTCAGAAGTTCCATCAGGAAAATAAAAATTATCATAACGTATATGATTCACATTTAATTCCAGTTTTCTAGCAGCGTCAATAACATGTTTAGGAATTTCCTTGTTCAAAGGATTCTCTACTTGAACAACACTTTGATTACTAGCGTTTTCATCATTATTTGAACATGATACAAAAAACATAGAGATTGTTAGCCCTAGCATTAGAGCCATTTTCGATTTTCTCATAATTTAAAATTTAGAAAGGTTTATAATTGACCATAAAGCTAAAAATAAAAATCACAAAAAAATACACTTCAAAGATTTAAATTGTTAAAATTTTACATTTTAAACAAAAAAAAATCGCACAAGTGTTAAAAATATAAAAAGTTTATTTTCAAACATTTACACATTAAAAAAAACAACTATTAAATCAAAAGAAGAAAACTCTCTTTATTTGGCTTAAAAACTTCTAATTCTAAAAACTTTTTGCAGTAGCTTTAGCCTCATCGAGTACCCCAATACTATTAACATAGCTTCTAATAAAATAAAAACTAGAAGCTATGTAATATCTTTCGCATGCTCTTGTGAAATGAACGATCAAAAAATGAAAAAAACAATCACTAAACGAACTGAGAACTTATAATTGTTTGTCAAAAACACTAAAAAATAAATAGTTCTAAAGAATATTTATAAAGAAATAATTATCTAAAAAAGTTAAATTAAATTATAAAAACTCAAATTATTATTCTTAATTTTCCATCAAATAATAAAATTTATTCTTAGATACTTCGCTGTTCAGTGTATTAGAATTTGGGAATATGAATAAAATAAAATCAACAATTATATGAAACCTTTTCAAGCTAGTTTACTAAACGCTTTTACTTTAATTGGGTTAGGCACTTGGGCATATTTTACATCCAAAACACCATCAGTAACCGCATTAATCCCTGTTTTTATTGGACTAATATTATTAGCAATAAATTCTGGTGTAAAAAAAGAAGCAAAAATACCTGCACATATTGCAGTTCTTTTAACACTAATTGTTCTTTTTGGTCTAATCAAACCTCTGATGGGGGCTTTAGATAGAGAAAGTATTATAGGAATAGTTAGAATTTCATTAATGATATTAACAACATTAATTGCTCTAATTACTTTCATCCGAAGTTTTATTAATGTTCGAAAGCAAAAGAGCTAAAATTCTTATATAAAAGGCCAATTACTAACACTTTAGTCATTGGCCTTTTTTTAATTTAATAGTTGGTTTTAAACAAAATCGTACCAATAACTATTTTCAGTGTATTCTTCAATTTGTTTTACTTTGTTATTCTGTGAAAAAGTAGTTACCAAACGTGAGACATCTAATTTCAAAATTTCCAGACAGTTACTTACTAGGTCTTTCCTAAACCCACTATTTTCCATATCCAGCACGAAATCAAAAGAAATCACTCGCGAAATTATTTTACCAAAATCAATAAGTTTTCGTTGCGCTATCTTGGGAGAAAAAATAAAATCTAAATCATATTTGAAATAATCATAAGACTTCAAAGTAAGTTCATATCCTTTCAAAAACTTATAAATATTAAACTCTTTTTTTCTTCGCATCATCTTAGAAATCATCTCTGCTATTTGTGTATATAACATTTCATTTGAGCCTTCGAAAATTTGAAAAGACCTACTATCTAATATACCTCTACCCGCAACGTTTTCCATTTTATATCCAGTTGAACCAAACAATTGTGTGGCATTTTGAGCAGACTCTTGCATTAAATCAGTCACAAAAGCTTTCATCGTATTCGCCTCAATTCCTTTATTGGATAAATCATTTTCAATTCCACTAATTTTACTACTTCGAAAACACATTGCTGAAGCAATAGTATAAGCACTTTGAATTCTCGATATTTGGTATTGAACTTGATCAAAGTCTATTAACCTCCTTTCTCCAATGATTCTTTTTTTACAGTGCTCTAATGACTCATTAAGCATTCTTTTTATAAACCCCATAGCCATACCTGGAAACTGCATACGACTTCTGTGTAAAATATCTAACATCATTTTTATCCCTGAAGTTTCTGGCTCTAACTTATAGGTATTTGGAACTTTTATATCAATGATATTCTTACCATAGGGAATCATATACAGTCCTAAGTTATTGTAATATTCACTAACTTCAATTCGTTGTTTTTCTTCTGTAACATCACAAATGAAAAAATTAATATCACGTCCTAAGTTTCCAGATGCCGTTTTTTCTCTGGAAGCTATTAACCAATAATCGGCCATCCCTGTTAATCCCTGCCAATGCTTAATTCCTTTGATTCTATACTCATTACCAACCTTCTCATAGTTGGTTTGCATATTTAACGCATCACTACCATAGTTTGGTTCTGTAATCATTAAGCCCCCCATGTTCTGATTTTTCATAAATCTTTGAAATATGCTATTTTTAACTTTATCATTTGCGTATTTCGCAATAGGCTCTAAAAAGAGTGCTATATTAATACCAAAAGTTAATGAAAGGGGTAAGGATTCGTATGAAGCAGAAGACAAAACAGACAAACATTCCTTTACATTTACACCTCTACCACCAAATTTCTCTGGAATTGCAACAGATAGTGGATTATTACTCATTATTTCTTTCAAAAGTGAAGAAGGCATACCTCTTTCCAAGCTTAACTTATTAATATCAAAACTATTATGAAATAGTCTTTTTAAGTTTTTTTCAAACTCTGTTATGTATGTTATAAAATCGTTACTCATAAAATATCATCTTTACATTTTTAATAGATGTTTCGTTTCCTTTATCTTAACAAGATTTTACATCTAAAATTTATACGTATTTAGAAGCTAAACTTATAAGAAGAATAGTTAAAAAGGAAATGTAAATTTATTCATAATTAATCTAAATAAAAATAATATCAATAAAGAATACTAACAAAGTTATACACTATAATAAGGAGATAAACTACATTTGTAAACTTTATATACTTTCATAATATAACACTATGAGAAAACAAAAATTAAAAGACAATCGGAGAAACACCTCTGAAATAACCAAATGTACTCCATAAAACTATTTTAACTATTGAAAAAACTCTTAGCCAAGTTGCAATAAAACAAAGGGTTAACAACTCTTTTTTATATTGTTAATAAACACTCGTAAAAATAAAAAAGCTATTACCCCGTGCTTGTCGGAATAATAGCCTACAAATAATTATATATTGAGATATTATATAATAGTACTTTGTCCCATATGAATATTTTGGAAATTAATATCCGTATCGTTTTGATTTTGGATATAGTCTGCTATAAAATCACCCACCTTACTGGTAGAAAATGGCTTTTGGGGATTAATATCTTCT
Source organism: Tenacibaculum sp. nBUS_03 (assembly GCF_051201695.1). GTDB lineage: Bacteria > Bacteroidota > Bacteroidia > Flavobacteriales > Flavobacteriaceae > Polaribacter. Next base: position 3,689,029 of record NZ_CP179214.1, on the reverse strand, counting down.
GTTGTAATCTCCAATTCTAAAGATTTCTGAACTGCTCTTTCAATAGCTTCAGCTTCATCATGTAAACCTAAATGCTCTAATAACATAGCTGCTGATAAAATAGAGGCTAAAGGATTTGCGATGTCTTTTCCTTTTGCTTGTGGAAAAGAACCATGAATTGGTTCAAACAAAGCATTTTCTTTCCCTACTGAAGCAGAAGCTAATAAACCTATAGAACCTCCAATTACACTGGCCTCATCTGAAATAATATCACCAAATAAATTTTCTGTTAAAATTACATCAAACTGTTTTGGGTTTAATATTAACTGCATTGCTGCATTATCTACAAATAAAAAATCTAAAGTTACATCAGGATATTGATCAGCCAGAGCAGATACAGTTTTTCTCCACAATCTTGATGTTTCTAACACATTTGCTTTATCAACCAATGTTAACTTTTTACGTCTTATTTGTGCAGCTTGAAAGGCTAAATGTGCTATTCTTTCTATTTCTTCTATAGAATATGAACAACCATCAAAAGCGATTTTACCATCGTCACTAATTTCTTTTATTCCAAAATAAATACCTCCTGTTAACTCTCTAAAAATACTTATATCAGTTCCTTCAATTCGTTCTTTTTTTAGAGGTGAGTTTTGAATTAACTTATCATAGGCCTTCACTGGTCGAACATTACAAAACAATGCTAACTCTTTACGCAAACGTAACAACCCTTGTTCAGGACGTACTTTAGCTGTTGGATCGTTATCATATTTTGGATCTCCAATCGCTCCAAATAAAACAGCATCTGACTTTCTACATAAAGCTACTGTTTCGTCAGGTAAAGGGTTTCCTGTTTCATCAATTGCACAAGCTCCCATAAGTGCTTCTTTATACAAAAATGTATGGTCAAAAACATCGGCTACAGCATTCAAAGCTTTCTTTGCTTGAGCTGTTACCTCTGGACCTATTCCGTCTCCTGGTATTACTGCTATATTTACTTTCATTTTTATTTTTTTATTAATTATTCTACGTCCTTTTTGCATTTAAAAAAGATTCTAAAATAATTATTTCTAAACTAAATTATTTTCAAAAAACTCTATTTCTTTCTTCTTACTTACCAAAAAATCAATATCATCATATCCATTTAATAAACATACCTTTTTATAAGGATCTATTTCAAATTTCACAGTATCTATTGATGTTTTTAGTAATTGATTTTCTAAATCAATTATAATCTTTGCTTCGGGGTTTCTTAGCACTTTTTCTAATAACTCTTTTAAAAACTCTTTTGAAACTTGAATGGGTAAAATACCGTTATTTAAAGCATTCCCCTTAAAAATATCAGCAAAAAAACTACTAATAACAACTTTAAATCCGTAGCCCGAAAGTGCCCAAGCGGCATGTTCTCTACTCGATCCACAACCAAAATTGTTTCCCGCAATCAAAATACTTCCACTATATTTCGATTTATTCAACACAAAATTTATGTTCTTGCTACCATCTTTGTTGTATCTCCAGTCTCTGAATACATTATCTCCAAACCCTTTTTTATCTGTTGCCTTTAAAAAACGGGCAGGGATAATTTGATCAGTATCAATATTTTCGGTAGGTAATGGTATACCAGTATCTATTAGTTTAACAAACTTTTCCATTAATTTAAATATTTTGTAAAGTTTATAATTTTTCCTTCAACAGCGGTAGCTGCCGCTGTTAACGGACTTGCCAAAATTGTTCTTGCTCCCTGACCTTGTCTCCCCTCAAAATTCCTATTTGAAGTTGACACACAATATTCTCCAGCAGGAATTTTATCATCATTCATTGCTAAACATGCTGAACATCCAGGCTGACGCATTTGAAAACCAGCTTCTTCAAAAATATTTTGTAATCCTTCTTCTTGAATTTGCTTAGCAACTTGCTGTGAACCAGGAACCAACCATGCATTTACATTAGATGCCTTTTGCTTTCCTTTCACATAATTGGCAGCTACCCTAAAATCTTCAATTCTAGAATTTGTACAACTTCCAATAAACACATAGTTAACAGGCGTATTTAATAAACTTTTACCTTTTTTAAAGTCCATATAGTCTAATGATTTCTCAAACGAGTCGTCATTATCCGAAGGTATGTTCTCAGATATTTTTATTCCCATACCAGGATTAGTACCATACGTTAACATTGGCTCAATATCTTCTGCATCAAATGAATATTCTTGATCAAAAACTGCATCAACATCAGTTTTTAATGTTTTCCAATAGTCAACTTTTTTATCAAACTCTTCAGAATTTGGAGCAAATTCTCTACCTTTAACATATTCAAAAGTAATTTCATCTGGAGCAATCATTCCTCCTCTTGCCCCCATTTCAATACTCATATTACAAACTGTCATTCGACCTTCCATTGACATTTCTTCAAATACGTTTCCAGCATATTCACAAAAATAACCTGTCCCCGAATTTGTTCCTAATTTAGCAATTACATATAAAATTACATCTTTAGGCAACACTCCTTTTTTAAGCTTTCCATTTACATTTACACGTAAACTTTTAGGTTTTTCTAATAACAGACATTGACTTGCAAATACCTGAGCCACCTGACTTGTTCCAATACCAAATGCAATGGTTCCAAAAGCACCATGGGTTGATGTATGGCTGTCACCGCAAACCATTGTCATTCCTGGTTGAGTTATTCCCAATTCGGGAGCCATAACATGCACTATACCATTATATTTATGACCTAAACCGTATAATGTGATATTATTTTCTTCACAGTTTTTGGTCAACTGTTCCAATTGATTTCTAGACAGCTCATCTTTTATAGGTAAATGCTGGTTAACCGTTGGTGTATTATGGTCAGCAGTTGCCACTGTTTTATCGGGTCTTGCAATTGGAATGTTCCTTTCTTTTAGCTCATTAAAAGCCTGCGGACTAGTTACCTCATGAATTAAGTGCTTATCTATATACAAAACTTGAGGTCCGATTTTGTACGGTATCAACTACATGTGCATCCCATACTTTATCAAATAATGTTTTTCCCATTAGGCTATTGCTACTTTTGATAATTTATTTACTTGTTTCATTATTTGATGAATATCTTCATCTATTACTTCTTTTTGTCTGTCTGCAAATTGTAAGAATGTTTTATATGCTGAATCAAGCTGTATTTTTGTCAACTCATACCCTACTTTTTTAGCCCTGTAAGCCAAAGCAGCTCTTCCACTTCTTGCAGTTAAAACTATTGCACTTTCTGTAACTCCTACCTCAGCTGGATCAATAATCTCATAGGTTTCTCTATTCTTAATAACCCCATCTTGATGAATTCCTGAACTATGAGCAAAAGCATTTGCACCAACAATTGCTTTGTTAGGCTGCACAAACATTCCCATTTTTTCACGTACCATTATACTTGTATCATACAATAATTTCGTATCAATATCAGTCGTTAGATTTAAATATGGGTGTTGCTTTAAAATCATTACAACTTCTTCTAAAGCTGTATTTCCTGCGCGTTCACCAATACCATTAATAGTACATTCTATTTGGCGTGCTCCATTGATTGCTCCGGCTATAGAATTTGCAGTTGCAAGGCCTAAATCATTATGGCAATGACAAGAAATTATCACATCTTCAATTCCTTTTACATTATCTTTTAAATATTTAATTTTTGCACCATATTCTTCAGGTAAACAATATCCTGTTGTATCTGGAATATTTAAAACTGTGGCTCCTGATTTAATTACTTCTTCACAAACTTTTGCTAAAAACTCATTATCAGTTCTTCCTGCATCTTCTGCAAAAAATTCAACATCACTTACAAAGTTTCTCGCATATGCTACAGCATTTTTTGCTCTATAAATTACTTCGTCTTTAGAGATATTAAATTTATGTTTAATATGAGATTCACTGGTTCCAATACCTGTATGAATTCTTGGTTTAATTGCTACTTTCAAAGCCTCTCCTGCTACCTCAATATCTTTTTTAACAGCTCTAGTCAGTCCACATACGGATGCATTTTTAACTAATTTAGCTATTTCATTTACTGATGTAAAGTCACCAGGACTAGAAACAGGAAAACCAGCCTCAATTACATCAACACCCAAGAGATCTAACCTTTCTGCAATTATAAGCTTTTGCTTAGTATCTAATTTACATCCAGGAACTTGTTCTCCATCTCTTAATGTAGTATCGAAAATTTGGACTTTATCATTTCGCATAATATAAAATCTTTTATCTTATTATAAAATCAAATTTATATATTGGTTTTTCTAAATAGCCCTTTTTAAAAAGGCTATTTACGAGACTTAACCAAACAAAAAAAAACACAAAACACTATCATACAGTGATTTATGACCAAAACAATTACATCAACCAATCAACAAGGCGACTCTCTTTTTATTTTAATAAAGTCGTTATCTAAATCTGAAAAGCGTCAATTTAACCTCTATATAGGGCGTTTAGGTGGTAATGTTGATGCAAAATTTTTTGCGCTTTTTAAAATTTTAGAAAAGCAAAAAACTTATGATGAAAAAGCTATTATAAAAAGTGGTGTGGTTAGTAAACAACAACTATCTAATTTAAAAGCACATTTATACAAACAAATCTTAACAAGTTTGCGTTTAAACCCTGCCCATAAAAACATTCGAATACAAATTAGAGAACAACTAGATTTTGCAACAGTTTTATATTTAAAGGGGTTATACAAACAAAGTTTAAAACTTTTAGAAAAAGCTAAAAACATGGCTATTGATAGTGAAGAAAAAAATATAGCTTATGAAATCATTGAATTTGAAAAAATTATAGAGAGTCAATACATTACACGAAGTATTAATACTAGAGCTGACGAACTTACTGTACAAGCTAAAAAATTAAGTCAACAAAATCTAATTACAAGTAAACTTTCAAATTTATCATTACAACTGTATGGAATTTTACTTAAAACTGGATACGTTAGAAATGATGAAGAATTAAAAAAAGTAAATGATTACTTCAATTCAAGATTACCAAAATATGATTTTAAAACCCTTGGTTTTAGAGAAAAACTATGGCTATATAAAGCTAATTTATGGCATAGTTTTTTAACTCAAGACTTTTTATTAAGCTACAAACATGCTAACAAATGGGTTTCTTTATTTAAATCAGACTCCAAAAACATTTCATTACACCCCGTTTTTTATTTAAAAGGTATTAATTATTTACTAGAAAGTTTATTTTTCATTAAACATTTCAACAAATTTAAAGAGGAGTTTGCTTTATTTGAAGATGGAATTAAAAACCAAACCATTCCAAAAAACAGTAACACTGAAATTCTTATTTTTCAATATTATTATGCCAACCTATTACATTTACATTTTTTAGAAGGTACTTTTAAAGAAGGTGAATATTTAGTTGATATAATCACCTCTAAGATAGAAGAATACAAAGGCTTATTAGATAACCATCATGTTGTGGTGCTCTATTATAAAATAGCCTGTTTATATTTTGGAATGGGAGATAACAAAAACTGTATTTTGTATTTAAATAAAATTATTAAATCAAAAAATTTACATGTTGCTGAAGATTTACAATGTTTTGCTAGAATTCTAAGTTTAATTGCTCATTACGAATCTGGATTAGATTATTATTTAGAAATACAATTTAAAGATACTTATCGCTTTTTACTTAAAATGGAAAATTTACAAGAAGTGCAAAAAGAATTTATTTCTTCCATAAAATCTCTAGGAGATGTTTTTCCTCATCAAATAAAAAATGAATTTAAAAAAATTCATGCTCGTCTAAAAGTTTTTGAACACCACCCTTATGAAAAAAGAGCTTTTTTATATCTTGATATCCTTTCATGGCTTGAAAGTAAAATAGAAAATAAAACTGTTGCTCAAATTATTCAAGAAAAATTTAAACAACTTAGCAAATAATTTAAAAACATTTATATATATTTGACCCAATGTTAATTAACGAAAGAAATATTACTATTCAAAGTACCGAGTTTACCACTTCGGCTTCTTTCGTTGGCACTACAACAATTTCTACTACAATTACTATTACCCTTTAGGGGGTTTCTTTATACATATAATCTATTAGGTCCTATTTATATTTTCAAAAGAGTTGAAAAAAGATAAATAACAGCTAAAATTCTATCATCAAATATTTTTATACCTTTTAAAATGAAAATTTTAAAATTTGGAGGTTCATCAGTAGCCAACAGTCAAAACATTAACAAAGTAGTTCAAATAGTATCAAATACTGCTGCTAAAGAAAAAGTAGCTGTAGTAGTTTCTGCTTTCGGAAAAACAACGAATAAGCTAATCGCTTCTGCTAACAAAGCTGCTAGCAATGAAATTAACTACACTGACCTTTTTAAAGAAGTTAAAAAACATCATTTACAAGTCATTTCCGAACTAGTAAACAAAAATACGCAAGATGTAGTTTCTCAAAAGGTGAATACTTTATTTAACCAATTGCAAACTTTACTAGAAGGGTGTTTTTTACTAAAAGAAGTTACTCCAAAAACCATGGCTACTATAAGTGGTTTTGGAGAGTTACTATCTTCTTACATAATTTCAGAAGTAGCAAAAAACAACTTAGATGCAACATATAAAGATAGTAGAGAACTTATTAGAACCTCCAATGTTTTTGATAAAGCACAAGTAAACTTTGAGATAACAAATAAAAATTGTCAAGAGTATTTCAATAAAAATTCTCATCAAATAACCATTTTACCTGGTTTTATTGCTAAAACAGAAAATGGCCTATCAACTACATTAGGAAGAGGTGGCTCAGACTATACTGCTGCAATTTATGCAGCAGCTTTAAATGTTAATGAGCTACAGATATGGACAGACGTCAGTGGTATGTTTACTGCAAATCCGAGTGTTGTAAAACAAGCTTTTCCAATACCTCAAATATCCTATCAAGAAGCAATGGAGCTGTCGCATTTTGGAGCAAAAGTAATTTATCCTCCCACTATTCAACCTGTATTAGAAAAAGAAATTCCTATTGTTATTAAAAACACTTTTGAACCTAATAATGTTGGTACTTTAATTACCAAAGAAGTAAAAAGTACGAACCTAGTAAAAGGTATAAGCCATATAGAAAACATTACTCTTCTAACCCTAGAAGGTAGCGGAATGGTTGGGGTTTCAGGAGTTTCAAAACGTTTATTTGAAACACTTTCTAATCAAGACATCAATATAGTATTAATAACTCAGGCATCCTCTGAACATTCAATCTGTGTTGGTATTTATGATGAGGACGCAGAAAGAGCTACCCATGCAATTAATACCACTTTTGAAATTGAAATAGAACGCCGTAAGGTTAAACCTGTAATTGTTGAACAAGGACTAGCGATTTTAGCTTTGGTGGGTGACAACATGAAAAACCATCAAGGATTAAGCGGACAAATGTTTAGTGCTTTAGGTAAAAACAATGTAAATATTAGAGCTATTGCTCAAGGCGCTTCTCAAAAAAATATTTCTGCTGTAATAGATAGTAACGATGCTAAAAAAGGGCTAAATACATTGCATGAACAATTTTTTGAAGAAAAAATAAAACAGCTTAATTTATTTGTTACAGGCGTTGGTAACGTAGGAGAGCGATTTTTAGCTCAAATACATCAACAAAAGCTATACTTAAGAGAACATTTAAAAATGAATATTCGTGTTGTTGGTATTGCAAATTCAAGAAAGATGACTTTTGATACTGATGGTATTAATTTAAATAACTGGAAAGATTTATTAGTCAAAGGAGAACCTGCAACTTTAGATGAGTTTTTCAACAGAGCTAAAACCTATAACCTTCGAAATTCTGTTTTTGTTGATAATACGGCAAATAAAGAAGTATCAGAAGTTTATGAAAAATATTTACGTACTAACATTGCCGTAGTAACTTGTAATAAAATAGCCTGCGCTTCTAATTTAGACAACTATAAAAAACTAAAAGAAGTATCTAGAAAATACAACGCTCCATTTTTATTTGAAACCAATGTAGGAGCTGGATTACCTATTATTGACACATTAAAAAACCTAATAGCTTCCGGTGATAGAGTTCATAAGATACAGGCTGTTTTATCAGGTAGCTTAAATTTTGTTTTTAATAATTTTAACTCTAGCTCAACATTTCATGATGTGGTAGGAGATGCCCAAAAACAAGGATACACTGAACCTGATCCTAAAATTGATTTAAGTGGAGTTGATGTAGCTAGGAAAATACTAATCCTTGCTCGTGAAAGTGGTTATGAATTAGAATTATCTGACATAGAAAACAACTCTTTCTTACCTGAAAAAAGTTTAAACACTACCAATAATGAAGATTTTTATGCTAGCTTAACTGAATTTGAATCTCATTTTCAACAAATTTTCAAAGAAGCAAATGATAAAGATTGTCGCTTAAAATATGTAGCTGAATTTTCAGAAGGTAAAGCAAAAGTTGGGCTACAACACATCCCTTCAGATCATCCTTTTTATAACCTAGAGGGAAGTGATAATATTGTATTATTTTTCACAGACAGATATCCAGTAAACCCATTGCTTATAAAAGGTGCTGGTGCTGGTGCTGATGTTACTGCGTCAGGAATTTTTGCTGATGTTATTAGAATAGGCAATAATTAAATGATAAAATGGACACGTATCATAAAATAACTTATTTTGTAGAATCATTACTAAATAATAATTTTCAAAATAGAAGAAAATTATACCGAGAAGGAATTACAAATACTAATACCAACTTGTTTTTAATTGCAAAAAAATGAAATATATAAAAATATTTGCTCCAGCTACTGTTGCTAATGTTTCTTGCGGCTTTGACTCTATGGGATTTGCTGTAGACACTATGGGGGATGAAATGACATTTACAAAAACATCAACAAAGGGAGTAAAAATAACACAGATTACTGGTGCTAATGGTTTAAGTCTAGATCCAACAAAAAACGCTGCTGGTGTAGTTGCTCTGGCTATGTTAACTAAGCACAAAGTTGATTTTGGTATTGAAATTACTATGCATAAAGGGTTTTCTCCTGGTAGTGGTTTAGGTAGTAGTGCTGCTAGCTCAGCAGGTGCAGCTTTTGGTATAAATGAATTATTAAACAAACCTTTTACAAATTTAGAATTAACTAAATTTTCTATGTTGGGAGAAAAAGCAGCTTGTGGAACTCCTATAGCTGATAACGTTGCAGCTGCTGTTTACGGAGGATTTGTGCTGATTAGAAGCTACGACCCTTTAGATATTGTAAAATTACCTGTACCTGATGAACTACAATTAGTAGCAATTCACCCGCAAATTGAAGTAAAAACGAAAGATGCTCGTGAAGTTTTACCTGAAAAAGTACCTTTAAAAAGTGCTGTAACCCAATGGGCAAATGTAGGTGGGTTAGTTAGTGGTTTATATACCAATAATTACCAATTAATAAGTAACTCATTAACTGATGTTATTGTTGAACCTGCTCGTAAACACTTAATCCCTTATTTTGATTTAGTGAAAAGCGAAGCTATTAAAGCTGGAGCATTAGGTGCTGGGATTTCAGGTTCTGGCCCAACAATTTTTGCCTTGTGCAAAGGAGAAGAAGTTGCAAAAAATGTTCAGGAAGCAATACAGAATGCATATGCTGATAAAAAAATAGATTTCACTTTATTTTCATCAAAAATAAACACACAAGGTGTTCATATTTTAGATTCAAAATAAAATAATTTACTGTTTATCATCGAATTTATTTCGGCGGTAAAAAACAAAATGATATTGTAAAAAACTACATTGCTACATGCTATGTAACACACAAACAACACAAAAATGAACTATTATAGTCTTAATAAAAAATCACCTAACGTAAGCTTTCAAGAAGCTGTTGTTAACGGATTAGCTCCAGATAGAGGTTTGTATTTTCCTGAAAACATAACACCTTTATCAAAAGATTTAATTGAAAATATTGAAAACTACACTAATGAAGAAATAGCCTATGAGGCAATCAAACAATTTGTAGGTGATGAAATTCCTTCAGAAGTATTAAAACAAATTATCTCCGAAACCTTATCCTTTGATTTTCCTGTTGTACCAATAGAGGAAAACGTTCGTACTTTAGAACTTTTTCATGGTCCAACAATGGCTTTTAAAGATGTTGGTGCTCGGTTCATGGCTCGTTGTTTAGGATATTTTAATAGAAATAACAACAATAAATTAACAGTATTAGTAGCTACTTCAGGAGATACTGGAGGAGCAGTTGCTGATGGTTTTTTAGGAGTAAAAGGAGTAGACGTAGTTATTTTATACCCTAGCGGAAAAGTAAGTAATATACAAGAAAAACAGTTAACCACACTTGGCCAGAATATTACTGCTTTAGAAGTTGACGGTGTTTTTGATGATTGTCAAGACATGGTAAAAACAGCTTTTTTAGACACTAATATTAATCGAGTTTTAACTTCTGCCAACTCTATAAATGTTGCTCGTTGGTTGCCGCAAATGTTTTATTTTTTCTTTGCTTATAAACAAGTATACAAACAAAAAAAAGACATAGTTTTTTCAGTGCCTAGTGGTAATTTTGGAAATATTTGTGCAGGTATTATGGCTCAAAAATTAGGGTTACCTATTAAACATTTTGTAGCTTCAACTAATATAAATGATACCGTACCTAATTACCTAACAAATGGTGTATATGAACCAAAACCCTCAAAAGCTACTATTTCAAATGCTATGGATGTTGGTAACCCAAGTAACTTTATACGTATACAAGAATTATTTGAAAACAATATTAGCTCTTTAAAAAGTACTTTCTCTTCGTTTGCTTTTACTGATGCGCAAACTCGAGAAGCGATGAAGTTAATTTATAAAAAAAGTGAATATATTGCTGATCCACATGGGGCAGTTGGATACCTAGGCTCAAAAGAACATCAAAAAAATAATCCTAATGATTTATGTATCTTTTTAGAAACTGCTCATCCTGTTAAGTTTTTAGATATTGTTGAAAATACACTTACTATTCAAGTAGCAATTCCTGAGCAAATTAAATCTGTTATTGATAAAGAAAAAAGTGCCTTTCAAATTAGTAGTTATGATGGTTTAAAAACATTTTTAAATAAATAACATTTATTAAAATCTCCTAAATCAGTTTTTAGGAGATTTTTTAAATAAAAAAAGACTGAGATTCTATTTAGAACCATTAATACTTTTAATGATACTCTCTCAATAGTTTAAAACAAATTAAACAACTCTTTTATACTCCAACAATAATAAACAGCTACTAAGAAACATTTTTTAAGTTGAATTCTACCAAAAAATAAATATAATATCTTGTTATTTTTTAATGATTTAAAACTATTTTTAATTTTGAAGGTCTAAGAAACTGAACATACTTAAAACAGTGGATATATGAGAAGTTTATTAATAATTATCGGATTAGTATTTACAGTATTAACAACTTCATGCGCACCAAGGGTAGTTGTTAAAAAGCCAAGAACAAAAAAAGTTGTAGTTGTTAAAAGACCAGCAAAATATAAAATTGTAAGAATAAAAGGGAAAAAATATTATTTTTGGAATGGTCGTTATCACAGAAAAACTTCAAGAGGTTACATCGTAGTTAGAATATAACAAATACTCATAAAAACGCAGTGCTAACTTTTAAGCATAGCACTGCTTTTTTATTTCATTATACACTATCAGGATTATATAAGATAAAACAGATTTTTAAATGTAACAATAAATCTCTTTTTAGCTTTGCTTACAATGGATTTCCTTCAGAAGTAAGCCTACTCTATTTTTATATTTTAATCATGCTAGCTAACAGTAGCTTCATTCCAAGACTCTATTTGTATTAGATGGGTGCTAAATCCTAATCATAAATCTGCGCTATCTGTAAAAATAGTATTTAAGAATAAAAACTAGTGAAATTAAGTAATCGCATAGCTATTTAACAGATTGCTCCTTTCATTACCCTATCGCAATGACGTTATTTTTTACTAGTAGCAACAAAAACTAGCCCAACAACAATTTATGTATTTTTTAAATTACAAGAATAAAACCGTGATATAATATCTTATTACTTGGCTATATTTATTTTAAATTTAATTACCCACACAAACTAGTAGTAAAAAAAATAGTGGTAACCTATAACTCAGACATGCTAGAAATATCAATAATAGTAAAAAAATAAAAATGATTAAAAAAATAACCTCATAAAATTAATTTTATGAGGTTGTTTTTTTTAATTCAACTTTTACTAGTACTCAAAAGTACCGTATTCACTTTTTATTGTTAATTTTTTTGTTTCAGAAGCCTCTACACGACCAATTATCTGTGCATTAACATTAAATGACTTTGAAATAGACACAATATCTTCCGCTATTTCAGGTGATACATATAGCTCCATTCTATGTCCGCAGTTAAATACTTGATACATTTCTTTCCAATCTGTTTTAGATTGTTCTTGTATTAGCTTAAACAAAGGCGGTATCGGAAACATATTGTCTTTTACAATATGATTTTTATCTATAAAATGTAAAATTTTAGTTTGCGCCCCACCTGAACAGTGAACCATTCCATGAACAGTATCTGATGTATATTTAGATAAGATTTTTTTAATAATTGGAGCGTATGTTCTTGTTGGCGATAATACTAACTTACCTGCATTAATTGGAGAATTTTCTACTTCATCAGTTAGTTTGGTATTTCCTGAATACACTAAATCAGCAGGAACAGAAGCGTCAAAACTTTCAGGAAATTTTTCTGCTAAATATTTATGAAAAACATCGTGACGAGCAGAAGTCAGTCCATTACTTCCCATTCCACCATTATACTCTTTCTCGTAAGTTGCTTGACCAAATGATTCTAAACCAACTATTACGTCTCCAGCTTGAATATTTGCATTATCAATAACATCTTTTCTCTTCATACGAGCTGTCACGGTAGAATCAACAATAATAGTACGAACTATATCACCTACATCAGCAGTTTCTCCTCCTGTAGAATGAATTGTTACATCAAACTTTTTTAATTCAGATATTAATTCTTCAGTACCATTTATAATTGCAGAAATCACTTCTCCAGGAATTAAGTTTTTATTTCGTCCAATGGTAGATGACAACATTATATTATCAGTAGCTCCAACACATAACAAATCATCAATATTCATAATAAGTGCATCTTGAGCTATTCCTTTCCATACAGAAATATCACCAGTTTCTTTCCAATACATGTACGCCAATGAACTTTTAGTTCCAGCACCATCAGCATGCATTATTAAACAATAATCATCATCATTCGTTAAATAATCAGGCACTATTTTACAAAATGCCTTCGGAAATAATCCTTTATCTATATTCTTAATAGCATTATGAACATCTTCTTTAGACGCCGAAACTCCTCGCTGAGCGTATCTTTTAGAAACTTCTTGACTCATGGTAATAATATTGTTGTGTTGTGGATGCGAAATTACTTTAAAAACAGCTAAATATCAAAGTAAATGCTACTTTAATATTTATCAAAAAAAACAAATGAACCTTTTACCTACATAAACTTACATTTCACCTAATTCTTATCATTAAAAGTACTTTTTGAAGTAAATTTAAGCAGTAATTTGAATTACAAAATAGATATTTAGCATTTTAGAAAAGAAGAATCCTGGGGGACTACTTCTTTTCTTTTTTCACATAAACAACTTATATACAACAACTAACCCCTCACCCCACACACACTAAAACTAAGGGAAATTGAGTACCTCGTTAATGGTTACCCCTAAATTATACATAGGGCTTTCCCCTATTTTTTATACCCTGAACAAATACTAATTTAGCCTTAATTATTGTTGTAATAAAAAGTGTAGTAGGTTTTATTATGATATAAATTACTAAAAGGTTCTTGTAGTAGGGGACCTTTTTTATTTTTCATCACTTCTTTTCTTTCACCTACACTAAATAGCATCTACAAATAGATCTTTCATTTTTTTCACTAAAACCAATTAATCTAAAAATATTTTTCCTCTGTAATTTTACACTAACTCCAATCAATACTCTTTTAAAAATATGCTACGCACAAAAACTACTCACTAACCAATAATTTTAGTTTAGTTCTTTTCCAAAACAAACACTTGTTTTTACATTTTTGTATTGGCCGTAATTTGAAATTACTTGATACTCATTTTTTTTATAAAGAGTTAAGGCATCATTCATAATAGTACTAGTTTCTAAAATTGCCGTTTTATACCCTAATTCTTTTGCCCAAATTTCTAATTCTGTTACTATTTTAGTTGCCACACCTTTCCCCCTACATTCATGTTTCACATACATTCGTTTAAGTTCAACTGTAGTTTTATTAAATATTTTAAATGCTCCACAAGCAACAGGCTTTTCATTATGATAACAAACTATTACGCATTGTAACTCATCCATACTATTAAATTGCCTAAAAAACGAATCATCCTCTCCATTAATCCCTGTTAAATAATCATCCAACTCCTTAACTAAAGAAATAAAACTATTATTATCAGAATTAGTCCTTTTAAATACAAATATTCCTTTCATCATATAGTAAACAATAATTCTCTATATTTTGTTAATGGCCATAAATTATCATCTACCAATAGTTCTAATTTATCTGCATGATACCTTATTTCTTCAAAATATGGTTTAATTCTATTACAATAAGCATCTGCATTCTTTTGTCCCTCTAATTTATTCACATCCTTTCTTTCATCTGTCATTTTTTCTATTTTAGAATTAATTTCGGCAATATGATTTGATATTTTTTTTATTAACTCTATTTGTTCTTTAGCATACCTCTCAAAGGTTTCTCCAAATATTTCTTTAAGCCCTTTTACATTTTCTATTAATGTATTTTGATATTGAATTGCTGTTGGTATTACATGATTTCTTGCCACATCAGCTAAAACTCTACTTTCTATCTGGATTCTTTTTACGTATTCTTCAAGTTCAATTTCGTGACGTGCTTCAACCTCTACCTTATTCATCACCTTCATTTCTTCAAAAAGAGCGATTGACTTTTTAGAAACTTTTGCTTTTAAAGCTTCTGGAGTTGTTTTATTATTACTCAACCCTCGTTTTATTGCTTCTTTCTCCCAAGCATCTCCATATCCATCTCCTTCAAATCGTATCTTTTTAGATGCTTTTATATACTCCCGTAACACATTAAAAACAGCTTCATCTTTCTTTAACTTTTTAGCATCCACTAAAGTATCTACTTCAATTTTAAAGTCCTTTAACTGTTTTGCAATAATCGTATTTAAAACTGTCATTGGCCCTGCACAATTTGACCACGACCCCACAGCTCTCAATTCAAACTTATTTCCTGTAAAAGCAAATGGTGATGTTCTATTTCTATCAGTATTGTCTAGTAATATTTCAGGTATTTTACCTACGATATTTAATTTTAAATCTGTTTTTTCTTGAGGAGATAATTTCCCCTTCGTTACATTCTCTAATTCATCTAATACTTCTGACAACTGAGAACCAATAAACACGGAGATAATAGCTGGTGGTGCTTCATTAGCACCTAAGCGGTGATCATTACTTGCACTTGCAATAGAAGCCCTTATTAAATCTTCATAATCATGAACAGCTTTTATAGTATTCACAAAAAACGTTAAGAATTGTAAATTTTTCATAGGAGTTTTACCTGGTCTTAAAAGGTTTACCCCTGTATTAGTAGATAAACTCCAATTATTATGCTTACCAGACCCATTAATTCCTGCAAAAGGTTTTTCATGAAATAACACCTTAAAATGATGTCGATGAGATACTTTTTCCATTACATCCATTAGCAACGAATTATGGTCTACCGCTAAATTAGCTTCTTCAAAAATAGGGGCTAATTCAAATTGATTCGGAGCCACTTCATTATGCCTTGTTTTAACAGGAACCCCTAACAACATAGACTCTTGCTCTAAATCGCGCATAAAATTCATCACTCGTGCAGGTATTGACCCAAAATAATGATCATCTAATTGTTGTCCTTTTGCTGAAGAATGCCCTAGCAACGTTCTACCAGTCATCATTATATCGGGCCTAGACGCTGCCAAAGCTTTATCTATTAAAAAATATTCTTGCTCCCAACCTAATGTTGCATTTACCTTCGTTACATTCTTATCAAAGTATTTACAAACTGCAGTTGCTGTTTCATCAACAGCTTGCAACGCTCTTAACAAAGGTGCTTTATTATCTAAAGCTTCTCCGGTATATGCTACAAATACTGTTGGAATACATAATGTTGTTCCGTAAATAAAAGCTGGAGAAGTTGGATCCCAAGCAGTATAGCCTCTAGCTTCAAAAGTATTTCTAATTCCACCATTAGGAAATGATGATGCGTCAGGCTCTTGTTGCACTAACTGACCTCCATCAAAACGTTCCATTGCCCCACCTCCTTCTATTGTTTCAAAAAAAGCATCATGTTTCTCAGCCGTTGCACCCGTTAAAGGTTGAAACCAATGCGTGTAATGCGTTGCCCCTTTAGAAAGCGCCCAATCTTTCATGCTTACTGCAATTTGATCTGCTTTATTTCTATCTATTTTAGTTCCATACTCAACAGCATCCATTACACTTTGATAAGCCTCCTTCGTCATATACTGACGCATAGCCTGCTCATTAAATACATTCTTACCAAATAATTCAGAACGTTTACTTTTTTCTTCAATAATAACTGAACCTCTATTTAGAGTTTCCTTTAACGCATTAAACCGAATAGCCGACATAAAAAATATCTTTTTTTTAATATTTTTCAAAAATACCAATTTAAAAACAAATAAACCCCTAAAAAAATAGGGGTAAAATTAAAATAAGGTTAATTTTTCAAAAATACCCCTATAAAATTTGGGGGTGACTAAAAAAATATTCATTTTTGCACTGTAAAACAATACAACAGTAATATCAAAATTTAAAATCATGAGTAAATCTAAATTAGAGTATATATGGTTAGATGGTCATAAACCAACCCAAAATATGCGAAGCAAAACTAAGGTTGAAGATAATTTTAGTGGTAAACTAGAAGACTGTCCAGTATGGTCTTTTGACGGAAGTTCAACAGAACAAGCATCTGGTGGAGCTTCTGACTGCTTATTAAAACCTGTAGCAATTTACCCTGACCCTGTTAGGAGAAACGGTTTTTTAGTTATGGCTGAAGTTTTAAATGCTGATGGTACCCCTCATGAATCTAATGCACGTGCTACAATTGACGATGATGATGCTGATTTCTGGTTTGGTTTTGAACAAGAATACTTTTTAATGGACTCTAAAACAGATTTACCTCTTGGATTTCCTCGTGGTGGTTTCCCTGAACCTCAAGGAAAATACTATTGCTCTGTTGGAGGAAGATATACTTGGGGTAGAGACGTTGTTGAAGAACATGCTGATTTATGTATTGACGCAGGCTTAAACTTTGAAGGAATTAATCAAGAAGTAGCTCCTGGACAATGGGAATTCCAATTATTTGCTAAAGGTGCTAAAAAAGCTGGTGATGAAATTTGGGTAGCAAGATATTTATTAGATAGATTAACTGAAAAATATGGGTACTACATTGAGTACCACCCGAAACCTGTAAAAGGTGACTGGAATGGTTCTGGTATGCATGCTAACTTTTCTAATACTACCTTAAGAACTTGTGGTTCTAAAGAAACTTACGAAGCTATTTGTGAAGCTTTCAGACCTGTTACTGAAGAGCATATTGACGTATATGGTGCTAATAATGATGAACGTTTAACTGGTTTACACGAAACTGCTCACGTATCTGACTTTAGCTACGGTGTATCTGATCGTGGGGCTTCTATCCGTATCCCTATTATTACTGTTGAAAAAGGATGGAAAGGATGGTTAGAAGACAGAAGACCTGCTTCTAATGGTGATCCTTACAAGATTGCTGGAAGAATTATCAAAACTGTTAAGAGCGCTAAAATCTAAACTAGATTTTATATATAAAACAAAACCCCTCACAATTTGTGAGGGGTTTTTATTTTATATCTCTTTAAAACGTATTAATATTTTTCATTTACAGCTAAACCAATAAATATCTACTTATTTTTTAACTATACAAGCTATGAAATTGCTAAATACACAAATACAACATATGCAATAAGCAACAACACCCCATCTCTTCTTCCCAACCTCATTCCTTTAGGAATAAACACTAACGGAAGTACCGCAAATGAAATAGCTAACATCCAATAAATATCTTTAGTTATCAAACTTAACGCATCTGGTTTAACCTCAACAGGTGTAATCATTGCTGTTATTCCTAAAACCGCCAAAATATTAAATACATTCGACCCTATTAAGTTCCCTAAAGAAATCGCTTTTTCTTTTTTCATAACCGCAATAATAGAAGCTGCCAACTCTGGTATACTTGTTCCTACTGAAACTACCGTTACACCAATTACAGCATCACTTACCCCTAAACCCTTCGCTAATGTTTTTGCTCCATCAATCAACAACTCTGACCCTCCCCACAAACCTACTCCACCAATAGCTAAAAATAGCACTACTTTAAACAACGGCAACTCTTCATCATCTTCAGGCATTTCATCAACTACAGCCTGCTTTTGAAAACGTAAAAGGTATACTAAAAATACTAGTAAGGCTATAAATAAAATTACCCCTTCGTACGTTTGAATTGTTTTATCATTAACTATAAAAAAGTACAACAATAATGAAGCTATCATCATTACAGGCCAATCTGTTTTATAGAAACTCTTTTGAACATCTATAGGAGATAAAATAATTGTTATTGCCAACACCAAGGCTATATTAGCAATATTAGAACCTATTACGTTACCAACCGCTAAACCAGTAGCTCCGTCTAATGCAGACTTAATACTTACTATTAACTCAGGTGCAGATGTTGCAAAAGAAACAACAGTCATACCAATAACAATTTTAGGTATATTCAATTTTAATGATAAGGCTACAGCTGCTTTTAACAACCAATTTCCTCCAAGAACTAATAAAACTAATCCAATAACAATATATAAAATACTCATAAATTATTTTTTTGCGAAGATAGGGTTTTGACCTGTAAAATACGAACAAGCATTACATGCTTAAAAACCACTTTTTTCTCATTAAAACCTCTAACAAAAAAAGTTTTTTTTACAAGACACAAAAATCAAACACCTCTTTTTACTCTTACCAAACAACGTTTTTCCCTTTACTTTTTCAAAACAGTAAAAAAATGCCCTTTATTTAATTACACATTAAAACCATAATATAAATTTAAAACTACAAAAAACAACAACAAACAAGACAATAATATAACATATTAAAACCAATTACTATTTTTTAACTTTAATTATCAATACAAATTAATTAAATCGTATTGAAACTTTTGGAAGTATAATTCTCTTTCACATATATTGAGAAAACAATTCCGGAATTAATCAACTTTTATTAACTAAAAACACAAAAAAACAAATGATAACTATTGCTTTAAATTTAATTATCTCAGCAGTAAATTTTATAATTCAACTAATTCAATATTTATTTTAATCAACCATTAAAAACACAATTATTATGCTAACATTTTTAGGAATACTATTAATTATTATTGGGGTACTTACCCTTATTTTAAAATCAATTATCAAAAAAGACGGCTTCTTAGGTTGGTTCACCACCAACAGAAGTATTCAATTTACATTACTCGGAATATTACTGAGTATTATCACTGGAATGTTCTTTTATGCAGACGCTGGTACAGCTTATGCAGTGCAATATGTTTCAGGGGGGGATAAAATGATTACCACCCAGGGATTAAAATTAAAATGGTGGGGTAGAATTATTCCATTGTCTTATGAAACATCAATAAAAGATATTATTTTAAAAGACGGTGACGAGCTACCAAAAAGTAGTCAAGGTATTTATAACAGAAAAGCTCAAAAATGGGAATTCAGTGATGCAATTAAGGCAGAAATTAGCACGTCAGTTATTGTAGGTGTTAATATCAATGACGAAAAGGTTTTTTTAAACATGGCAGACAGAAACAGGAGCGAATCAAAATTAATTTACGGTAGAGTTTTACCCAATATTGATGCTGCTATAAAAAACACCTGTAAACTAATGGATGCTCAAGATTATATTTCAGGGCAAGCTTCCGATTTTGACAGGTATTTCAGAGATCAATTAGAAAACGGAATGTACCAAGTAGAACAATATTACGAATCTGAAAACACGAATGAAATTGTAGGAGACACTACTACTATTAGAAAGATAAACGTGGGAAAATCGAGTAAGCAGAAAAAATTTAGAATCAAGAGAAAATCAGACGGTAGTATAGCCAGAGATAACTCTAACACCTTAAAACAATACGGTTTAAAAATTTACCAAGCACAAGTAACTGGTATTGATTGGGAGGAATCTTTTGATGAGCGTTTAGATTTACAAAAAAATGAGGTGGCACAAACCCAGCTTGAAAAACAACAAGCGGAACGTGAATACTATAGAGCTAAAAAAGAAGTTGCTAAAGGAGAGTCTGAAAAAGCTAAAGAAAGAGCTAGATTAGAAAAAATTCAAATTCAACAAACCATTGAAGCTGAAACCCAAGCCAAAGTTGCTGGTTTCAATTTAATAAAGGAAAAGAAACAATATGAAGTTGAGCAATTTAAAGCTAAAAGTAAAAAAGTAGCTGCAGATGCACAATACTATGAAAATGCAAAACTAGTAAGTGCTGGTTTAACCCCTCAGGAACGTGCTGAATGGGAGTATAAAACTGCAGTGGGAGTTGCTAAAGAGATAAAAGATTTACAACTACCTTCAACGTATATTGAAGGAAGTAAAGACGGAAACAGTGGGAATTTGCTACAATCATTAATTGGCGCTGAATTGGCTAAGAAAATGATGGAAAAGAAATAAAAAAATCAATTACCAACAGGACGAATTGTATCGTCCTGTTATTTACAATTATATTTTCGTTATTTTTGATTAGAAATCAATTAACTAATGAAAAAAAAAATATTCAAACAACTAGCCAAATTTAACAAAATTGTCTTACCTTCTTATACTAAAAGAGCCTTAGACATTACAAAGGCTTCCAAATTACAACTACTAGTTATTGGATGGAGAGCTTATGTTACAATAAATTCATTAAATTAAAACCCCGTAAATTATGAAAGAACATGTTAGTATTTTTACCGGATCTGCAATTCTAGTTAATAGGCTTGCTCAACTATTAAATGCCATTAAAATACCTTCAATTATTAAAAACGAACGAGAATCAGGAAGGTTAGCTGGTTTTGGAACAACAGGAGACGCTGTTGAACTTCATATTTTTAACACTGACATTGAGGCATCTAAAAAAATTATTGAAAATTTTAAAAAAGAAATTCAAAAATAATTTTTAAAACTGTAAAATAGTTGTATATTTGCACCCGCAAAACAATGGCCTCGTGGCGCAACTGAATAGCGCACTTGATTACGGCTCAAGAGGTTACAGGTTTGAATCCTGTCGAGGTCACAATAAAACCCTTAACTAATTAATAGTTAAGGGTTTTTAATTTTTAGGCACTTATCTTTCCGACATTTTTCTGACAAAAACACAAACTTCTAAAAATTTATTTCTGCAATACAAAACTACTTTGGGCATACATAAGTTTGTATTTATCTAAAAACAATATCGTATTGATAGGTTTCTATTTTCATGCTTTACTGGATTAAGAATTTCAGATATTCAAAAACGCAACTATTAAAAATATTATTGGTTACTTCATAGCTTTCTAATCAGAAAAAACTGGAAAGTTTCAAAAAATCAAATTAAATGAATCTGCTAAAAAATTCATCAACTACAGAAATCTATTTGATGGAAAATACACCAATGAACATATTAATAGAGAGTTAAAATGTATAGCTAAAGCTTGCAATATTAAAAAGCACCTAACTTTTCATGTAGCTAGACATACTTTCGCTACTAATTACCTGATTTCTGGAGGAAGAATTGAAAACCTACAAAAAACTTTAGGACATTCCAACATTCGAGAAACAATGATTTATGTTCACATAGTTGATTCAATATTAAATGAAGAGATCAACAAAATGGACAACATTATTAATTTAGGTAGTTAATTTGTAAAACTTTCACATAATAGCTTTATTATTTCTGAAAAAACTGTTCTCTTTGTTCTCCAACAAGAAAAACACAATAAAAAACACTGAAAATCAACAGGTTAACACCTATACAAAACATGAGAACAGTACAAATTTAACCTTAAAATTTGTACTATGGGGTGCGGGGATTTTGTACTCAGTAAGCAAATTGCCCCCTTTTAGCTGTTTTTTTTGGAGGATTAACTAAATATTTTATAAATTTGAAACACAAAAAAAATTGTACGAATACTTCATTGTTATATCTACATTTTTAGGCTATATACTTATCAAAAATAAAATACTAAGGATACCCATAAAGTAACCTTAGCACCACTTTTTATATTTACCTAAAGTTCCTTTTATCCGGAACTACAACCCAATAAACGAGAACTTTGTTATCTATATAACGAGTTAGCAAACATTAGATGAAGAAGAAAATTAATCAAGGAACATTAGATGATATCGAATTCCCCGATGTTTTGTATAAATATCGCAGTTGGAAAGACACTTACAATAAACGCTTTATTACCGAAAGAGAAGTTTTTATGGCTTCTCCTAATCAATTCGAAGACGAAATAGACTGTAAAATACCCGTTAGATATGATTTAATGACTGAGCATCAAGCTCAGAAATTTTATACCAGATTATCTATTCTTGCTGAACCTAATTTAATTAGACAACAAAGAAGACAAAAAGTAAGAGAAATAGTTAAACAAAAAGACTATTTAAACTCTGAATCAAATGAAAAATATCAAAAAAAATATTTTGATGAATATTTTGAGAGATTAGGAGTCTTAAGTTTAACTGCTGAAAACTGTCTTGATAAAATGTGGGATAAATATGCTGACAAGCATCAAGGTTTTTGTGTTGGTTACAATACTCGAATATTATTTGATTATTTGGGTGGTGGTGGAAAAGTTGAATATGTAGAAGAAATACCGATTCTGCTACCTGACCCAATTATGGATAGAGATGAAATAAGATGGAAGCAAGTTTATTTTAAAGAACAGAAATGGGAATTTGAAAAGGAATATAGAACTCAAAAATTTTGGTTTGATAAAGCCAACATATCTGATAGACAAATACATCTTCCAAAAGAGGCTTTTAATTGTATCATCCTTGGTAAAGACATAAGTGATTCGGATAGGAAAGAAATAACAGAAAGTGTACGTTTATACATAGGTGATATTGAAATCAAAGACCACAAAAACATTTGCTAACACCGTATATAATTTATTGCTAGTTCTAGCCTACTTACGAAAATCCTTGCGGATTTTCTAGTTGGTTTTGTGTTTGCTAAATTAGGTGCTTAAAACACGCAACAAACCATATACAACAACGTTGTAGCCAATACAAATAACCAACTATAAATTTTACTTCATGGCTTTTTTTATTGAAAACAAAGAATTATTTAAACTACAGCCAGAGGAAGGAAATGGGTTGAGAAAATGCCAACTAGGTGCAATTTGGGCTTTAAAAAGTCATTTTACCACTTCATCAAATGAAATAGCATCTTTAGTTAGTATGCCAACGGGTTCTGGTAAAACTGCCTTGATGATGGCTACTTGTTTTGAATTAAATATTAAAAAGATACTAATAGTAGTTCCTTCGAAAATCCTACGCAGACAAATAGCTGAACAATTCAAAACTTTGCAAGTCTTGAAAAACGTAAACTGTCTACCTAATGATATTGATGAAATAAATGTTTTTGAAGTTACAAAACGACAAAAAACCAGAGAACAATGGGAAGTTATCTTGAATGAGCATGATGTTATTGTAGCCCATCCAAACAGTATATCACCATATTATAAGGACATTGAACCAATCCCAATAGATTTGATAGATGCTGTATTAGTTGACGAAGCTCATCATGAGCCTGCCGAAACTTGGCGAAAACTAAATGATTTTTATTCAGAATTAAAAAGAGTTTTCTTTACCGCAACACCTTTTAGGCGAGATAGAAAAAGAATGAAAGCCAAATTAATTTATCATTATTCGATTGATAAAGCTTTAGAAGACAACATAATGAGAGAAGTAAGTTTTGTTGGTGAAAGGGCTGGCATCCAAAATACTAATGAAGCATTAATGAATTCAGCATTTGATGTTTTTCAAAGAGAAAAAGAGTTAAATCCAAATGCTTCAATCTTGATAAGAACAGATAGAATAGAAGATTCTATTCTACTAACTCAACTTTACAATGAAAATGGTTTTAATGTAGACTATATTCACTCAAAACGATCGGCTAATGTTAATTCTCAACTAGTAACTAAAGTTAAAAATAATGAGTTAGACGGTTTAATTTGTGTTGGAATTGCTAGTGAAGGTCTAGATATTCCTTATTTAAAGGTTGCTGTTCTGCATGCAACACCCCGTTCAATCCCATATACAATTCAATTTCTTGGTCGAATTTCTAGACAACCTGAGGATCAAGAGGGTAATGCTACACTTATTGCAAATAAAGACGAAGTAAAAGGTGAAGTCTATAAACTATATAAATCAGATGAAACTTGGGGAAAACTCATCCCTCAGTTAATTGACGAACAAATGCAAAGGGCAAGACATTATAAGTCTAGTCAAGCAAAAGAAGTTGATTTTCAAATGCCTGAACTAAATGTTTTTTTTAGTGCTTTGGTTTATGAAACATCAAATGATTTTGAATTTGAAAATGTCGAAGAAATTAATGCAAAGGAGCCTTATGAGATTCTTAGAATAGA